>CBFIIS010000012.1:0-36935 GCA_965662715.1 Candidatus Poseidoniaceae archaeon | reverse complement strand
CCACAACTTCATCCCAAACTGGGGTGAAGTTGTGGGCACCTTTGCAAATCTTGACAATCATACTTGGCTCTATGATTACTTTCAATTCCCAGATCGTCTAAAACTTCACAACCTGGATAACATGAGGGTTTTCCTTCCATCTGGTAAAGCCTACCATTTTGATCTTGATGCCTTCGCAGGTCACCGTTTACATTTTGATGGTTATCTATGTGACAAGGCCATTCATGCTGGTGCAGACATTCAGATGGATGAGGCTATGACTCGAATTCAACACCAAAGAAAATCAAACAGGGATGTCTTAGTAACCACAAAAGGCAGATACACATTCGACTTTTTGATCGATGCAAGTGGCTCCTTGGCCCATGTTGGACGACTTCGTCATGGCGATGATGAACGCTATAGACCAAAAGACCAAGTTCCTACAATGTACGCTCAAGTGCAAGGAAATGTTCCTGAAACTTTTGATGTATTCTTGGGTTCTGTCGCTCCATCTGGTTATGCATGGATCATCCCGAAGGGACCTAACACTGCGAACGTCGGGCTCGGCGTTCGGGCCGGATACCTCAAAGGCAATTTGAAAGAACACCTGCAAGCATTTTGCGACGAACTTGGGTTTGAAGTGCTTTCATGGGGGGGCGGTTGGATTCCGATGGGTGGTCCAGTGAAAACAATGGTCGACGGAACCACCCTTGCTGTGGGTGATGCTGCTGGTCTTGTCATGCCAAGCAACGGAGGCGGCATCTCACAAGCGATCATCTCAGGTTGCTTTGCAGCAGAGGCAATCCTCGACCATTTGAACACAGGCACACCTCTCTCGGCGTATGAAGACCGTCTGCGAGCTTCTCTTGGTCGTGCTTTGAAAAATTCATTGCGCACCAAAAACATGGGCTATGCATTCTTCAAAGGAGATTTGATCACTGAAGGAATTCTGAGGATTCTTGGGCCCATCGGTGGTATCAAGCGAGCCATGGAATGTGATAAACCGGTTTGGCTCTTTTGAAAACGATTTGAAAATCCTTCAAATCGCTCTCTCGCCATCGGTTGGTTCAAGTCCCATCGTTGACACAGGGTAATTATGCGCAGCATGCGGAGGGCGGGGAATGACGAGGCGGTGAGCCCTGTCATCGCTACAGTCTTGCTGCTTGCGATCACCGTTATGCTGTCCAGCATGGTGTTTGTACTGATGCAAGGCGCCCTCACAACGACGGAAAAAAGCGCTCCACAAGCCACAGTGAGCGTACGTGGGTTGTCAAATGGATTTCATGTGGTTCGTTTAACAAGCCTCGATCAAACCATCGATCCTGCTAAACTCCAATGGAACCTTGCTCCAGATTCATCAGAGGATGGTAATCCGTTGGGAGGAAATGTTGCTGACGCTGATGTCTATGGATTGATTGGTGCGAATGTGTCATTCCACGATCGAGATGCTGGTTATTCAGTGAGTCAAGGTGATTATTTTGTCATCGACTCGACAACAATAGGTTCTGATTCAGGGACATGGCGGTTCAAGTTAGTAGATACTAACTCGCAAAGCGTCTTGGTGAATGTGATGTTACCACCAATGGATGTCTAATCATCCCCCGATGAAGGACATTTCCACCTTTTTCGAGGATTGAGTGATTTGTGTTCGTTCCTCAGAATACCGATCTTTACGAGTTGACCAAATCGTGCTTACAGCTTCTTGAAGATCGACCTCATGAGCACCCATGCGAATCAAAGATCGCAAATCACTGCCTTGTGTGGCAAACAGGCACGTGTACATCGAGCCATTTGCCGAGAGCCTTGCTCGTGAACAATCACCGCAAAAAGGTGCTGTCACTGACTGGATAAGGCCAATATGATGGCCATCGTTCGTCTTCCAGCGTTTCGCCACATCCGATGGATGGTCGGATGTTACTGGTTTGAGTGGCCCGATTGATTGGGTTAGAATCTCTCGTATTTGTTCTCCAGACACCACAGAATCGAGGTTCCATTGATTCGTAGTTCCAACATCCATGAATTCAATAAAGCGAGGTGTAATGTGGCGCTTATGCGCCATGATGGCGATGTTTACCAGTTGGTTCTCATTTACATTCCGCTGAACAACAGTATTGATTTTCACGCCCAAACCTGCTTTGAGTGCTGCATCGATACCTTCCAAAACTTCATCCGGCCTATGTGAAGTATCGCCCATGTGCTGAAAAACTTCAGTGTCCAAGGCATCGAGGCTTATTGTAACTCGATTTAGGCCGGCCTCTTTGAGTTTCTTAGCATGCTTTGCAAGAAGTATACCGTTCGTGGTAAGGGCGATATCAAGGTTTGAATCGAGGTTGCGCAGCATTCCAATTAAATTGGAAAGATCCTTGCGTACAAGCGGTTCACCACCCGTGATTCGTAGTTTACGTAGGCCAAGGGGAAGCATTGCAGCTGCAATCGTTGTGATTTCTTCATATGAAAGAATTTCAGCCTTATCGAGGAAGACATGGTCACTGCCAAAATGCTCTCTAGGCATGCAATACCTGCAACGGAAATTGCAACGGTCCGTGACAGAAATGCGCAGGTCCAACAGAGGACGCATCAACGCATCGCGAAGGGCCATGTGACATGCTATGGCTCGCCGGTCTTTATGCTGTGTTGCAAGGGTTGATGGGGAAAGGGACTGTGGCTACAGCATGGGCAAGCGTTGGGCAAAGCGCTGGACCTCGAGCGGCAAGGGCCATCGCAAGAACGATGTTCATGCATTAAGGGTCACACCCTCGGGTTCAACCGAACCTGTTCAATGGTCTCTCCCTCCATCGAAAAGCCACCTGATCCGTGCCCTTCTTCTGGCGTCTCAATCGTTTGAATCAGTCGAGTTACACAATGTTGGTTCTGCTGGAGAAGATGCGCGTGCTATGCGTCGATGCTTACAACAACTTGGTGTGCGCATCGAAGATGTTGATCAAAACGGGGAACTGCTGCATCAAGTGAATCCAGTTCACTTTGAACATCATCCTGATTCAGTGAAGTGGATTGTACATGGGGTCGGTGGGTCTGGTTTCAAACGTCCAGCGACCGTTCTCAACGCAGGAAATTCGGGCACCACTTTGCGTCTTCTTGCACCACATGCGGCGATGATTGGCGGTCCAATCATGCTCGATGGTGATGGCTCTCTTCGAAGGCGTTCATCAAGTGAACTTTGGGCAACCATCGAGCAATCGGGTGCTACGTTATCCATAGGTATGGGCGAAGAGCGTCTTCCCGCACTCATTGATGGTCCGATGGACCCCACCCGGCTCGCAGCAGGATTGACGCTTGATGTCAGCCGTTCAAGCCAACCAGTGTCTTCATGGATTATTGCTGCGCCAACCGTACCCAGCAAAACTGAAATCACGCTTGAGGGCACCCAAGTTTCTTCTCGCCATTCTGCACTCAGCCTCAAGATGTTGAGCATGTTTGGGGGCGATGCATCAATGGAGGAGAATCAACTCGTGCTCTCACCTACTCCATTGAAAGGGTTGAATGAATACACAATTCCAGGAGATGCATCCATGGCCGCCTTCGCTATGTTGGCTTGTTCGGTCACAAAAAGAGAGATTGATTTGACTGGCTGGCCTGACAAAAAAGACGCTATCGGTCACGAGATCTTGGAAGAACATGCAGCCTCACTCGGTATCAATTGGAATCAATCAAAGTTGACAAAAATAGAAGCAGACAAATCGATTGAACTCGATCTCAAGGATGCGAACGATTTGTTGCCTCCCCTCGCTGCTGTTCTGAGCCTCAACAAAGGTGGTAGGCTCAAAGGCGCAGCACATGCGGCGTTCAAAGAAAGCAATCGACTCCGTAGAACAGCAGATGTGCTTGCCCAATTCGGAATGTCAACGGAAGTCAATGATGATGGCTTGACCATTCAAGGTGATCAACATCCACAAAGGCCAGTACAACCAGTCGAAACCTACGGTGACCATCGTTTGTTTATGACAGCAGTTCTCCTCGCTTCTGCTTGTGGAGGCGACGTGGTTGGACAGTCCTTGCACTTGGTCGCTGATGAGCCATTTATTGAGCGATTGATCGCTTCGGGCGTTGGCATCGAGCAGGTCACAATGCCCCCGATTGAAGATTAACCGTGGCGCCCGAAATGATGGTCAAGTGCATCGAGCGGAAGTCTGAGTGCCGTGGGTCGACCGTGAACACATGCCCATGGGTTTGGAATGCGGCGCATATCATCTAGCAAACGCCTCATTTCAGGCAGAGTAAGTTTCTCGTTTGCTTTCACAGCGCCACGGCATGCGTTCAAAAACGCGAGGTGGTCCTTGCGATCGTCCACAGTGGTCAATGGTGCGCCATCCTCTGAGGTGTCCTGAAGAAGGTCGAGCATGAACGGGATGACCTCTTTTCCAACAAGCAATTGTGGCGTGGCTGTTACCGACCATCCATGGTTGGAATTTGTGAGTTCGAAACCCACGGACCTGAATCGTTCTTGTGCGGCTTCCATGCGCGTGCTTTGCCGCGCATCGAGGTCCAATATGAGCGGTTCAAGCCGGGTTTGGCTTGCCCAAATCGATTCATCATTCCTCAATCGCTCGTAGCGAATTCGTTCGTGGAGTGCATGCTGGTCGATCAATAACAATTCATCCTCGGCTTGAACGAGGATGTATGAATCTGCAAATTGGGCTAATGGTTCCATCTTGGGTAATTCATTGATGATCTCGCCAAGTGGTGATTCATCGTTTGGAGATGTTCGAATGCCTTTTCCAGAATGTCTGTGCAAGTCCCTTTCCGCTGATGATAATGCAGGAGCCGTTGGTTTTTCATCCATGCCTGGTAAGGTGTTCTGGGCTGAAGGAGCGGTGGATTGAGGTCGTTGCTTGACGGGTTTGGTGGTCGGTTGAGCCTCACCACCATGGAGGTTCAGCTGGGCACCAGCAGCCATCGCCCATGCAGGTGGAGTCTGGGGCGCCACATCCTGTTTTGGTAGAAGAACAGGCGTTGTGCCAGCGGCAGCGGCAATCGGATCGATTGGTTCGTCTGACATTTGACTAGGTTGTGATTTGAAGTGTTCCTGAATGCTTGGGGCCTGATGTTGACTCAAGCCCTGCAATCCGGGGATGCCTCCCGCAGCATCTGGTTGAGTCGGTACAGACTCCAAAGTGTGTGCAATTGCTCTCTCCAATCGTTCGAGAACCCGCCATGAATGACGAAGACGAACTTCTCTTTTTGTGGGGTGAACATTGACATCGACCTCATTTGGTGGCAGTGTGAGTGAAAGAACTGCCAATGGGTGTCTCCCCTGCATTAACCGAGTTCTATATCCTCTTCGGATAGCCTGTAGGAATGGTCCTGATGCAACTGGTCGATCATTGATGAGGATGTGAATGTCATCGCCTTTGCCACGTGTGATGTCAGGCGTGCTGATCCAGCCAGACCATGTTTCCTCTCCGGGAGCTTTCTCATCCGCTTCAGGGGCATCGAGTTCAAGCATGGATTGGGCTTGGCCTCCAAGCAGGTCATATAGGCGGTCTGTCATTGCTTCGGATGCTGGTACATCGAGAACGACTCGTTCATCGATGAGGAGTCTGAAAGCCACTTCTTTGTGAGCCATTGCATGAGCAACAACGACGTCAACAATACGTGCATTTTCTGTGGCGGGTCGTCTTTGAAATGCCAATCGTGCAGGGGTGTTTTGAAACAAATGTTCGACATCAATGCGTGTACCATGAGGCATACCAAAAGGTTCAATCCCACCTTTGATTCCATCATTCATCACAATTCGTTTTCCATCAGTGCCGACAGGTCGGCTCGCTATGGCAAGTCCAGACACCATGCCGATGCTTGCTAACGCCTCGCCCCTGAAGCCAAGCGTGTGGATTGAGTTGAGATCCTCACGTTTCTTGAGTTTTGAAGTGGCGTGACGATCGAGTGCTAATGGGAGGTCCTCAGCGTCGATACCGCTGCCATCGTCTTCAATTCGAATCAAATCAAAGCCACCTCTTTCAACGGTGATGACAATTCTTTGAGCCTCTGCATCCAGGCTATTTTCCAGCAACTCCTTCACCACTTGTGCCGGACGTTCCACCACTTCGCCAGCAGCGATGTGCCCGATGGTTGCTTCATCGAGTTGCATAATTCGGTTTGGTTCACTCACTGTTTTCATCTCCCAGTAACTGCTTCAATTGATACAGTGCGTCGTGGGCCTGTCTTGGCGTCATCTCATCGACCTCCAATCCTACGATCTTTTCAATCGCATCAAGGTGTGATTGAGGGGGCCCAGTTGGTGCTGTATTTTCTGGATTATTGTTCATCGCAGCAGCAGCGAAGTAACCCATCAAACTCGCTTGACCGTGGGCTCGAGCGGTTGGTGTGCCAGATTCCCCTGCCTTCGCACCTTGCGCTTGCCGTTCTAAGAAAGCAAGCAAATCTGTGGCTCGTTCAACCACTGGGCGTGGAAGGCCTGCTAAAGCCGCCACTTGAACACCATAAGAGTCGTCACAAGGTCCATCAGCAACAGTGTGCATGAATCGAAGTTCACCATTGGCTTGTGCTACTTGAACGTGGACGTTCACAAGCCCTTCAACTTCACCCTCTAAGCCAATTAATTGATGGTAATGCGTTGCAAAGAGGGTCCTTGCTTGAATCCGTTTACAAATGTCTTCAGTGACTGACCATGCAATGGACAACCCGTCGAAGGTTGAGGTGCCACGTCCAATTTCATCAAGAAGGACCAATGAATTTGAGGTGGCCCTGCGTAAAATATGAGCGACTTCGATCATCTCCATCATGAAGGTTGAACGGCCCCTTCGAAGGTCATCGCTTGCTCCAACACGTGTGAAAATTCGGTCAACAAGACCAATTTTTGCCTTGATAGCTGGAACGAATGAGCCACTCTGGGCCAATATGCTCATCAATGCAGTGGTCCGTAAGTAGGTCGACTTTCCACCCATATTTGGTCCTGTGATCAACAAAAACTTCCTCTTCTTTGAAAGATCCAAATCATTTGGAACAAAGCCAGATTGTTGTTCAAGAACAGGGTGCCTCGCTCCTTGTATCTTCATTTGGTCGTGTTGCGCCATCTCGGGTCGTGTCCACGCTCTGTTCCGTGCGATGGTTCCGAAACATTGCAACACATCGATGGCAGCAACCTTCCCAGCGATTTGAGCCAAGGTTGGAGCATGCTGTTTGCATAGTTCTCTCAATTCAATGAACGCTCTGTATTCCAATTCCTTCAATTTTGTATCTGCTGTAAGCAATGCATCATCCCGTTCGAGCAATTCATCGGTGACGTACCTTGAGCCGTTTGTCATTTGCTGTTTTCGCTTCCAGTCTTCTGGGACCTTTGCTTCATTCACCTTTGTCACTTCAATAAACCATCCAATTTGTCGGTTCATTTTGACCTTCAAGGAAGGGATTTGTAAATTGATTCTGAGGCTTGCTTCAAGTTCGGAAAACCAATTATGACCATTGGAGGCTATTTCTCTAAGTTCGTCGACCTTGTTGTCAAATCCGGTGCGAAGCAAACCACCGTCTCGTACGCTGAGTGGTGGCTCATCGACAATGGTCCTTCGAATGTTTTCTGCGACCTGTTCTAGAGCATTGAGGTCGGAACAAAGATGGAGTAGCAATGGGTTTTCAGTTTCATTGCACAAGTTGATGATGGCTGGCATGCGTTCTAAAGCATCAGCCACAGCAAGTAGATCTCGACCATTCGAACGATTGTATGCAAGCTGTGTGGCCAAGCGTTCCATGTCCCTCAAGCCTCGCAAAGCCTCACGTAAACCATCCAAACGCCGTGCTGAGCGGGAGAGGCTGGCCACAGCATCGTGACGAGCTGCAATAGCTTCGAGGTCAGCAAGTGGTCTTAGGATCCATGTTTTGAGAAGCCTACGGCCCATTGCACTTCTGCAGGCGTTCATTGTTGACAGCAGGCTCCCTTCGTATTCACCTGCGAGCGTGGAGGTGAGTTCGAGGTTTCGTAGCGTTGTTTGGTCGAGTACTAAATGAGCGCTCTCCTCCATCACTTCAAGATCTCGGAGCGGGACTTCTTCTGTGAGATGCATCGAAGCGAGATAGTCTGCGGCCAGTCCTGCTGCAGCAAGAGCAAGTGGTGCATCATCAAGGTCAATATGTCCAAGATCAGCGACCTTGAGCACCTTTGTGAGACGGTCTCTGCGTTTGGTGTTTGAAGCCTTGTGCTGGCTGATTGTCACGCCGTCAAGATGAGTGAATAATGCTCGTAGTGTGGCGTCTTCAGCATCTTTCGGTGACACAACAACTTCAGTCGGGCGCCATCGAAGGACTTCATCAAGCGCTCTTGAAAACCGGTCATCACCTTCTAAATTTGAAGCCCAAGCTTGGCCTGTCGAGGCATCAATAATGCCAATTCCGATGGCGTTTTTGTCCAAACAGATACTTGCGAGCAGCGATCGTTCTTCAGTTCCAAGTAAGGATTCCTCGTACAAGCTTCCCGGGGTGTAGACGCGTGTTACAACCCGCTCAAGCAACTTCGCTCCTTCCCGTAGTTCCTGTTCTTGTTCAGCGACTGTGACCTTGTGACCTGCTTTGAGCATGGTACGAATATTGTCTTCCAAAGCATGCCACGGGAAGCCTGCCATCCTGATTGGCTTGTCTGCTTTTTTATCTCGAGATGTGAGGGCTAGGCCAAGAACGTCAGAACCAGTCACGGCATCCTCATGAAACAATTCATAGAAGTCGCCCATTCGGAAAAACAAAACTGAATCAGGATGCTCGAGCTTTATGTCTGTAAATTGGTCCATCATCCCTCGTTTTGCCATCTTGATTCACCTCCTTGCTTCCGCTGGAGTTTTCTGTCGTTGCCGAGAGCAAATGAAGGTTCTCAAACGAATTCTTGCAAGGTCGAGAAAAAACCATGCTTCAGTGTTCTTTTCCTAGAGCCGCTGGGCGGCCAATAATCTCGATCCAGCCGTCCATGCCATGACGCCCATGGTGATGCTGAACACAGTGAGGAAAAGGAAGTTCAAGAAACCACGGCCGCTCTCTATAGAGCCTGGCGCACTGGTGTCTATCAGCAGTGTTTGCGCCTCGCCTCGTTCATCTGTGCCGTGCAAATAGATCACATCGTTCCCATATCCTTTGCTTTCGATTTGGAAGGTCAATGGTTGCGCTAAGGACAGTTGTTCTGCATTTTCTCCAGAGTACCTGACGATTGTTTTGCTTCCAACATCACCAAATAACCAAACACGATTCTCACAATCAAGGACAGCAGCAACGCTTGCCACGTTGAAGTGAGTCATCGAACCTGATGAGCTTACAATCGTACTTCCTTGGTCGCCTGCAGCAAAGACAGCATCGTCATCTAGCATCATCAAGGAGTGGTACAAACCACCCTCTCCCGAATGCATGGTCGAGACTGTCGGGGCGGTCAGTCCGCCCTCCCAATCAACGACGGCCAGCACCGGGATAATTTTCGGGGCAGCAGGGCTTGCCCCTGCTTCGTTGGTTGTGTATGAGAGGTAGCCAGAGGCAACCCATTGGTCGTGTCCAAGCGCCATCACGTTCTGCCAAACGGCATCTGCGGTGTTCACCATCGGGGTGGAAAGGATGCTCGAAGACATTGAGGCGGCAATGGTGTTACTTGAATCATATCCACTCCCAATTGTCCCAAATCCACGAAGGCTTGTTTTCGAGCCCTCCATAGTCACCATCATCCACTGTGCGGATTGGCCGTCTGTAGATTCAGCGAGATCTAGGACCGTGAAATTTCCGTGGCCTCGATCGAGTTCTAATGTGGTGATCGTCGTCGACGAAGTGGCTTCATTTTGAGGCGAATGAATCACTTGGATGGTGTTGGTTGATGGGGAAATGGCCGTGTTTCCGTTTTCAAGAGTTGTAATGAAGTGGATATCATCTGCTGGTAAACCATCTTCGGCCGTCATGATTTGAGTGACTGTTGTTCGATCATTTTGCTGGAATAAATCAATGTCGCCGTCATTTAGAATTTTGGCGGTGAATGAATCGTCACCAGTGTACTCGATATCGAGAATGCGTTTGCCGTAATGGCTTGAATCGCTTGAGCCAACCTCGACACCAGGCAAATTACTGGTGCCTTGAATCGCCAATGCTCCAAGAAGAATGAAGACGAGGAAACCCGCCATGGCTATCCATTGAAACTCGGATTCCTCTTCGAGGTATCCACGCCATCCTTTCGCCATGTTCTCAAACAAATGAACGGAGCACATGAATGCTTTTGTCGGTGTTCAAGGTATCGTTTGACTTTGTTTCCGGGTACATTCACTCGCAGTGACCGAGGCGGAGGGATGATAAGGGAACCATTGGTCGCAGGGTTGCTTGGAGAGTTCATTATGGCACGTAAACCAGCATCTATGTACCGCCGACTGAAGGGACCTGCATACACCCGACGTAAGTTCATCGGTGGTGTCCCAAACAACAGAATCCACCAGTACCACGTTGGAAACCGTGTCGCTGCAGAGACAGGAAAGTTCCCTGTCATCCTTGAATTGCGCGCCGACAACAACGTCCAAATTCGTCACACTGCTCTCGAAGCAGCTCGTGTTATTTCGAATTCTACGATCCGTAAGCAAGCAGGAACTCAAGGCTATGCTCTTCGAGTTCACACCTTCCCTCACCACGTTCTTCGTGAAAACAAGCAAGCAACCGGTGCAGGTGCAGACCGTGTGTCTCAAGGTATGCGATGTGCGTTTGGAAAGAACGTCGGAACAGCAGCTCGTGTCAAGCGAGGGCAACGAGTTATTTCACTGCAAGTTCACCCAGAATCTTACCTCACAGCCCGTGATGCACTTCGCAAGGCGAGCATGAAGTTCCCAACACCATGCACAGTGCGCCTCATCAAGGGACACGAACACTTGAAAGGGCTCATTTGAGAACAAGTTGGGCTCTGCCCAATCCGTGCGCGAATCCCCGTGCACAGTGTTGTTTGGGCGCGAGTTCCATAAGTCCCAGCGAATAACAGCAAGATAACGGAGAAGGAGGTGACACGATGAGAGTAGCCGTTCTGAAGGAAGACAGTTGTCAGCCAAAGAAGTGCAATGACGAATGTCATGCCTTTTGTCCACCCGTTCGCAACGGACAAGAGTGCATTATTCTTGATGACAAAACCGGCAAACCACACATCTCTGAAAGCCTGTGCATTGGTTGTGGAATTTGCGTCAACAAATGCCCTCATGACGCTTTGATCATCGAACAGTTGCCAAGTGAACTTGAGACGGATATGATTCACCGATATTCCATGAATGGATTTCGATTGTTTCGCTTACCCACTCCTTCGAAAGAAAGCGTGGTTGGCATTCTCGGTCCGAACGGTATGGGGAAATCGACTGCCATTAATGCCTTATCTGGACGAATGATTCCAAATCTTGGTGATTGGCTCGACAAGGAAGCGGATTGGGATGGCGTGATCGAGTCTTTGCCGCGAGGTGAATTAAGAGACTTCTTTGTTGCCGTAAAAGCAGGTAAAATCAAGGTAGCTCTCAAACCGCAGAATGTCGATCGCCTTCCTAAGAGAGTCAAGGGAACCGTTCGAGAACTTCTTTCCAAGGTCGACGAACGAAAGATGTTTGATGAAATGACCAAAAAACTCGGCATTGATCATTTGCTCGATCGAACCATTCAACAACTGTCTGGTGGTGAACTTCAACGCATGGCCATTTGTGCCACATTGCTCCGTGATGTCGATGTGTACTTCTTTGACGAGCCCTCCTCGTACCTTGACATTCATGAACGCATGCGAATTGTTCGAATCATTCAACATCTCTCAGAAACCAAGCGCGTCATCGTCATTGAACACGATTTAGCAGTTCTTGACGTGCTTTGCGATCTCGTGCACATTGTCTATGGTAAGAAGGGGGCTTTCGGTATTTTCACACCAGCCAGGTCAACTCGACAAGCCATCAACACCTACCTCGATGGCTTCCTTCCAGAACAAAATGTTCGAATTCGAGACAAGCCAATCAAGTTCCTCAATCATAGCGACCGAGTCGCTGATCTTGGATCACAAGTCGTCTCTTGGGGAGGTCTTGGTAAAAAACTCGGAGATTTTACACTCCAAACCGGTGAAGGCGCAGTCCATCGCTCCGAGGTTGTCGGCGTTGTCGGTCCTAACGGAACTGGGAAATCCACCATGATCAAAGTGCTTGCGGGTGAACACGATTACGATGAGGGCTGGGTAACTTCGGATGCCTCAATTTCCTACAAACCACAACATATCGATGTCGACATCGACGGAAGCGTCCAATTGTGGCTCGACAGTGAAATAGGGCCTCGATGGCGAACAGGCGAATTCAATGTCAACGTGATTCGTGCACTAGGGGTTGATGAATTGCTACCAAAGAGAGTAAAGAAGCTCTCTGGTGGTGAACGACAAGCGGTCTCCATTGCCATATGCCTCGGTCGTGAAGCAGACCTTTACCTCCTTGACGAACCTTCAGCGCATTTGGATGCAAACGCCCGTATGGAAGCAGCAAAAGCCATTCGTAGGACGATGGAAGCCAATGAGAAATCAGCTTTCGTCATCGATCACGATGTATACTTCATCGACATTGTAAGCGATTCTTTGCTGGTCTTTGAAGGCGAAGGCGGCCGTCATGGAAAAGCAGAAGGGCCATTCAAGTTGCAAGAGGGTATGAATCGATTCCTTGAAGGTGTCAATGTCACGTTCCGTCGTGACCATGATTCCAAACGCCCTCGGATCAATAAATCAGAATCGCGTAAGGACCGGGAACAACGCACATCAGGTGATTTCTACTCCTTCAACCATTGACGAGGTGAAATGAATGCCAGTTGGACTTCCGCCGCTTGGAGGGCCACTCGGCCGTTCACGATCACGAATCTCAGCAAGCGGTTTGACCACCTTTTTGAGGTGCGAACGACAGTGGTTTTTAGGATCAAAACTAGGCCTCTCCGGACCGACGACGCCTTCGCAAATTCTTGGAATAGTCATCGAAGATGAATTGTGTGGCCTTTTGATGCACAGGCCTGATGCAAGTATCAACTCACTTAAGGATTTGACCCATTGGATTGCAGAAAAAATACCGGATGCGGCTCAACGTGCTCAAGAATCTGGTCGTTTGGCATGGGAAGAATCGCTTTGGCGCACCTCGGATTGGGTTTGGGAAGAAATCGAACGTTCGACAATGGAAGAAAAACTTCGTTCTGGTTTGACGTTATTCATGGAGGAGGTCAATCGATGTAAGATCGAAGGAGGTGGTCCCTACATCGAACAGTACCGTCGAGGTGAATGCCCTTTCGAGATCCCTTCACCCGCTTGGGGCGATGAGCCTCGTTTCCCCGTGCCAGATAAAGTGCGAAGTTTCGGTATGCGTACTTGGGCGAAAGACGAACCTATGGTTTGGAATGAGCCGGGAGATGAGGTCTCCTGGCATGAGGCTTGGGAAATTGCCCGCCCTTGGATCAAAGACCCTCGTGTTCATCAACCACAACGCCTCTATCACCCAGAAGGCTGGGCTGCTGGGGAATTGGATTTGGTGTTGCGCTGGGACGGAGATATACGGCTGGTTGATATCAAATCCGGGGACCCGACATCGAGGTTTGCCGCCTCGCTTCAACATCAACTTCGATTTTATGCTTGGCTTTGGCACGAAACTCATTCAGGGCAAATCATTGATGGTTTGGAAGGATGGTACCTTACAGGACCACATCGCCTCACCTACGAGCCACCAACCAAGCAGGAAATTGAAATCATGACCAATGAATTCTATTCGATTAACAAATCCATGATGTCCATGGGTTCTGGACCAGTCGCACTTCCAGCACCGCCCGGTAGAGCGTGTTCAGGGGAAGCAGCAGGTTGCCACTGGTGCAGCCTCGGTACCGATGAAGATGGTTCGATTGTGAATGCTGAATTGTTAGCGTCGATTACCTCAACTCGTTCATTGGAGATTGCCTCGCCAAGTCAACCTCTTTCATCAATCCCAAACAGAGTGCATGTTCATGGCACATTCACAGGTGCTTGGGGACCATTGCCTAATCACTTTGGAGAACCAGTGCTTGGTGCTATGCTGGTTGCAGGTGGGGCGCAAATAACAGTCGAAGAGAGCGAACCAGGCTCCTATTCTGCACTCCATGATGGGCCAAAAGGTGAGATTGTCATCTTGAATGCGCTCCCGGGCGTTTGGAGGGGCAGTCCTCGGTTGTACCTTGATTCGAAAAGTGAGATCCTCACCGTTGCGGATGCCGAACTGTATTTTTCAAAACTGGGACAAGAATTGAAATCAGAAACAACAAGGATAGGGCTTCTTCGAACCCGGGCAAATGTTGAGGGCATTGTTCTAAGTTTGCGAAAACGCTCGGGCGTTCGATTGGATGAAAAACCATGGACCATGTTCGCTATGCACCTTTGGGATGGTAGCCATGTGGTCGAAATCGCAGCCTTCGGCTCGAGTATATCTGGGCAAATGGAAGGTCTTCGCCCGGGTGATCGCATCTCTCTCATGGCGGCAGAACTTGGTTGGCGTGCGGGCTTGCCCCAGCTGCGAATTGATAACCGAAAAACCAGATTAACAATCAAGGATTCCAGTTCTTAACTTAGAGTTTAAGAAGCGTCGGTTCACATTGCAGTGTATGCCTGTACGATTAGCGGTCAAGGATGAAGATTCAGTTGGCCCATATAACCGCTTGAGTGCAAGCCAAGTCAATGCCTACAAGACATGTTCAAGGCTGTGGTTTTATCAAAAAGTTCTGAGGTTCAAGATGCCTCAGATTCCAGTGCTTTTTGTCGGCAGAGCTGTTGAGGAAGCGTTCTGTAGGATGCTTCAGGAATCTCCTGCCTTGCTGATTGGCACCGCCTCATCAGATACGCTTTCAAACATCCCTCTGGATGAGGATGGAGTGCCGAGCAGGGACTCAGAAGGCCCATGGCCAGCCGATCGCCTTCTTGCGCTCCCTGTGAAGATGTGGCCTTCTGATCTTGAAGCTCTGCGTTCTTGGGCTCAAGACCGACTCAAAGTTCACTTGCCATTAGCTCTTCAAGCCATGAAAGAAGAATGGGAAAATGATGAACGTAAAGCAGGTGATTGGTCAAGTGTTGACCCCGAACGCTGCTTGGATATGTGCCTCAAAGGGTTGGAGATGCATCTTGCAGAAGTCCAGCGTTGTCATGATGCAAATGGGGGGCCTCACCTTGAACAGTGGAGAAGAGGGGTCCGTCCAGAATGGCCTGCTCCCGACGGGCGGAGGTATGAGATGTCCCTTCGACATCCACTCGCTCAAGAAGGCCCTTTGGCATGGGTCGAAGCTTGGGAAATTTCTCGCCCATGGTTCGTCGACCCACATGCAGGTAAATTTGCAATGAATGCGATTCATCCTGAGCATTGGTTTCAGGGCGAATACGATCTTGTCTATCGTTGGGATGGACGAATCAACATCGTCGATATCAAAGCAAGTGTAGGTGCTGGCGATCGCTCGGGGAATTATGTTGAACAACTCAGAATGTATGCCATGTTGTGGTGGGTGACTCACAATCGAGAACAACAAGTTGATGCATTACAAATCTGGTACTTGGGTGCCAATAGCATCAAAGAAATTGAAGTTCCAACCGTCGCTGAAATGGAAGTGATGGAATCTGAGCTTGAAAAATTGTGGAAGCAACTCAAAGCGAAGACACCGAAGATGGACGACTGCCCTCCTGATCCAATGCCCATGAGGGGCTTTACCTCAGGCGGCGTACCAGCAGAAGCACCGATGGAAAAGCGATGTTCAACTTGTGATTGGAATCTTGTTTGCCCGGGTGGCGAGGGGTCAGAACTTCTTCCAGATGGTGGCTCAGTACGTCTTCCAGGTTCCTCGGCAGCGTTCGATATCACGCCAATTCACGAACTCGAACCACGCATGACTCTCATCGCTGAAGTGTTCAGCATTATCGGGGGTGGCGATGGACGTCGTCCAAAGATTAAGATTGAACAAGATGGTCATTTCGCCTCCTTGCAACTGCTCGTTGATACTCACCAAGATGGTCAACCAGCATGGCCTGCAGATCTTGCAAAAGGGGATAGGGTTCGCCTTGATGGCGTTGTGCCTTCAGCGAATTACAAAGGTGAACTCCAACTCAAAGTAGACCCGCATGCGATCGTTGTCTACGCTGGCAAGAATGAGCATATCGAAACGACTTTGCTGGATTTCAGGGCCAGATGGAACGTTAGTGGAAGGCTCGTCTATCGGTTTGAAAAGAAAGGTGTTGGTAGAAATGGAAAACCATGGCATCGTAAAGGTATGATGTTGATGGATGCTCACGGTTCAATGAAAGTCGAGGGGTGGGCTGCGGATTGGGGTCCACAATACGATCTCGCAGAAGTAGGCGATACGCTTGTTGCAGCCAACATAAGCCTCGATGCTTGGGCCATCGATGTGAAAGGACAAATCAATCGTAATTCTAAGATTCAGATTACTGAACGGGTTGAACGTTGAAATCAACCGCCGGATGAGACGGTGGTTACAAGCAGCGTGATATCGCTGTTGAGTGTTGTCGCATGAGGTAGAACAACGCCTTCATGACTCACAATCACCGTTGATGCAAGAATTCCTGCCTTTCCAAGTGCATCCCTCACGCTCGCACCTTGCGTACACTCAATTGTGAGGTTGTGATCTCGGCCTGTGAACTGGACCTGCATGGCTGTTTGGTGTAGCACCATGCTTATGACGGTGGCGCTAAACCCAAGTTTGCGGCCGAGATCGCATAGCCCGGTATTGCGGTGGATTCGAAATCCACTGTCCCCTGGACACGGGAGTTCAAATCTCTCTCTCGGCGCCTTCAAAAGTTGAAGCCTGCTTAGGCCCTTCACATGTAGAATGCATCGGGTGATTCAGTGAGGTCAGCCACATAGTCTTGCTTTGTGTCAGGAGCGAGTGCAGCTAGTTTCTCGGAAAGCATGGCTTGAGCATCCGCAGGTAGAGCAATACCGAGATCAAACCAGCCATCGAGTGCTTCGAGGAGTCTTTGTGAGGCGAACACATCTCCGCTTGAACCAACAGTTGTTGCAATAGCGCAGGCTGATTGAACGTTGTGAAGCGGGCCAATCGATGCCATCAAAGCGGTCAAACCAATGGCTCCAGACTTTGGTTCATCCCTTCGTACATCAACGCCCTTTGCTTCCAAATCGATGCGGTGTTCGATGCTTGAAGGCACAATGAAACACTCCTTGCGAGTTGGGGCGTCCATCAATCCCGCGAGGACATACAATTCTGAGACGCCCTGTTCGGATAACCATGCCATGAGCGCTTGGGCCAAACTTCCTTGGTGCTCGGATTCCAAAGGTTGAGAGGTGCCTGTGAGCGTCAAGATACGTACTCCAGTTGAAGACTCTATAGAGCAAAGCGAGAGGTGAGGTGGCGTCAATAATCCATCCTCGTCAAGCATAGCGAGAGGTGGTAAGGCAGTATGATGCAGCCGTACCAACTCTGTGCACTCATTGACTTGCGTCAACCCTTCTAGGGCTGCTTTCCCCACATTACCAACGCCAGGTAAGGCGAACAGCATCATGCGATGATCGCCAAGTGTGTTGGGCTGCTTTCTCCATTCAACGTGCAATCCCATAAACATTCGAACGAATCGCGCCGCGCTATAATGTTTGATGTTGTGAAGTGCTCATAGGCCCGTTTTTTGGCACTTGTTTGTGTTGAGCGAGCATCACTCTTCTTCGGATGGAGTATGTGCATCCTTCATCTCTTGTAATGAAGGCAGGCTTGGTAAGCCATCCACCCATTCCTTCGATTCAACAGCATACATCTTTCTCCGGATTTGAGCCCGGTTATCCTCTGGAGACCACTTCAAAGGAGCCGCTGCCTGAGCAGTATTACCACATGCTGGGCATGTGGTTGCTAATGACCATGCTTTGCATGTAAGGCATTGTTGAAGGATTTGCCTTGCCATGATTCCACCTCAGTTTGTTCACTCACGGTGGGCATCAGCTTCGCCACCAGCATCTACTACGTGAGCCACGGTTGCCGATGTTGCTTGCTCCCATAGGGCTTCAGCGGTTTTGAAATCAGGTGCCTTCAGCTCAATTCTGTATTCTGGCGCGCCATTGTAGTGGCAGGTGATTTCAATTTCTTCCTCTGGTGAAGAATAAGATTCTGCAGCAAGCAAAGCATCCCGGATCACACTGACTCCAGAAGATGAGTTGATGCTGAGGGTAAGGGTTCCTCTGATCTCTACAAACGGAGGAATGATGTTTTCGACGGCAATTTCAATGAATGGTTGAAGCCAATCGCCTTCAAAACCAGCGTCCTGGAGGGCGCCTTCGTTCATTGCTGCTTCCTCAAAAGCAGAATACAGCCCACCAAAGGCATCAATGAGTTCTTCACCTGAGGATGTAGTTTCGGAAGCATCCCAACCAACCTTTTCTCCAAGGACCTTGAGCAATTGGTGAGCACGTTGTTCATTTTTCCATTCTTGGAGTCTGTCCCGGCGTCGCTCTTCAGAAACAGATTTGAGTGAAAGTTCGAGGGATGTACCATCCTTCCTTGTTCGCATGACCTTGCAGATCAGACGTTGTCCTTCGCGGACAAATGCTCGAATGTTTTTGACCCAGCCGCTTGCGATCTCACCGATGAAAATGAAGCCTTCGAGGCCATCGAATTCGTCGAGTGAGACATAGGCTCCGTTTTGCTTAACGGTTGTCACTGAGACGACAACAAGTTCACCCTCTGATGGTGCTGTGATTGATTTCTCAGAGGACATGGAGGCTCAGCCTCCTTACTCGAGCGCTTCAACGACGGTGCAACCGACGAGGTTCGCTTTTCCGCCGGATGGGATGCTGAGGGTTGCGCCACATACTGAGCAAGCAACGGTGGTGGTCGCTCGAGAGTAAATTGTGGCCTCACTGCCACAGTCTTTGCAGGAAACTTTTAGGAAATGTTTTGCCATAGTATTCAACTCACTTGTCGACCAATTCGAATTTCTTTGCACGCTTGCATGGTGCGTAGTGCGCCTTGCCGGTTTCGGTGCAGCGGAAGAGGATGTTCACTCGCTTGGTTGGCTTTTCACGACCGTCTGGTTTAGGACGTGGGAAACCACGGTAACCAGCCATGACTCTGCGGAAACGTCGCTGACCCCAGCGAAGTTCGGATGCGCGCTTCTTCTTCACGCGCTCCACTGTGTGCATGGTATGCTTACCAGCAGAGGGACTGTAACGCTTCACTTGACGAGGCATTTTCACCATAAGAGCACCTTAAGCATTCGGCCCACAAGAGTCGGGTATTTAGGAATGCCGCACTGGGCCTTGGCCCAAATCATGCCACTGCGTATTAAATTCAGGGTTGAATTGATAAGATGAGTGGTGAAGGCAATGCTATGGAACCGATGGTCCAAGCAGCCCTGTGGTTTTGGCTCCCTGCAGCCTTAATCCCCTTGGGAGCTTGGGTTTCCCTTTCATCAAAATCAACCTCGACAACCACCTTCGGGCGGGCAATTGCTCTGCTTGGGATTGTTGGAATTGTCAGTTCACCTTGGACAGTCCCAGAATCACCATCGAGCGCTGCTGGTCATTTGTTAGGGTTTCTTCTTGGCCCGGCCGCACTCCTGTTGGCGGGAGTTTACCTTGTGGCCTTCTCTGGAAATGTGCCTGTTGGTCGACTTCCAAAAAGTGACAGACGCCTCGGCGTGATGTCTTTCATCATCGGATTTATTTGGTTTGTCGGCATGCACTGGTGGAATTTGACACCTGCTTTGAATGGTGAAGTCAATCGGTACTGGCTTGTGTTTTGGCCCACATTCCTTCTCCTGCTCACCTGTCTTCTCTCAGGTTCGGCCCTCTCTCTTCGTGTGATTGGAGATCGAAGAGCAACTGAATCAAATGTGATGTGGTTCGGATCGGCTTTCGTCTTTCTTCTCATTGCCCTGGCCATGACTATTGATGGGCGTGTGGTTGATGCGGAAACCTTCCGCTATCATCTCTGGCTTGCTGGCGCAGACCTGCTTGGAACAGCCGTGGGATTATCCATCGCGATTCTTGTCTTTGGATTCATTATTTTCCTTCATGAGCGCAGTTTACCAGAACCTGAATCCATCGAACCACCAACTGAGAAAGAGTTCAAACAG
The DNA here is from genome assembly GCA_965662715.1 of Candidatus Poseidoniaceae archaeon. Lineage (GTDB taxonomy): Archaea > Thermoplasmatota > Poseidoniia > Poseidoniales > Poseidoniaceae > MGIIa-L1. The sequence continues at coordinate 16,909 of CBFIIS010000012.1, read as the reverse complement.
GTAGCGGCAATCGTGGCAGCCAACATTGGCGGAGGTGGCGAAGATGAATGAAAACCGCCTCGTCTTTACATGGCGCGCCATGTTGCTGGCGTTTCTTTTGCCTCTCGTCTTAATATGGGCATTGGATCTCACGCTGGGTGGTTCAATCAACGCAGGCGTTGACAGCTTACCGAGGTTTGGCAATGCGATTCTCACTTCCTACATCCTTGGCTCCCTCATTCTGCTTGGCAATCTGTTTTTCTATGCAGATTCACGTCAAAGGCCACTAGCTCCATTGTTTGGAATGTTTGCAGCAGCGGCAATTGGCATTCTTGTCACAGTGCTGCTCTTGAGTCAAGGTGATCTCCTGATGGAGGACAACGGCTCCATTCGAGCACAAATCCTCTACAATGTTGTCCACATGTTTGTCTCTGGAGGCGCTATTCTTCTCTCGATTGCTCTCGGACTCGGTTTCACTTTTGCTACCATCACTGCCCAAAAAGCTCGAAGAACCGTCTTTGAGGAAGAATGATTCTCATTGAGCAAAGCGAAAACTGCCTCCGTTGCTTTCATAAGGAGGAGGTCGGTGGGCGGAGTCATCAGGTGTTTCTATGTCGAAGGGTACTCCATCCATGGGTAAGCGTCAGAAGACGACTCACATTCGCTGCCGCCGATGCGGACGAAACGCCTACCACAAGCAAAAGGGGGTTTGCGCCTCATGCGGTTATGGAGCAACTGCAAGGATGCGCAAGCACAGTTGGGCAAAGAAGTCTCACCGACCCAAGGCTTGAATGATTTTTCATTCTTCGACAAGCGCAATGGCTACAAAGTGCCGAGATTTGGTTTGGTTGAGGCAACATCATGTGCGGTATCATTGGAGTTGTAGGACGACCTAACGTCCATGTCAACCAATTGATCTACGATGGTCTCACTGTTTTACAGCACCGCGGCCAAGATGCTGCTGGGATTATGACAGAATTCGATGGTCAATTCCGCCTACGAAAATCAAACGGTTTGGTTTCGGATATATTCTACACCAGGCACATGCGCCGCCTTCAAGGACATGTGGGCATTGGTCATGTGCGCTACCCTACAGCAGGCTCCTCTTCAAGAGCTGAAGCCCAGCCTTTCTACGTCAATTCCCCCTACGGCCTGAGCCTTGCCCACAATGGTAATCTCACCAATGCTTCAGAACTCAAGACATTGCTTACCGACAAGCATCATCGACACATGAACACCAGCAGTGATTCCGAACTTTTACTCAACATGCTCGCAGTTGAACTCGATATACGATCGACAAGCATGTCCATCGATGGGCAGCCACACCTGGACATTGAGACTGTGTTTGGTGCGGTTCAAGGTGTTCACAAAGCAGTCACTGGTTCATATGCATGTGTCTCAATGCTTTCTGGCTATGGCCTTCTTGCGTTTAGGGATCCACATGGTATCCGCCCCATGGTCTTCGGTAAGCGAGAAGTTGATGGTAACACAGAATGGATTGTGGCAAGTGAATCCGTAGCCATCACTGCTCTTGGGTTTGAACTGGTCAGGGATGTTGCGCCGGGTGAGGCAATCTTCATTTCCAACTCCGGGCATCTGTTCACTCGTCAATGTGCTGAACCAGTTGAAGCAGCCCCTTGCATCTTTGAGTACGTTTACTTCGCTCGACCAGATTCAGTGATCGACGGTATTTCAGTTTACAATGCCCGATTAAGCCAAGGCAAGAAATTGGCACAACGAATTCTCGAAACATGGCCTGATCACGACATTGATGCGGTCATTCCAGTGCCTGATTCAGGGCGGATTGCTGCATTACAGATGGCAGAGACATTGCAAGTTGATTACCGTGAGGGCTTCGTCAAGAACAGATATGTTGGCCGTACATTCATCATGCCTGGCCAAGCGCTTCGAGAGAAATCTGTGCGCCGTAAATTGAACGCCATCGAGCACGAATTTTCTGGGAAAAACATCCTCCTCGTCGACGATTCAATCGTTCGTGGAACAACGAGCGCACAAATCATCGAAATGGCTCGCGATGTTGGAGCAGCAAAGGTGTACTTTGCCTCTGCTGCACCGCCTGTTCGACATCCAAATGTCTACGGTATTGACATGCCTGCAATCACAGAATTCATTGCCAATGGAAAAAACATTGATGAAATTAACACCATCATTGGAAGCGATCGTTTGTTCTATCAATCGCTCGATGACTTAATCGAAGCGACCCAGATTGGCGAAGACGCACCACAACGATTTGACACGAGTTGTTTCAGTGGCGAATACGTGACTGGGGACATCGATGATGCGTACCTCGAACGCCTTTTTGCTTCACGCAATGATGCAGCAAAGCACCAATCCTCTGAAGACGATGAAGTCATCGACTTGCATAACGATGGCTCATAAGTTGGCCATGTTCGCCCCTAACAGGGCATGAATTCTAATTATTGGAGCGTAGGGTTCACATCAACAACGGTGGGAAGTGCTGCTCACAAATCATCACTAAAGAAATTAGCAACAAAGGGATGAGGTTATGTGGCATGCGTTCTTGAACGCTACATGGTCCAAACCCTCAGTGCCCACGTGGCGTTCAGACCAGAGGCAAAGGTGACTCATCTTTGCCTTGCAGGCGACGAATCTTTTCTCGTATGGGCTGAGAAAGGTGGACGAGTTTCAATTGGAACCTTCACAGATGACGCTTCCAAGAACACATCAATCCATTGGAAGGGTCAATCGACAGTGGTTGGACTCTGCTCACGAGCTGACCGCCTTTTTGTATTGGATGACATGACTGGACTCACTTGTTTAGACTCTGATGCTCATGTAGCTTGGTCAATAGAGATCCCAGGTGGTGGGTTTTCACTTCACCAAGGACCGAAAAACATGGCGGTTGTCGATGCACTTGGCCGATTGCATGTCATTGGTTATGATGGAAAGAAGGCGGACATGTTTCCTACGATTGAGGGTGTTTTAAGAGCATTATATGTCGGTCAATTCCTTGCCATAGCTCATGAAGACGGCACTGTACACGTGCTCAAAGACGGTGAAGTAACATGGAGGCGACCAAGCCGAGGTGAAGTCGGAGAGTCCATTACTGTCCTTGGTTCTCACAACGATGAGCATTTGGTCATTGGAAGAGAAGGATATGCCCTTGTCGATGGGGATGAAGAAGCCCTTGAGATGGAGGTCTGGGACCTTCACCGCAACACTTTGATCCAACGTTCAGATTTGAAAACACGCCTCACACACTGTCAGTCAAATGGTGGGATTTTGTTTTGCGGCTTTGACGACGGACTTGTCACAAAGTACGCCGATGGTGTTCATGAAGAGGTCATGCGGACGAATTATGCTGTTCAAAACCTCACAGTAAGTGGTAACCAACTTATCATTTCGTCATGGTTTTATTTGTTTGGATCCCATACAGATGGTACCTTTTGGAAAATGGAACATCAAGGTATGCCATCCTTAGTCGTCGCCTCAAACAAAGGTAGAGTCTGCTTCTTTGCTGGAGAAGATCAAAACGACTGGACCGATGCAGAACCAATTGGTTCCTTTTCATTGCTTGATGACTACATTGATGTCGATCCTTCAGAACTTGCCGAGTGGTTTCAAAAAGCATCATCTGAACCTCAACGCTCTGCGGAGGAAATCTATAGAATAGATGATTCAGTCGACGAACTTTTGACAGAAGATGAGCGAAATATGCAAGGAACAGCACTTGATGATTCCATTGAATCCCTGCAAGATGCTTTGGGCGATCTTAGTGAGGAACTTGACGATCAGGTGCCAGGAACGTTGAACATCGACGCTTCGAGTTTGCTCGAGGCATTGGATGACGAACTTTCGAACATGGCCATGATGCCAGATGAGGATTTGTTTGATGCCCTCAATGAAACCATCAGCGCTCCAATTTCACCGGTGCCCAAGGCAGGGGACGATCGAACCATTACTTGTGAGGAAGACGGTACGGCAGTCGTTGTGTTGGATGGATTAGGTTCCGAAGATGTCCAAAATAGAATTGTCATGTGGTCTTGGGTTGACTCCACAGGCAAGGAAATCTCATCCAAGCCACAGGTCAAAGTGCGACTTGATGCCGGGGTTCACAGGTTCGAATTACGCATTTGTGACAGCGAAGGGCAATGGTCAAGTGATTCCATTCAGTTGACATTGAACAAGGCTTAGGATGATGAAGGAGTTGAACATAGAATGAACATGGCCATCACCAATCCTTGGGTTGAATGTTTTTTTGTTGGCGCTCTACAAATGCGGTGTTCGGTCGTGACTGACCGTGAAACCGGTGATACCGTGATCATCGATGGAGGGAGCGAACCACAACGACTGGTGAATTGGATTGACCGATTTGACGGCAGAGGGCCTGATTGGTCCAACGGACCTACAACTTCAGAGGAGGCCAAACTGGAGGGCATTCCACCCCGGAATGTAGTGGCATTGGTCAATACACATGCCCATTTTGATCACAGCGGCCATATCCCAGATTTACTTCTCCACTATCCTGTAAAGTGGTACTTACACGATGATGACACCTATCTTCAGACGCTTGCCCAGTCCTCTGCACGCCGATGGGGCTTCGATGCGCCGACGCCTGCAGTTGCAGACGAGCCACTTGTTCCACTCACAACTATGCAGTTTGGAACCCTTCCATTTTCCATTCTTCACACCCCTGGTCACACCTTGGGAGGCTGTTGTTTGAACCTCCTTGTTGAAGACGGGCCGAATCACTTGTTTGTAGGTGACACCTTGTTTGCAGGTTCAGTTGGCCGAACGGATCTACCTGATACCGGCGGTGACTTTGACTTGCTTGCCTCTTCCATTCACACACAATTATGGCCTCTTGAGGCAGACACGATTGTCTATCCTGGCCACGGGCCACTGACGACGATTGGGCATGAACGAGCGACGAACCCCTTTGTAGGTGAAGGAGCTGGTCCTGGCGGAATGTACGGTCGAGGCAAGTATGCCTGATTATGCCATCATGTCAGAAAGTGTGGATTGAAGCACAGGGAGTGCTTCTTCCCAGGTGCCTACAATGCCATAATCTGCATGTTGGAAGATTGGAGCGTCAGCGTCTTTGTTGATGGCAACAATGTACTTCGAAGATCGCATTCCTGCAAGGTGCTGAATCGCACCAGAGATGCCAACGGCGATGTAGAGATTTGGATTGACGGTTTTCCCCGTCTGTCCAACTTGCATGGAGTGTGGTATGGCTTCCCAAGTATCGACGGCTGCGCGTGATGCACCCACGGCCGCGCCGATGGTATCTGCAATCGCTTCAAGGTGAACGAAGTTGTCAGGCGATCCCATTCCTCGGCCACCGGAAATGATGATGTTTGCTTCAGCAACATCGAGACGCTGGGATGCTCGAGCCATGAACTCCTGAACAGCAGTTGCCACATTACCAGTTGTATCGACAACAGAGATTTCGTTTGAACCACCACTTGGCGCTGCATCGAACACATTGGCTCGAACGCTCACCACTGCTGGTCCTGAGAGCGCAACGGTTTGCATTGCTTTACCGGAATACACTGGTGATGTCAGTTGGTTTCCATCGATGGCAATGACATCCTGAACGACCGAAAGATTTCTTCGAGCGGCAAGGCGAGCGGCTAAGTCTTTTGATTGGGGGGTGGCTGCGGTAAGAATTGTTCCAGCAGGGGCAATGGCATCAAGAGCGGATGCCCACCCGGCAGCGTCGTAGTTGGTGAAGGCTTCCGACTTTGCAGCGATGACTCGACTTGCTCCCTGAATGGATGCAGCAGCGTCAGCGATTGAAGCATCGGTGCAGGGTACGATCACAATCGGTGCGCTTCCCATTGCGGATGCTGCTGTGACAAGTTCGGAGGTTGTAGCGTGAATGGTTCCTTTTGCGATTTCAGCAATTACAATTGTTTCTGTCATGGTGGTCACCTCAAATTACGTTTGCCTCATCTCTGAGCAATCGTGCGACTTCTGCGGCGGCTGCGCCACCTTCGTAGGATTTGCCAGCTGGCTTTGCAGGTGGCATGCTGTGAGCAACAACTGATACATTCGAGGCTTGGATGTCGACATTTTTGATCTCGACCTTTGCCTTTTTCGCCTGCATGATACCCTTCACGTTTGGCTTTCGGACCTTCATGTCCCCCTTATCGCAGGAAATCACTGCTGGAAGTGGTACAGTCATTCTTGCGTTGCCGCCTTCGCTTGGTGCCACGACACTGATGCCGCCGTCAAATGTGATTGATGTGATGTTCGAAACAGATGCCCAATTCATTCTCTCGGCAATGCCGGGTCCAGTCGATCCTGCACCTGTGTCAGCGGCAGATTTGCCGCAATAGACCACTTCGGCTCCCATTTCCGTCAACACGGTGGCAAGAGCGGATTGAAGTGCATTTGAATCATGTTCACCCTCGCTGTCGATTCGAACGATGTGGTCGACGCCGATTGCTTTGGCATCCTTCAGAACTTTGTCTGCACCTGCTCCGCCGAGGGTAAGTGCAGTCACTTCACCGCCAGCTGCTTCTCTGTGTTTTAGCGCCGTTTCAACTGCGAATTCATCGTATGGGCTCATGACCTTCTTTACTGCAGAAAGGTCAACTCTGTCGCCGGAAACGACAATTTTAGCGTTGGTGTCTGGGACTTGTTTAACGAGAACGACGATCTTGGTCATGGGGCACACGCTCCTCCTCTTTGAGGGGACAAATTCTTCGAGATGAATGAGACTCATGAACCTTAGCCTTGGTTTTGTTACTCGATTTGAGTGAATTTCCTGGATTGGACGAAACCTTTGAAAGCCGTCGCAATAGGGCTCAACTTCCATGTCGAAGAAAGTCGGAACAGAACCCACCCCAAAAGAAAAACAACTCCTCGCAGCATGGCGAACATTCTTTCAAAAAAACAGCAAAGCAGACTTTGCGGCTTTGGAAGGGAGTGAAGAAGCGGTTTGGGGTTTTGAGATCAAATGGTCTGACCTCGAGGCACACAAGGGACTCGGACAATCCTTCCTAAGCGACATGGAGAAATGCCTCCAATCGGGACAAATCGTCATCGAAGAGCAATTTCGAAACCACAACATTAAGCCTCGGCCCGTGATTCGAATCGTAGGTATTTCAGAATTGAACAGGTATCATCTCATCGATTTGCGAATGCGTGACAGAACTCGTTTTCTACGCTTTGATGCTGTTGTTCACAGCACGAGTCGAGCCATGGGGTGGCTGAAACGTTCTGCATATATTTGCAATGTTTGTGGTCATCAATGGACCGTCGCTGAACGACTTGCTCGCCCTCGAAAAGAAGTCGAATACTGCGGTATGTGTCTACGAAACGGCATCAAGAAACGACAAGAGGGTGCAAAAAAAGAGGATTTACCCGACCCATTTGATATCCGTATGGACCTTGAAACGAATTACTATGAGGACATCCAGTACGTCGAATTATTCGATCCGACATGCTTGAAGGATGAACAATTGCCCGATGATGTCCCAACCATAACCGCTGTCCTCACCGATGAATATGTAGATCAATTTTCACCAGGCGATTGCATCACTGTGAATGCGATGATTGGGGTTGACCACCTGCCATCAAGAGACTACATTCGCGACACACGGCGAATCTTGCGTTTGGATATCCACAGCGTCGAGGAAGGATTTTCTCTTCACGAAGAGTGAATCACTTACGCAATTTTGTCACAGCATCCAGTGTTTGTGGATGGGCTTCAAAGTGTTGAGCTACGGTTTCAAGTCCTCGGCTGATGCCTGCGGCAACACCGAGTTTGGCATCCAATGGATGGAGCGTACCATCGCTTACCGCACTCTTGAATGCTTCTAAATTCGTCCAGGTTGAGGGTTCACCAAACTTTGGATTTGGAGTTACGACAATTTCTCCCCATTCAGGAAGAACCACATGTTCTGCGAGTTCGTAGACTGGAGAATGCTCATCCTCTGGATTGAGGTAGGCGTGCTTTTTCATCTTGTTTCGCAGGATATTTTCAGCATCATGGAGCAGAATTGCACCAGATGGGTCTGACTTGCTCATCTTATGGTCGAAACTTTCCATCCGTGTACCAGTTGCTTTGAGTGATGAAATGATTGGAGTGTGTATGCAGGTTGCTTTTTTCCAGCCATATTTCGTAGCAACATCTCGCATGAACATGTGGGCTTTGCGCTGGTCCATTCCGCCGAGAGCGACATCAATCTTGAGTTCAAAAATGTCGCTGGCTTGCATTGCAGGATAATAGAATTTGGACAGGTCGTGATCTGAGGATGCTTCATCACGTCCCATAATGGTGAATGTTTTTCGAACCATGGCCAACGTTGCACCTTTCGAACACCGTAAAACGCGTGCCCAATAGTCCCCGCTGTCCATGAGGGTTGAAGCCCACAAGAACCTCAATTGGCCGGGCCCGTCACCTTCCTCAGGGTAGCCAAGAAGGGCACGAAATGTCTCTTCCATGTATGTCGCGGTGGTTTGTATGTCTTCCATAACGCCGTTGAATTTGTCGTTCACCCATGCGTGCCAATCAGCAAGGAAAACCAACACATTTGCATCAGCGTCCAACATTCTTCGCAATTGAAGCGAGAGCACCTTCCAGCCAATATGGGCCTTGCCAGATGGTTCAAATCCAACATAGCAGCGAATCGTTCCATCCCCGCCAATGCTTGTTCCATCCGCTAAACAATCGACCAAGTGGTTGATGCCAACGGTCTCGTCAACGCTTCCGACCATCAACGCTAGCCTTGACTTTTGTTGATCGTTCAGTTCATCAATGCGAGGGCATTGTTCTCGGTGGGCTTCAAGGATGGCTTCGATGTCCATGCCAATGCCTCCAAGTCGTGTTCAAAGTAGGTCGTTGAGTTTCTTGACCTTACCTTCAGATGGTGCAGTTCCAGATTCAATCATCGATTCTAATTCTGCGATCATTTCATGTGCCTTTGCAATGGTCTCATCGCTCAAACTTGAACTCATTTCGATGGTCTTCAATGCCATTTTAATTGCAGATTTGGCTTTGGAGAACTTCTTCGCTTCTTCCTTTGCCTTGTCTCCTCTCTGTTTTGGCGTGTAGCCAGTTGCTTCATCGAGGAAGGAAGAGTAGCGTCGGCGTGATTCCATTGCTTTTTCCCTGCCTCCATCGGCACCAAGGAATGAAGAAAGGTCTGAACCTTTGAGTTGTTGAACATCGAGGGCGAGTTTTCCATCAGCATCGAATTCGCCGCTGATGCGAGTCATAATCCCGTATTCGCCGGTGAAGACGCCTTCACTGTTCACTTGGAGGTTGTCAAAGTACTGGGCTGCTAATTTGGCTAAACCAGCATTACCGCCCATCTTTTTCTCTAAACCGCGCTTGACTGCAAACCGCTCCATGTTCCCTCCAAACCGCTCTTGAACATAAGGCTCACCATAGAAAGAGAAGATACACCGCCGTTGAAGTTGTGGTTCTTTTCTTCTGTGGGGTTTTTCTTCTCATGCTTGCTGGCAGGGGTATGCGGAAGGCAATGCTTGCGTTGACAATGATGCTTCTTATGATGGCGCCAAGCGCGCAATCGCAACCAGAATCGTTGATCCAACTCAAACTCGAAGATACCCTTTCTGACAATGATCTTGGCATCAACACTGGCGCTGTGTCACCCAATGGACTTCATGTTTTGATCGCAGGTGAAGATGGCTATGCACGTCTCTTGTCTGCAAATAATGCTGGCGACCGAAGCGGCGATGTTGAACTTAATTCTGGTCGTTCTCAATCCTTCCAAGATGTGGCTTGGCACCCTGGTGGTAAAACCGCGTTGATGGCGGGCGACTTTGGCATGGCCATGCGGTATGTTGCCGCAGATTACAGCATTGGGCCCGTGAATGGTTCCGGAGCCGTCTTTGGATTGAATCTTACAGCTGTTGAATGGCGTCCGTCCGGTGATTACGCCTACTTTGGTGCGGTTGATGGTAGCGTTTGGAAATTTTCAGAAGGTACAGGGCTCATCGAACTTGAAGGAACGCTTAATTCTGCGGTTACCGACATCACTTGTCACCGTCAAGAACAAATTTGCATCGTTGCAACATTGAGCAACGGGCTTGCTGTCATTGGCCAAACCCATGAAGTGACTTTTTTGGCCGGCACCAGCACTGAAACCTGGATTGGTGTGGATTGTGCAGATCCGACATTGAATGAATGTGTTGGGTTCGCCAGTGGTCTCAAGACCCAAGCTATTCGATTGGATCTCATTGAACCCAGCAAATCAACGACAGAAAATTTGATGCAATTTGGAACTCTTTCAGGTGATTTCACAGCTGTATCACGAGGCCATGACGGCACGACACTAATCCAAATGGCCCCCTTCGCGACAGTCAGGCAACAACCGATTATTTCTGAGGCCTATGCCCAAATCGTAGCGGAAGATGCAACAGAATGGGATCCAGTCATCGCAGGACGATCGATTTCCGTGGTTTGGGAAAACGAACATCGTGAAGGCTTCATCATCACCAGTTTTGGCAACATCGTTTCGTTCGTTCCAGAGCAAGCAGTTGAGGTGGATAACAGCATCATGACTGTTGCCGTCCTCAGCGCAGTGGTTGTTGCAGTGCCGGGAACGATTCTTGGATTAATTTACATGAACAGTTCAACACTTCAACGATGGTATGCAAATTTACGCGCACGTTCAAAATCCTGAACAGCATCTACCGCAGCCCTCTATGGTTAGGTTCTTGAAGCGCCTCTGTCCACGAGGTACTGAGGGGTCCCATGGAACCATACGAAGGCGTCGATTTTTACGACATTGAAAGTCTATTGACAGAAGAAGAAATCATGATTCGCGACATGGTGCGTGATTGGGTTGATGAGGAAGTTCTGCCAAAGATTGAGCATGCCTGTGCAGAGGGTGTTTTCCTCGACGAATGGCGTGTTGCACTGGGTGAAATGGGTGTCCTTGGTGCACCACTCAAAGGCTATGGCTGCCCGGGCTTGTCGTATGTCGCTTATGGTTTAATTTGTCAAGAACTCGAACGAGGCGACTCGGGGCTTCGCTCGTTTGCTTCGGTTCAAGGATCTTTAGCAATGTATCCCATATGGGATTTTGGAAGCGAGGAGCAGAAGAACCACTACCTTCCAAAGATGACCTCCGGGGAATGGATTGGATGCTTTGGCCTCACCGAACCAGATTATGGATCGAACCCGGGTGATATGATCACCAAAGCCGAAGATATGGGTGACCATTACCTGCTCAATGGTGCTAAAATGTGGATTACAAACGGAACAATCGCAGATGTGGCGGTCGTTTGGGCAAAGCTTGATGGCGTCATTCGAGGATTTATCGTCGAGAAAGACGATGAAGGATTTAGTGCACCTGAAATGAAAGGAAAGCATTCCCTGAAAGCCTCGGTCACCAGCGAACTTGTCTTCCAAGATTGTAAGATTCCGAAGGACCGTATATTGCCTGGCGTGAAGGGTCTACGTGGACCATTCTCATGCTTGAACAATGCTAGGTTCGGAATTTCATGGGGCGCTCTGGGTGCCGCAATGGCTTGTTTCCACAGCGCCAAAACCTACGCTCTGTCTCGAATTCAATTTGACCACCCAATTGCTTCCTATCAATTGGTTCAAAACAAATTGGCTTGGATGCTTCGAGAAATCACCAAAGGACAACTCTTGGCATATCACTTAGGACGAAAGAAAGACGATGGTACATGGTTCAATGAACAAATTTCACTTGCCAAGATGAACAACGTCGATATAGCGCTTGAAATCGCCCGCGTCTCCCGAGACATTCATGGCGCCAACGGTGTTCTCGACGAATACCCTGTCATGCGACACATGGCCAACCTTGAATCAGTCAAGACATACGAGGGAACACACGACATTCACAATCTCATTCTTGGTCGATACATCACCGGGATCCAAGCGTTCACTCGAACTGTTTGATTGAACAAACAGGTTCAGCGGCGAGCATGGAAGGACATGCGGCCTTGATTGATGGTTTGACTGAATGGTCCTCGACCTGTCAGCATGGCTTTGACGGATGCTGCAAAGCGGACTGGGAACGCATACCGAATCCACGGGCGAACTGGATACACAACCTCGACCTTGGTAAACCCAAGATCCTTCAACATCCCTTTCATTGCAGCAACATTGGGTGCCCAATAATTTGTATCATCTTCGTTGAGCGAATCACCAGGGTAATACACCATGGAGGGTTTCCTTCGATGAAGGTCATCGACTACAGTTTCGATGATCAAGAGGTCCTTGCACACGCTGGCGGCAATGCGTAGCCCTGCCATTGGGTCTTGAAGGTGGTAAAGAACGCCAAGAAACATGACGACATCGAACTTCCCAACACTGTCAGGAGAAACGTCCATTGCGTCGATGTCCAAAGATTCAACCTTGGAATCCAAAGCGTTGTGGACGAAATTAAAGCCGTCTTTTGTACCCCAGCCAGGCCCACTCCAACAGAAGTGATCGGTAGCGAGCACCCTCTTTGCTCCGTGTCGCTCGGCTTGAAAAGAGAAGAAACCGTCCCACGCACCAATATCGAGCACAGTTTTTCCGCTCAAATCTTTTGGCAGGCAGATTTGCTCGAGTTTTGCCATCGATGCATCGAGCCCTGGTGTTACCGTCCCATCATTAAGGGGAATTGAATGAAACCATTTGATTTCATCCATGCTTTTGAGCGGGGTTTCATCGGCCGTGCCCTTGCTTGCCATGTTGCGGGCTGAGCACTGTTCAATAATAAGGTACATCATTGAGTAATGTGTAACTGCTGTGCCTTTCAAGCAAGTAAAATCTCATGCTGGAGCGGTCAACTCAAACAGCAGGCAATAAGCCAATCCGTGCCAAGCCAGCCCATACTGGGTCGAGGAAGGCAGGAAGCAGCCTGTGCCTCATGTACACGGCTGCTGCAAGGCTAATCTTCTGGACCTTGTTGAGTTTGACTCGTTTGGTGAAGACGTCGCCTTGTTCTTTTTCGATCTGGCGCAGAATTTTATCATAAAAAGCAATCATTGCTGCAGGAGAGTAGCGTGTCCTGCGAGGGAGAAGAGGTAGGAGTTGTCGTGCTTCAGCGAGGTAGGTTCGAGCACGTCGTGCATAATCTCTGCAGTAGGGTTCCCATTGCTTATTGAGAACAACTTGTTCACCAAGCTCTGGTTCAGTGATACCGTTCGCTTCGAGTTCATCCATTGGTAGGTAGACTCGGTCCCGTTGGATATCCTCGCCGACATCTCGCAAGACGTTGGTAAGTTGCATGAAAATCCCCCATGATTCTGCGAATTTTTTGGCTCGTGGATCTTCGTATCCGTAGATTTCGATGCACATTAAACCAACTACAGATGCGACTCTATAGCAATAGACATACAATTCATCAAAACTACGGTATCTGTTGTTGTAAAGGTCATCTTCCATTCCTGAAATGAGATCGTCAAAGACCTCTCTGCTGATTGAATAACGGTCGACAGTCTCCTTCAGTGCGAGGAAGACAGGGTCTGTGGAATAGACATCAGAGTAGCATGTGGAGAGCTTTTTTCGGAAGAAGAAGAGTTGAGTGATCTTGTTGAGGTATGCTTCTTCGTCAAGAATTGTTCCTTGCTCCTGAAGGCTTTCTAATTGCTCACGGTAAGCGACTGCTTCTGGGTCCATTTCGCCTTGGCTTCCAGGGAATCTATCGGCCCAATCACCATCAGCAATGTCGTCTGCTCTACGACAGAACGCATAGACTGCGCACATGGCATTTCGTTGTTCGTCTGGAAGATATTTGAATGAATGATAGAAATTTCCAGCCTCTCTCATGGTCAACTCCTCACAGTAGCGGAAGGCCAGCTTCATCAATTCTTGTGGGGGTCGATCTGACCAAATTGGAGCGTCGAGGTGCTCAAAAGGATCGACCAACTCGTTTTTTTCACCAACAATTCCGATGAAGGTAGCACCTTCTCTAAGGGCCTCCATTGCCGTCACACTGACTGCTTTGACCGCATCTCGTGCGAGCATGACACCTGCACGAACTCGATCGAGAGCAGATATGGTCTCTTTCTCATCGCCTTCCTTGCGACTTGCGGCATTCCCCTTGAGTGGGAATAACAAATCGAGGGGTTTCCGGCGTTCGAGCATGTTGACCATATGACGCTCGGCACTTCCCCTTTTTGAGACCTGCGGAAGTTTGCACCATTTTTTTTGAACGAAGAGCGTGTGCTCAAGTCGATCAATTTCAATCTCTGATGCACCATGGCTTTTCAGTAAGTATTATCTTACTATGTTAATTGAAGATGATTTATTTTGATGGAACCAAGGTTCGATGTATGGCACTTTGTGTCAAGAAGAGATAAATTCTTGACTTAGATTGGGACATCTTTATTTTTTTCCAGCAATCGTTTGACGCCACCCGGGATGAGCAATGCACGCAACAATTTCCTCGCATATACCTTGATCTCGTCGCGGGTGACTTTGATTCGTTCATCAGAGTTCAATATGTTTCCAGTTCGAAGCAATGTCACTGTTCGTTGGCCGATCAGGACGGGAAGCATGCATGAGGCTTTGAGGCGGAATTGACCTTCAGGAAGCATTCGAATGTATTCGACTGCAGCATCGAAATGACCGTTCGCAAGGTCGAGGTATTCATTGTACAGTGGTCTAAACTTATCGATATTTCCATCGTCGAGTAGGTCATTTGGTGTCAAATCATATCGGGCCAATGCATCGCTTGGGATGTAGCAACGACCAAATCGTAAGTCCTCGGGAATATCACGAAGAATGTTAATCATTTGCAGAGCTTTACCAAAACGTATTCCTTTCTCAAAGAATTCCTTCTCCTTTTCTGGGCTAAGCGACATCAAATGGGCCAGCGACATCTTGGTCCAAAATACGCCGACGCAACCAGCAACCCTGTAGGTGTAATCATCCAATTGTTCATCGTTTGTAAGTGCAGAAATTTTGCCACCTTCCTTTGCAGGACCAAATCGCTCAAGATCAAGGATTTGACCTCCGACAATGACATCAAGACACTCAAGCATCCGTTCTTGGTCCTCACGAGAATAGACCCCCAGTCCCTCGACAACATCTTCAACATTCCTTAGCAATTCGGCTTCACTTGCATTGGTCTGTAGTTCCGCAATGTCTGAAAAATTTGGTAAATTCTCAGATCGTCCTTGAGCGACATCATTGTATGATCTCAATAATTTAAGCAGCACATCGGTATCGCCATGTTTTGAATCAGCGATGGTGTCTGCTACTCTAGCAAGAAGGTAAAGAAGGCCTATTTGGCCACGAATCTTCTTTGGAAGATACTTCAGCGTTGGATAAAAAGAACGGGAAGTTGATTCAAGCAAGGCGTCAATTTTAGCATTGATCAACACAGCCATTGATGCCCCTCCAAGCCAAGGGAATCGGTTTCTGTTCTTGACCCTGTGGGATGGTAGGTCAGCAAGTTGTCTGCTCTTTGTTTCAAGTCATGAAGAGTCAATCGCATGTGCGGAGATGCATGCTCAGGTCAATGGGGGCTGTATTGACGGGATATGCAACCAAGACTTTATTTCAAGTCAAGCCAGCCCAGCCTTGGGGGAGTGGAGTATGCAGTGCGGCTCGTGCATGGAAGAAATTCCAAATGACAGTATTTTCTGTCCTGAATGCGGTGCTCGTCAAGAGGTTTCACGTGCCGGGAGTTTTGCGAACACAGGAGCAGTTGGCCTTGGTGGCCAAGAGGTCACTGGTGGTCGAAACTTCGGTGTCGTTTCCGGTGAAGCAATTCGTCAACAAAGGGACGCAGGCCAAGGGCAAGTCGGTGGTCTGCCACCAGAAGTCCTCCAACAAATTGCCATGGGTGTGCAACAACAACAAAACATCCCTCAGGGGCAATTCCCACCTCAACAAGGAATGCCCCCTCACCAAATGGGACAGTTTCCTCCCCAAGGTTTGCCTCCTCAACAGGGCATGCCACCGAACCAAATGGGTCAATTTCCACCTCAACAAGGTATGACACCGAATCAAGGCGGTCAAATCCCACAAGCCAACCAGCAACCAACCAACGTTGTAGGTGGTGCTCATTCTGATCTTCCGCAATCCCTCAGAGGACCTTCTCTCTCGAGCGGCGCACTGCCACAAAAGAATCCTGCAAACGTGACAGGATTCAATCCAGGCGGAACGATGGTTGCCAACAATCCATCTGCTTCGCCGACCGATGCGATGGTCAATCGTCTTGCAGAAGCAGAACGTGCTATGAAAGATGAGCGTAGAAGCCAATGGCTCAACATGAATCAAACCCCCGCCGGCAATGTTCTTGCTTCGCTTGGAGCAGAACTCCCATCCCATCTAAGAGGTGGCGAGACGAATGTTGCAAAGGAAATTATGGCGGGAGCTTTAGGTCAACCTTCTGCAAATGCGCCTGATGAAGCACTGCTTCGTAGAATGTGTGAAGTCGCTGTTCGTCGAGTCGCACGAAAGCGTGGTGTTGCCGTTGAAACGCCACAAGCCAAAGCTGATGGCGAAGAATTGAAAATTAATGTGACCTATGTTGATGATGGTCGTGTGCTCGACACTCCCGATGATCTGAAGCAAGCCTTTGAACACGCTATACAAACCGAAATGGCTCTCAAAGGATTTGATCTCGTACCAGTGTTGACTCTTTTCCGTTCGAAAGACGGGGAAGTCGAAAATCTTGGGGAGGAAAATCAAGATGATGATGAAGAAATGTTCGCATGTGAAATCTGCGATGGTCTCGTGAAGGAAAGTGACAATGAATGCCCTCATTGTGGCGCAATTTTCGAAGAGGAAGAGGAAGAAGAAGTTCAAACCCCGCCACAACGCTCAGGCCCTCCAGGTCCTGGTCGTTCGGGCGGCCCTCCAAAGAAGAGCGGTGGCCCTCCGGGTCCAAGCAAATCCGGTGGTCCTCCAAAGAAGAGCGGCGGTCCCCCAGGTCCAAGCAAGTCCCGTGGCCCTCCAGGCCCAAGCAAGTCCGGTGGCCCTCCTAAGAAGAGC
>CBFIIS010000011.1:0-38497 GCA_965662715.1 Candidatus Poseidoniaceae archaeon | reverse complement strand
GAGAAGCATGGATTGAACACTATGTGGCAGCAGGTCAACTCGATGAAGCACGAGCCCTTGGCTGGGTCGAACCAGCAGCGGTCCCGCAGTGGAAGCAACATGAGATGGCACAGGAAGCTGCGACCCAAGCAGCGATTCCAACCATGCTTGATCTTGATCAACTTTGATTGAAAGGTCATTGTTGAGCTCGCTGACGCCTCGCTCGTTCAGCCATCGAGTCGTCAAAAGCAAGGAAAGGTAACGCTGCCCATGCTTGATCATCGTCAAGAGCGAGCAGGGCTTCGTTCGTTTGTAACACCTTGCTGATCTTCATCGTTGTCGGCGTTTGGCCGTCTTCGAGTTGATATTGATGCCCTGGAAGAACTAGGGTGTCGTCTGGTAAATCTTGCATGCGTTCACGTAGATAGTGCAATGTTGCGCGCTGCACCACAGGATCGCCTCCGAACAGGTCCGTTCGTCCACATCGTCCGAGGAATAAACAATCACCTGAAATGACCACACCTTCGCCAACAAAGGTGGTATGTCCTGGTGTATGCCCTGGTGTACAATGGGCTTCAAATCGCAACTCTCCACAGCTGAGATTCACGTGTGAATTTGCTTCATGTACCCATTCTTCATCGACTTCCCCCTCCCATCCACGCTGCCGTTCAAACGCATGGCATTGGACGCGCACAGAATCACCTAACGCCCGCTTCAAAACCTCGACGCCTTTCGAGTGGTCCCAATGACTGTGTGTCAGCCAGATTTGATTCATTGTCCATCCACGTTTTTCACATATGGCAAGCCAATAATCTCCATCAAAAGGATCGACGATGACTGCTTGATTGGTTTTGGTACATACAATCAGGTGGTTGAGGTTGTCCCACTCACCCAATTGGGCTTGCAGTACGATGATTTTGTCGTTTGCAATGAGTTCTGTTGGCTGCATGTATGGCCCGCCCTTACACATCGTATGGACCGCTGGTCTTTCAAGTAATGAGAACCTCTCTCTGCACATGGCGGGGCGTATGCGTGTCAGTGCAGGGGTTCTCGTGGCCTTGTTGATGCTGTCAACAATGCCCATTTTGGCCCAAGCAGACGTGGCCGATCTCAGCTTTGATTCAGAACTCAACACTTCTGAAATCGAGGGGTATTATGCCACTGGTGATGTGGTCCTGATTCAGCCAACCCTGAGCAATACTGGAGCTTCAACCACGTTTGAAAACGACCCTTCCTGTGACGCAGTCCTCCAAGTGACTGATTCAATGGGCGAATTCATTGTTGATGACCGCGACCTTTGTCGTGGTCAATCTCAAATGGTTGACATCGCTTCGAACGAAGTCAAGAGTTTCCCCGAAGTGCAATGGGACCTCACCACTCAGGACGGTGCATATGTCCTCCCGGGGTGGTACACAGCACGCGTGCTTCACACAGCGACAGGCCTTTTCTCAAGCCATGATGTCCATGTCCAAACCGATGTCATCGTTCCTTCGGAACTGCTTCTTTCCATCGACACAACCAGCCGTTTAGGACCTCTTGTCTCAAGCGAAGAGATGGTCCTCACCGTCACGATGTACAATCCAACTTCCTCTGCGATTCAACTTCCAGACCTTGGTGGATGTATGTTGCAGTTCAGCATCAATGGGGCAACGGACCTCTCCTCAAACTGCCTTCCCTCTTTTACCCAGATTGAAGCCTTTGAAGAAGTTCTGTTGGAACAACGTCTTTTGCCATCTGGATCGCTTGAAGGTGGCTTGAACACCATCTCTGTGGCACTGCCCGGCAACGCTCTTTCTGCATCAATGGATCTCGATGTTGCGCCACCTGCAGAAGCCTTCACCTCCATCTATCAAGACCAGCTTCAAGTCGGTCTCAGCGGCCTTGATGACGGATTATTCGGCGACGGTGAAGTCATGTCGACTTCGATGACCATGCTCAATGCGGGAGATGCTCAACAATCAATTCGATTTACCGATACCTGCAGAGCAGAACTTTGGATTGTCGACGATCAAGGCAGTGTTGTTTTCGACAGCCGTTCGCTGAAAACATGCAACGCTATCAACATGGATTACATTCTTGACCCGGCCGAAGAAGTTCTGTTCAGCCTTCCGGATTGGACCTTCACTGATCTGCTTGGTTGTCAAATCTCCTCCGGCTACTATACGGCTATTGTCGAGGTGCCACAACTCCATCTCTCACACTCGGAAACCATCGATTACGAGCGGCTCACAGCGACAAATTGTGCCGAATCTTTGCCACTTGACATGTCAACCTCCCTTTCTGGTATTGACAATGGCTTTGATCTCAGCATTACCGTTGTGCCACAAGTAAGCCAAGTGGATTTGAGATGGATTGGTCCATGTTCAGTCACAGTCTCAATTATCGATCTTGAACTTTCAGAGGAAGTACACCGCCAAGCATCACTGTGCAACGAGCACGACGGTCGGCATCTCAACTTGCCTTACAGCCCTGAAAACACCCTCGTTCTCGAGGTCGGTGAAGTCAGCATGATCGATTTCAACAACGCACCCCTCCCTGATGGGATGTACCAAATGATTGTCACCTTGGAAGCCAACCCTACGACATCCGCCGGATTTGCTTTCGAATGGCCAATCGTTGAAACGGTTGAAGCACAATCGATGGTCATTGAAGAAGAACCAGAGCAAGAAGAGTCTCGCTTGGTCAGCGGAACATGGTCTGGTATACTCACTGAAGAAGGTACATGTTGGATTCTTGATAGCCCACAAGATGGTCAACTGCTCCTCTCACTGGCTGCTCTCGGTTCTTGGGCACCTCAGCAGGGATGGTCAGGTACGTATCAATCGATCAGCGCGACCTCATCTCCACAGTGTTCAAAATTCCAAGCCCCCTCGATTGAGTTGCTCACCATAGAGACCGAATCTGGGCCTACGGTGGAACTGGTTGCTGAAGAACAATCAGACGGTCCAACATTGGTGCTTTCTGAAGAATCAGAAGCCCCACTTGCTACGACGTTGATTGTCGTTGTTACAACAACATCTTTGCTCTCTTTACTCGTTTCCTTGGTCCTCGGTAATGAATCATTGCGAATCCCTTCCACCGCCGCTGGCCTCTGGTTCCTTGGCATGGTTGGTCGAACCCATGAAACCACAGATGGCAGGTACCAGCGTGGACGCCTCATGGGGTACTTGACAGCCAACCCTGGTTGTCACTTCCGAGCACTGATGGCTGCCCTCGATATGAGCAATGGCCAAATCACCCACCACTTGCGAATTCTTGAGTCCGAGGAAGCTATATGGCGCCGTAAGGACGGGCGTTTGGTTCGTTATTACCCTCTCACGAACACGATGAATCCTGGCATGAGTGATGAAGAACTCCCAGTTCCACCTCTCTCTCCAGACCCGAACAGTTTGCAAGGAAAGATCCTCTCGCTCTTGGATGCCGATGGTCCAATGGGTGAATTCCCAACTCAAGCGGAACTGGCGAAGCGGTTGGAAAAGAGTCAGCAACTTGTTTCACATCATCTTCGTACCTTGCAAAAATTCGGCCTTGTTGAGAAGCGCAAGATGGGCATTAAGAACCGCTACAAATTGACCAGGGAAGCCATTTTCTTGTTGGAATCCAATGACGATTTCATTCGTGATTGAACACATCTCGCGTCATTCCAGACACATCAATGGTCCACGGAAGATGCTTCCAACCGGTGTCTTCAAGATGTTGAATGATTGATTCTGGAGACGAATTGTTGCTTCTCAATAAGCCAACTACACCTCCACCGCCCGCACCCATTGCCTTCCAAGCAGTGAGTTCGCCACTGTTTTCTAATGAATCCAAAACACCTCGAAATGGATCATGCAATCCTGGGTTGAGCACATCGACGCCCTTCATCACCATACGCATTGCCTCTGTGAATGCCGTTTTATCTTCCTCCACAACAGCCTTGTGCATCGATTGGGCAGCCAATCGTAAGACTTCCAGCCCGCTTGAGATCTCTTCATCACCTTCTTCGAACCGCTTCCACACAGATTTGTGTAAATCTCCAGAGACATGCGGTAGGCCAGTGTCAAACAAAAGGAGGTGATGCTGTATCCACGCGCAAAACTCTGCTGACGGGTTCAAACCAGTCCTGTGGACTGAATCATGCTCAAAACGTAAATGTTGAATCCCTCCAAAAGCACTTGCCCATTGGTCCTGGCGCCCACCAGTGTTGCCCAGAACTGCTTCGAATTGAAACGCCTTTTCAGCAATGACAGACGGGTGTTCATCCGAAGGACTGATCGCAGCCACAAGCGCCACATTCATCGCTCCAGATGTGCCAAGGCCACAACCTGTGGGCATCTCAGTTTCATACCTCACCTGCACACGGCGTTGATCATCAATTTCACATGACGCAGTGACGTATCGATCGATTGCGATGTTGACCACCTCACCCGTTTGCCCATTGCAATAAGCGGGCACATCCGTCCAACCTCCGGCCAAATCGATTCGAACTGGAACCTTTACGGTGATTCGCTTCGCCATGCCATAGCGCAGTTTGAGGGGCCTCATGAAGAGTGGCATTGAAGACGAGTGCGCCAGTGGAAGGGTCGTCCGGAAGGGTAAGGGTGAGTCAATGAGCATGATTTTTACTCCTGATTCTGAATTGATCTGGCAGAAGAAATGGAACGAGGCCCGTTTGTTTGAACAAGACATTCGCGACAATCGTCCGAAATTTTACTGCCTCGAGATGTACCCCTATCCGAGTGGAAAAATGCACATGGGCCATGTTCGAAATTATTCGATTGGTGATGCAGTAGCTCGATACAAACGCATGATGGGCTTTGATGTGCTCTATCCAATGGGTTTTGATTCGTTTGGGATGCCTGCTGAGAACGCAGCCATCAAAGAAAACGCCCACCCCCATGAAATCACAGAACGGAACATGGCTTCCATCACTCAACAGATCAAGCGTATGGGATTCTCATATGACTGGCGAAGGCAAGTGAAAAGCCATGATCCAAAGTACTACAAATGGAATCAATGGTTTTTCACCAAATTCCTTGACAAGGGCCTTGCCTATCAGGAATTTGCGCCTGTTAACTGGTGTTCCTCATGCGAAACAGTCCTCGCCAATGAGCAAGTAAAGGCTGGTCGATGTTGGCGTTGCAGTGGGCCAGTCGTCCAAAAGGGCATGAGCCAGTGGTTCCTTGACATTCCAAAGTACGCGCAAGAACTTGTCGACGGTCTCGATACGATTGCCTTCCCGGAAAATGTCAAATCACTGCAACGGGATTGGCTCGGTCGTTCAGAAGGTGCGGAAATTACCTTTGACATCGAAGGCCGCGAGGACACCTTGACCGTGTTCACCACTCGTCCAGACACTCTGTTTGGTGCCACCTTTGTCACCCTCGCTCCTGAACACCCACTCGCCGAATCTTTGGTGAAAGGTACACAACACGAAGCAGAATGGCAGGACCTCTACGATGAAGTGTCTGCAATGAGCGAATTTGACCGAATCAAGAACATGAATAAGAAGCGAGGGGTTTCTCTTGGTGCGAATGCAATTCATCCGCTCACGGGTGAAAAGATCCCAATTTGGGCTGGTAATTTCGTCATCGCAAGTTATGGTACTGGTGCAGTTATGGCCGTTCCGGGTCACGACGAGCGTGATTTTGATTTCGCCAAATCGTATGATATTCCAATTCGACGCGTCTTGACAATGAACGATGGCGGAGATGCTGAGGCTGAACTCAAAAAAGCGGAAGTCGATCTCGGATGGATGGTCAACAGCCCAATGGACGGCTTTGACGGATTGTACGGCGATGAAGCGAAAGCTGCGGTGGTCAAGGCGCTTGAAGCCAAAGGCGCAGGCACACAGACCATCAATTGGAAAATCCGCCCATGGTTGGTCTCTCGTCAACGTTACTGGGGCACGCCAATCCCTGTGATTCATTGTGGTGATTGTGGCGCTGTGCCTGTTCCTGAAGAAGATTTACCGGTTGAATTACCACGAGATGTGGTGTTTGGACAAGGTAATCCTCTGGAGACTTCTGAATCGTTTTTGGCAGCAGATTGTCCAAAATGCGGTAAGCCAGGGCGTCGAGAAACTGACACAATGGACACCTTCGTCGACTCATCGTGGTACTTCCTGAGGTACACGGATGCACTCAACGATGATGCGTGCTTTGAAGAAGCGGTTGTGAATCATTGGATGAATGTCGATTTTTACTGCGGTGGAATTGAACACGCACAGATGCACCTCATCTATGCACGATTCTGGACCAAGGCTCTTCGAGACCTTGGCTTGCACACCATCGACGAGCCATTCAATGAATTGCTTTGTCAAGGCATGGTCAACAAACAAGCACCGTGGTGTGAGTCATGTGGGTTGACCTTCTCTGTTGATCACGCTGGATCACCATGCCCTCAGTGCCAAGATCCACTCACCGAACGCTCAGCAAAAATGAGCAAATCGCTTGGAAACACCGTCTCTCCTGAAGAGATGATTGAGCGCTATGGTGCAGATACAGTGCGTTTGTTTATTCTCTTCGCCGCCAATCCAACCGCGGGCATGGATTGGTCAGATACAGCGCTTGAGGCCAATTACCGGGTCATGATGCAGCTTTACTCGATGCCAGAGCGTTTGCTTTCATGGGATGGATCGGCTGGGCCAATGGATGTCTGGTTTGAGGGCAGGTTGAAGCAACGGGTGGCTGAATTCCAGTCGGCAATGGACGTCTATGACCTGCGACGTGCGGTTGAACTCTCTCATTACGAACTGGTCAAAGACGTCAACTGGTACACTCGAAGAGGGGGAAATAACCCATCCCTCGCTCATGACTTACTTCGGCAGTGGGCCCACATGCTCTCCATCTCAACGCCGCACTTGGCTGAAGAATGGTGGGCAACCCTCGGTTTGGATGGCCTGATCAGCGGTGCAGAAATGCCACCTTTGGAACCAATCACCCCTGAAGAACAAACCGCACTCGATGGAGAAACCATCACTCGCAGTTTCCTCGAGTCCGCTCGCAAAATCAAGGATGTTGCTGAGCGGCATTTGGATGGACCTGCAACATCAGCTACGATCATCATTGCTCCAACTTGGAAACGAGAACTTGCGGTGCGTGCGCTGGAATTCCTCGAAGAAGGTGGAAATCCAAAACAATTCATCAGTGTGTTGAGTCAGATGGAGATTGCCCAAGGTGATCGTAAAGGCGAAATTATGGGCTTCTGGGGCAAAAAAATGCTCCCTCAAGTCTTCAAATGGGACGACGATTCCCGAGTCTTGATTCGCAGTTCTTTGGACGAAGTCACCGCCCTTTCGCTGCGCGCCTCATTTATTGCGCAAGAACTTGGCCTCGAGCAGGTCAACGTGGTGTTAGGAGAGTCACCTGAAGATGACACAGGTCGTGCAGGTGGCGCTATGCCACTGTCCCCGGCTTTGGTCTATGCGTAATCATGTACGTTGCCATTCAGTGCCAGTCCACCAGTAGTTGCTTCCATCACTCATGGACCTCCAAGTGTATCCTTTTTCGTCAGTCCATTGACGAAGCACCGTTGGTTCTTGGGCAACGGGTTGAACTGGTTGTTGAACCGCTGCGGGCATAACCGCAGCTGCTGGTTGTGCGGCTGCCGTTGATGCTGTGGATGCTTCAAAGGGTTGATCGAAAGATTTGCTTGAAACCTCTTCGTCACCCCTTCTTCGAAGGAACATAACTGCTCCTCCACCAAGCACGCCAACGACAAGCAGCGCGATGATGATCATGTTTCGCAACGCTTCGGCATCAGCTTCAGCAGCAGCTTGTGCTACATCACCAACACCATCGCCATCAGAATCCATGGTCTCCGACGGGTCATTAGGGAATGCATCAGCATTGTCGCCAACTCCATCGTTGTCGGTATCGATTGATTCAGTGGCATCCAACGGCGCCCAGTCAGCATTGTCACCAACGCCATCTTGGTCGCTATCACTGGTTTCTGATGCATCATTGGGGAAGGCATCTGCGTTGTTTCCAACCCCGTCTTGATCGCTATCAATTGACTCAGTAGCATCGTTAGGGAAAGCATCGGCGTTGTCACCAACACCATCTCCGTCTGCATCGGAGGTTTCAGTTGCATCAAGCGGGAACGCATCGGTCGCATCACCTTCGCCATCCGCATCCGTGTCAATCACAAGTGGATTGGTTCCAGCCGTTGCTTCATCAACATCGAGTAAGCCATCATTGTCGTCATCGGTATCTGCGTTGTCACCAGTTCCATCATCGTCGGTGTCAATGGTTTCAGTAGCATCAAGCGGGAAGGCATCGTCCGCATCGAGGGTACCATCGTTGTCGTCATCGGTGTCAGCGTTGTCGCCTGTGCCATCATCATCTGTATCGATGGTTTCAGAAGCATCCAGCGGGAATGTGTCTTGATCATCGAGCACCCCATCGTTGTCATCGTCTGTGTCAGCGTTATTTCCAGTACCATCTGCATCGGTGTCCAGTGTCTCGCTGGCATCGAGTGGGAAAGCATCGTTGACATCCAATGCACCATCGTTGTCATCATCTTGGTCAGCGTTGTCACCAGTGCCATCAGCATCAGCATCGTTGGTTTCTGAAGCATCGAGCGGGAAGGCATCATCGACGTCGGATGTACCGTCACCATCATCATCACTGTCGGCATTGTCTCCGGTTCCGTCGTTGTCTGTGTCGGTGTCTTCATTCGCGTCAAGTGGAAACGCATCGTTGACGTCAAGCACACCGTCAGCATCGTCATCGGTATCGGCATTGTTCCCAGTACCATCGCCATCCGTGTCCGTATCTTCGGTCGAATCAAACGGGAAGGCGTCGTCGGCATCTTTGGTTCCATCATTGTCATCATCAAGATCGGCGTTATCTCCAGTACCGTCTCCATCAGCATCAGCATGTTCACTTGGATCGTTTGGGAAGGCGTCAACTTGATCGCCATATCCGTCGCTATCCGTGTCGTAATCGATGATTTCGATGGTGTTTGAGGCAGAAACAGTTGACCCTAAGTCAGTGCCATCGTTTGGCGTTACTGTAAACGTCCAAGTGTCACCGATTGTCGTCTGCATGTCATCGATAATTTCGACATCATTGTAAGCAGATGCGAGATTTCCATTTTTGAACCATCGGATTTGACTCATTGATTCAGCGTCACCATTGTCATCACTGTAATCATAATTGGCCATCAGAACTTCATCATGATAGGCTTGAGTGGTTGTAGCCACTCCTTGGGGGGTACTCACGTAGACATTTGAGGCCGTAGGTGGAATGTTTTGAACGACATTTTCAGTGATTGAAACGGTGTCAGTATCCCATGCATCTCCACTGTTTTGCCCATTTCCGTTGGCTTGCATAACGGCAATGTTGACGGTGACACTTCCGCTTCCAGTCGATGGTGCTTGCCAGTCAAAAGCCCAGCCAAGTTGGCCTGAATTGACGTGCGTGGCGCTGGTTCCGCCCGAAATTTGGACGCCACCTCCAGCGTTTTGTAGGGTACCTTTGTTCACCACCACATTGAATCCACCAACCAGTGTTCCAGCCCCAGCATGTCCAATATTGATGCTGTAGACTTGACCGGCGGTGTAGGATGTGGGGAAGTCATTGGTCGCTGTGATTCCGCCGCCATTGGAATGGCAGCCACATCCAGATGCTGCTTGGTTGTGCTTTCCAGAAGAATTTCCTTGAATTGCAGGTGTTGCGGCGAGCATGATCATCAAAAATGCAATCATCAAGGCCTTGGGTAGAAACTTCATGGTTAGATATTGAATTCTCACTTTATTTAACAAGTCGCTTTTGCCGTCGGGATTGTGCTCGTCAATCCATCATCATTCATCTTCACGAGGTTGATGTTGACTCGCCGTTGTTTGATCAAGGTCCACCGGTCGCTTCGGTGGTGCAGATCTTGTTTGCCTTCCACTTAGGGTTACAGCACCGGCGGCGAGCAGCAAGAATCCAGCAATGACAAAGAGCCAAAGCGTCAAGTTGCTCTCATCCGAGGTCGATACAGAATCATTTGATTCGTTAATGATGGCGCAACCACTGTCATCGACAAGACGACCTGGTGGACTGTTAAGGCACATATCATCAGCGTTTGACACGCCATCTAAATCATCATCCAATTGACTCATGCTGCAACCTTGGACGCCCACCTGTGCATTCGGTGGAGTTTGTGGACAGACATCGACACCATCGATCACGCCGTCATTGTCATCGTCATCGTCTTCAACGCCGTCAATGCATCCATCACCGTCCACATCTTGCCCGAGTTGAGCGATTCCGATCAATCCAGTTGGACAGGCATCCATAGCGTCTGTGTAGCCATCATTGTCGTCATCATTGTCCTCGGTAGCATCTTGACATCCATCTTGGTCGTGATCTAAACTTGCCGCCCCAAGTTCGTTCCAAGCGATTGAACCCGTAGGGCAAGCATCGGCGGCATCGAGCCAGCCATCGTTGTCATCATCATCATCGTTGATCGCATCTTGGCATCCATCTTGATCATAATCTGTTGCAGCGTTCGAAGTCCATGGATTTGCGTCGCGCGGGCAATTGTCCTGTGGCAGAGCCACACCATCACCATCTTCGTCAACATCGCACGCATCACCAAGATCATCGCCATCAAGATCGGATTGTGTAGGGTTTGCATCCTCCGGACAGTTGTCCATCTGATCGATAAAACCGTCTTCGTCAGTATCAATGTCGGCACAACCGTCACCCTCACTGTCCACTTCAGGTGTTGAAATCCAGCCCACTGGGCCTAAAGGACAAAGATCTTGGAAATCAAAGACGGTATCTTCGTCATCGTCGAAGTCTTCACCAGCGTCTCTGCATCCATCACTATCATGGTCTGTTGAGGCATCAGAGGCCCAATTGATTTCACCAGTTGGACAATCATCCTGGGCATCTTCCACGCCGTCGCTGTCATCGTCATCGTCACATACATCACCGTACAAATCGCCATCATGGTTGCTTTGGAGTGTGTTTGATATGCGGGGGCAATTATCTTCACCATCGAGAATACCATCAGAATCTCTGTCAGTTTGGTACAACCAAAGGCCTGCGTCATAGCCTCCGACACTTGTTGCGCTGTGAATGCCAAGGTTCGCGGTTCCACTGAGCATGAAAGAGAGAAGAAGTGACCCATCAGGGGCAAAAGTGAGGTGGGTTGGCTCTTCATTTCCATCGCCTCCGGCTGAAACCGCCCATCCCCATGTGTTGTTGGAAAGGTAAGCTGCAAGGAAGATGTCGTTGTGCATGTCATCGTTGACACCATCGAGGTCCTCAAGTTCGTCCGCGCCAATGGTGATGCCGCCTGACGTGATTCCGGTGATGATCACATCGCCAATGGCATTGGTGATAACGCCAGTTGCTCGGTCAACTCCGGGCCCGCCTGCTGTGGCGGTGCCAGACCATGCACCGGAGGATGACACCCTGTTCAGCACCATGTCGGCCCCGTTGGAAGATTCAGTGGAATATTCACCAAATGTTGCGTTTCCGGAGAATTCCCCAACAACAGTGAGGCCTTGCTGAGGCGATCCTGAACAGCCCCATGCTCGGTCCTCAAAGGCTCCGCCTCCACTGACGGCCCAATTCCAATGATTTGCCTCATATGAAGCGATCAAGAAGTCGGATTCACCTGTTGAATCAAGGCGTGTTTCACCGATGAGGACTTCACCTCTGAATGTAAGGGCCGCATAGGCCTGCCCCGCCCCATCAATACACATGCCACCGACCGGTGCAATCTCCTCCGAGGTCTCAATCACGAGATGAGCCACAGGGCTACCACCTTCATTGAACATGGCAATCATGACAGTTCGTTCAGGCCCTGCTGGCAATATGTTTCCGTTGAATTCCATGGTTTCCCTGTACAATACTCCAACGTGGATTTCATTGTTGGGCGTCACCAACATATCAATCACAAAATTTTCGTAAGCATTACCTATTTTGCTAGCCCATGCCCATGATCCGTCCCCATTCAGGCGAGCGACGAAGACATTTCCATCCTCGTCTAAACCATCTTTCGTTAGGGGGGTTACGCCGTCAAGTGATAACTGGCACTGCGAACCAACGGTGTTGAGGCAATAGGTTCCAGCAAGAATAGCGTCACCGTTTGAGAGCAACGCAACCGCATCGATTGAATCGATTCCAGTGGTGCCGAATGCCATGCTTGCATTCCATGTGCCATTTGGATTGACCCACCCCACGAAAGCATCTTGATCAGTTGAACTTGAGGTGGCGCCGTGACCATCAATTTGGTCTCTAAATTGGATGTCTCCTTCGAAGCTCCCAGCAACAAGGAAGGTGCCGTTGGCATAGGTGGCAGACTGAGAGATGAAATCGTTAAGCGCACCACCAGCACTTGTTACCCAACCAAAAGCCAAGTTGGTATTCTCCTGGTCACCAACGAAGTACTGTGGCCCTTCCAAGAGGTTTGTTTCAACTGGATTTTGATGTAAAACAGCCATGGATGAACAAACCAAAAGAACCGAAATCAGCACCGCAGAAGTCCATCGCATGATTATCGGAACGACTTATTGCATTTGAAACCCCGCTTTTTTCGTACCCCACAGATTCAAAGAGAAATCTGTAGACGAAGCATCATGGGGGCACCAAGAGGCGTATGGCGTCAATCGCTGCCACCTGAAGAATGCAGCCGCCTCATCGCAAACATGCTGAATTTGAATTGCTGGCCAAGTTGGCACACCTCAGCAGGAAGGATCCTCTCGCAACACAATGGTCTCCTGCACGAAGGCCAGCGTTTTGATTTGCATCGAGTCGAACGTCAACGGCTGATCGAGGAAATGTGGACGGTCAAATCAATTCGCCAAAGTGAACGACCACGGTTTCTTGAAATTGAATTTGATTGGGGGGGCCAACAACGAGAAGGCCGACCTCTTGGAACAGCCATCACCTCCTTACGCCTCGCTGTGACGGTTTGGGGCGAAGAAGAGGGGGGCATCGAAATTGCCGCTTGGTGGCAGGTTCGTTGGTGGGCCAAATTCATGCAAGGACGCGTGAATCGTTTACCTCGGGCACTGGCAAAACAATGGCTCCGTGACGCTTCAGAACGGGGAATTTACACCATCCCAGAATCACATGAAGCCGCTTTAGGTGAATCAGAATAAAGGCGAGTGTTCAAGGAGCCTCGGCACTGACCTGCGTCAATGAGCGACCAAAACAGCGGCGACAAACGTCCTAATTCCTCAAAAAAACGAGGGAAGAATCGCGGTCGCTCACGCAACGCTAACCATCGAAACCGCTCGAAGAGGGGTGGTCAACAACGTAAACCAAAACGCTACGGGGGCACCTCCAAAGCAGTGCTTGAGGAACGTCATTCTCAACGAATTGCAGAGACCGAGCGAGATGCGAACGAACGTTTCAATCGCAAGGAACTGCCAATGGGCTTTCCCGAAGGACTTGACGCACCAAACACCCACAGGTTCGACTGGGCCACTTCCCCTGTGCCTCTGAAAGACGAAGAAGCCCTGTCGAAGCTCGTGCTTCGAAAGGGTGAATTTGGTTGGCTTGATGACGAGCGCGTTGATGAACTTGCTCAAATTGTGGACGCTCACAAAATGAACCTTGACCAAGCGCTCTCTCTCCGTTCAGCACTGATGCAACAAAAAACCGTGTATGGGCATGGTCGCTTACGTTCCAGAGCAAAAGAAATGCTACGATTGTACAAGGAAGGCGTCAGTGTTGTCGACCTCTCCCAACGCTTCGATGGCCCTCCAATGAACGTGTTCAGGCTGATTCTTGCTGAGATGCGCTGGTCAAAAACCAAAATCAAAGAAAGTCTTCGCGAGCCAAGCCGCCTGAGTCAGCGGGAACGGAAGGAATTCGAAGCCGCAGAAGCCGCAGACCGTGTCTCCAATGTCGACCAGGGCGAATCTCAGGAAAAGGCAGATCATTTCGAAGATATTCTTGCAGATTGGTTTGAAGCACAGGGCGTTCGTTTACGCCGGCAACCGGAAATGGTCAAAGAACAAAAGCAAGAACTGGGGCGTCCAGTTCGTACGCCTGACATACTTTTCCTCGACCATGTCTACATCAACGACCGGCCCGTAGCGTGGATTGACGCCAAGCATTTCTACGGTGCAGATGTTGAATTCCAGCGAAAGAAAATGGCCAAGCAAATGGATCGCTACATCGAGGAGTGGGGCAGTGGGGCTGTCGTTTACCGTCACGGGTTTAGCGAGAATTTGTTCATGGCCGGTTGCACCTTGTTGGATGCGAGTGTCCTCGACCTGACGGCCCTCGACCAAACGGATTGATCAGTTCAATGCTCCAATCGATGTGGTGATTGCACCCAGTCCTAGCCCATGCAGGGCCTCAAGGATCATATCAGTCTCATCTTCTTCGAGTGGCTGGTCTAACTTCCGCGGAAGGACAGCCAGCGATACCCCAAGCATGCATAATCGGACATAGACTCGTGTTTGGAGGTTGAGTCGCCGCAATTCCTTCATCACTGCGCTGTTGAGGGTCATACGTTCAGGTTCATCCAGTAGCCCTGAAGCCTGATTAAAATTTCTCGATTGCAACATCAAGTCATCCCAAGCGGCCTCATTCCAATCGTTGAGACGCAAGGTTCGAACCGCTTTTTCCCCAGCCTTGGAAATGGATCGCTCCCATTGTGGGTCATCGATATAATTGGCTGTATGACGGGCTTCGCCCGGCGTCCAAACCAGCACTACGTTTTGTTTGGTTGAGAAACCAATGGCTTTGCCGCCCGCCCCAGGGGCACCGGGTTCAAGTCGAAGCTCAACACCTCCTGCAGCGATGCCTAAGACATCACCGAG
Source organism: Candidatus Poseidoniaceae archaeon (assembly GCA_965662715.1). Lineage (GTDB taxonomy): Archaea > Thermoplasmatota > Poseidoniia > Poseidoniales > Poseidoniaceae > MGIIa-L1. The sequence continues at coordinate 23,754 of CBFIIS010000011.1, read as the reverse complement.
CCCGCCACTGTGCAACCGTTCGATGCGATGAGCGATTCGCAAATATTGGACCTGATTCCCAATGTTCGTATGATTGTGCAGGGCGCGGGCGACCGCAACGAGCCCCGCTGCAGACATACCAAAGCCCTGGCTTGTTGGCAACGAAAGTTTAACATGAATTTCAAAGGACTCAGCCGGGTTGAGTAATCGCGCATCGCGAAGTGCTTCAATCAAATCAAAATAGAACGAATTCGTTGTATCAAGAAGTGTTCCATCCATCAACTCGACGGTCAGCACAATTTCTCCATCGGGGATTTCTCCAGGCTTCTGGTCAAGGCCAGATCCTTGCGACAAAACACCCGTTTGTTCCGGTTGGTTTGTGCCGATGTGGCGCACAGTGGCTTTGACGCCATGTGTCACATTGAATCCAGCACCCCTGCTGCCTTGAGAGCGAGCAAGTCGAGCGTCTTTCCAAATGGAAAACAGCAACGTAATGTGGCCACCGCATGAAACAACATGAGTGGCCATGCCTCAACCATCAAGGCTGAGAACTTCAACACTTGGGCGATACTTTACCCTCAAAGCGTGTTGGTCGGGACAGGGCCGTAGGCGTTGTTGGCTGCTTCTCCATCGGTTACAAACCAAACGAGAAGCAAAATGCCGCCTACAAACGGAATAAACATAATGAGCATCATCCAACCAGACTTGCCAAGATCGTGCAATCGTCGTACTGATACTGCAAGCAATGGCAAAAAGGCGCCGACATACAACACCATGGTTAGCATAAACATAACACCGGCAAGAGCATCAACAACAAACACAGAAACAAGTGTTAGGGTGAGCATGCCCACGACTGCGACCATGAAACTGAGGTAGGCGAACCAATATTCGGATCGGCTGGCTCGACCGCTGAATCCAACGTACTGTTGGAGGCAGGATTTCGTTGCGTCCATGAATGACATCATGTGCGCAGGTCTGGCTACGTGGGGCATACCTTGCATTTGTGGTTGCATATTGTGACATTTCACTTCTGATTCATAACATATGCGCCGACAATCTACGTTTCAATACAAGTTGTTTAGAGGTTTGAGCGCTTCGCAGGGTTATGAGCCTAGCACTCACTGACTCCGCCCCGAAGTTTTCACTCACCAACGCCAACGCTTCCAAAGGCGATACTACGATGACGTTTGAAGACGCAGCGGGGGCCAATGGAACTGTGATTGTGTTTGAGTGCAATCATTGCCCATATGTCATAGCAAGCATATCGAGAATGGAAGCTATGGCGGAGAAATGTGCTGAACTTGGTGTTGGATTCGTGGGGATCAATTCCAACGACCCCAAGGTGTATCCAAACGATTCTTTTGAGCACATGCAAACACGGGCAGCTTCAATGGGTTATCCTTACCTTCATGACCTCACTCAAGACGTGGCTCATGCCTATGGCGCAAAGCGAACCCCAGAATTTTTCTTGTTCAATGCAGAACACAAGCTTGTCTATCAAGGTCGAATGGACGATTCGCCAAAGGACCCAAACGCAGTGACCACAACCGAACTAAGCGATGCGATTGAAGCGATGCTCAGTGGTGTTAAACCTGCGGTTGAGCACACAGAATCCATTGGCTGCTCAGTCAAATGGAAGGCTTGAACCAGGACGTGCTTTTATGACGGGTTGTCGACGCCAATGCGATTGGGACGACAATATGATTTGTCGGAGTTGTGGTATTGATTACGGTGTTCCAGAACCCGCGAAAAAACCGGACGTCGAAACGCCTCCATCATTGGAAGAAGAGTAATCAGTATTGCTCGAGCACAAGTTCGGTGGTCGTCGAAGCAATTTCATTTGGCGCAGCGAGCCACATTTTGTCGAGCAATGTGCGCAGCGACATGGTGTCGTCAACGTGAACGAGAGCTACGAGATCAGCATCACCAGACACCTCGTAGATGATTTCAATACCTTCCCAGCCAGTGACTTCAGAAGCAAACGAACCGATTTCAGCACCAGGAGATACTTTAATTCGTACGAGCGCAGTTAATCCAACACCACCTTCTCGAACGGTGTACCCTCGAATGGTGCCTTCTTCCTCCATCTTTCGGACATGTGTGCGAACGGTCCGCTCGGAAGCGCTGACTTCCCGTGCAAGGTCAACGTATGACATTCGACCGTTCTTTCGAAGTTGAGCGAGGATAGCACGATCGATTTCAGCAACACGAGGCATGAGCATCGCTTCCGCTTTGAGTATATGAATCCTGCTAAGGGTACACGATGCGGAAATTTTTTGTCATTTTCTTTCCAATAACATGAAATTTTAACTACTGTTGTGATTAGGGAAACGCCTCCCAACACATCGTGGGGATAAAAACTCTTCTTCGTCAAATGTTCACACACCTCTCCAGAAAACTCACCTCGTGCGCGCCGTTTAATTCAAAGAGCGCCTTACACAGGGAAGTTTAGGGAATGCCATGTCCGGACATATTACTGGCCTCGATGCACGAATGATCCTCGACAGCCGTGGCAATCCAACCGTCGAAGTTGACTGTTTTGTTGATGGAGCCCTTCTCGGGCGAGCAGCCGTACCATCAGGGGCCTCGACTGGTGCATATGAAGCGCTTGAAATGAGGGATGGTGACGCCACTCGTTATCTTGGAAAGGGCGTACAATCCGCTGTTGACAACATCACAGATCGAATCGCCGAAGCACTGGTTGGTCTTCCTGTCGATGAACAACGGGTGATTGACGAAGTTATGATTGAACTTGACGGAACCCCGAACAAGGCAAACCTTGGTGCAAATGCCATGCTTGGAGCGTCGATGGCGTGCTTGCATGCAGGTGCAGCCGTTCACGAACTGCCACTCTGGAAGTACATCGGAGGCGTTGCAGGTGGGCTGATGCCTGTACCAATGCTCAACATACTCAACGGGGGCGCTCACGCAGCTTCAAACGTCGATGTCCAAGAATTCATGGTCATGCCTCACGGGTTTGATACATTTGAAGAGGGATTGCGCGCTGGTGTTGAAACATACCATGCGCTGAAAAAGGAACTCAAAGCGGATGGATTGCTTGGTGGAGTCGGTGATGAGGGTGGCTTCGCACCCAATCTTCCTGCGAATGAAGAGGGCCTGAAGTACATGGTGCGCGCTATTGAGGGTGCAGGCTACTCAACAGAACAAATGGGAATCGCTTTGGATGTCGCTGCAACTGAATTTCATCATGAGGATGGCTATCACATGGATGGTAAAATCTTGTCAAGTGAAGCACTCGCTGACCTCTATTCAGGATGGCTCGATGAATATCCAATCCTCTCAATCGAGGATGGTTTTGATGAAGACGATTGGCGGGGCTGGTCACTCTTCACCAAGCGAGAAGGTCACCGAGTCCAAACGGTCGGCGATGATCTCTTTGTGACACAATCTGAGCGCCTTGCTCAAGGCATTGAAATCGGTGCAGCAAATGCCATGCTTGTCAAACTGAACCAGGTTGGTACCGTAACAGAAACGCTCGAAGCGATGGATCTCGCATCTTCGCACGGCTTCAATAACGTCATCTCTCACCGCAGCGGGGAAACTGAAGATGTCACGATTGCAGATTTAGCCGTCGGCACACGCGCAGGTCAAATCAAAACAGGGGCGCCTGCTCGTTCTGATCGCGTGGCAAAATACAACCAATTGTTGCGAATTTCTGCAGATGTTGACGAATACCGCTCGCCGTTCTGATGTGCAACTTTACAGTCCTTTATACGGGACAGTTTGAGCCAAAGCGACATGAATAAAGCAATTGCTACACTCATTTTAGCCAGCCTACTGATTTCCACTCTGCCGCTGAATGTATCTGCGGATGAGACTCAAGACATACCAACAAACGCCCAAGCCACAGGTGTTCACGACACGCTCGTTGACGCCGTCATTCAGGCAGGTCTCCTCGAAACCCTCCAAGGCGACGGTCCATTCACGGTCTTCGCCCCTACTGACGCTGCGTTCGAGGCTGCAGGCGTTGACCTCTCTACATACACCACGGATGAGGACAACCAAACCCTCGCCAGCATCCTAACCTACCATGTGGTCGCAGGATCTGTCGCAGCAGCGGACGTCACAGACGGCATGACCGCTGCTACAGTGAACGGCGCTAACTTGTCCTTCGGCGTCGCCGATGGAGTCGTCACCGTCAACAACGCAAAGGTCACCACCGCTGATGTGATCGCCAGCAACGGAATCATCCACATTATCGATGCCGTGCTCCTGCCACCCGCCGACCCTACGCTCAACATCCCAGAAACCGCTCAGTCCACTGGGGTTCACACCTCCCTCGTTGCGGCCCTCTCGCATGCAGGACTGGTCGAAACCCTCCAAGGTGACGGCCCGTTCACCGTCTTTGCTCCAACCGACGAAGCATTCACAGCAGCAGGTATTGACCTCTCTACGTTTGACACAGCAGAAGAAAATGAAACATTATCAGACATCTTGCTCTACCATGTTTTGGCAGGAGCAGTCCCGTCCTCCGATGTCACCGATGGATTGACCGTCTCAATGATTAACGGAGACAACGCAAGCTTCACCGTGACTGCTGATGGTGTCACCATCGAAGGCGCCAATGTAACTACCGCAGATGTGGAGGCCACAAACGGGGTCATCCACGTCATTGACAAGGTCTTGATGCCACCAGCGGACCCCGTCGTTGTGCCCGACATTCCAGCGGTTGCTGCCTCAACTGGCGTTCACGACGCCTTGGTCGCCGCTCTAACGAAGGCAGATCTTGTCGCAACATTGCAAGGCGACGGCCCCTTCACAGTGTTTGCACCGACGGACCAAGCCTTCACCGATGCAGGCATTGACTTGGATACATTCACCACAGACGAAGAGATTGCAGTCCTTGCAGACATTCTCCTCTACCATGTCCTCTCGGGAGCAGTGCCATCATCCGATGTCACAGACGGCCTCACGGTCACCATGATCAACGGAGACGACGCGAGTTTCACCGTGACAGATAATGGTGTGACGATTGAAGGCGCGAGCGTCACAACAGCTGACGTCACAGCCTCCAACGGCGTCATCCACGTCATTGACAAGGTCTTGACGCCCCCAGCGGATGAGCCAGTTCTCCCTGACTGTGATGCCACAGTAGGCATCGCTCCAAGTGGTCTGAAGTACTCCCCAGCGACGTTAACTGTCTCGGTTGGCGACACCGTGTGCTGGCAATGGACGGATTCGAGCATGGCTCACAATGTTCGACAAGTCGATGGCGAAGATTCGACCACATACACCCAAGACGGCGTATCTTCCGGAGAAGCCGCCGTGACCGTCGACTTCCGCTACACCTTCACCGAAGACGATACCACATTCTACTACGCATGTGAACCTCACATGGCGGCCGGAATGTATGGCAAAGTCATCGTTGGTGACGGAGGAGCAACCACTGTTGTTGAACCAGCAGAACCAGTCGACACCTCCGATGAAGATGAAAACACACCAGGCTTCGTTTCGACAACGTTGATCGTGGCCTTGTTGGGTGCTGTTGTGGTTATACAGCGCCGTCAATCCGCTTGAGCGGACGATTGTTGAACCTGAAAAGCTGGCCAGCCGCCACCACCTGTGGCGGCTGGCTTTGCCTTTCTCCATCTCGAGGGCCATCCGCGCTCAAATGCCCAAAAGCATCGAATGAGGCCGACAATGGCATACATTCAGTCGATACGACCAAGAACACCGGCTCGTGTCGAGAGATGAGGATGACCATGGCAGGCAAAGCACCTAAGCAACGCGATCTTGATCACCTCATGGAACAAAATGACACTGAACTCAGTTTCCTCTCTGCCTATGGCGGGACCTCTCTTGAGGGTGACGGAGCGCCCCTCCTCGCAGCACTCGAGCGCTTCTTGAAAGCAGGGAATACTGAGGTCACAAGTGTCAATGAAGGTCAACTCTCCTTTGGATTTGGCACTGCTGAGGTCGTTGAACATGGATGCAAGGTGTCCATCGAAGGGCACAATCTACCGTTCGTACCAAGCGACGTCGAACAGTCAGGGTTTGCTCATGGCTCGCTCAGTAAGGACCGCACTCAATGTGAAGTCGTCCTGATCGATTGGGGCTACGAGCAGCGTCGTTTCATCGAGCGTGCGGTGGAGCACACTAATCTCGACGAGTGAACACAGCGGCAGCACCAAGGCTAGCGAGCGTAAGCACAGCGGCAAATCCAGGTGTAGACTCGCTTTCTGCACATCCATCGAGTGCGTCGTTTGCATCAACGCCACCGTATTCGCCATTGTTTTGCCAGCACGATGACCATGTTGTGTACCACGAGCCCTGAGGGAAATTTGTCTTATTGCCGTCCTCATAGGTCGCTTTGACTCGCCAGTTCACATAGGTGTGATCCTCGCTTGGGGTCAGGCTGATGGTATGGACTCGTTCACTGATGTCTGGGCTCATGATAATTGGTGGATCACAAACGCCGTCATTTGTACAAATCTGGGTTGAAATCTCAAACACAGTTCCATTGTCGTGTTCTTCTTGATTCATTTCAATGCTCAGTGTCCACTCCTGGCCATCGATTGAAGGCGAATCACGAGCGAGAATTTGGAATGGAGCCTCCCCCTCGGCCGGATTTTCATCCTGACCGCCAATGGTTTCACTGGCGGATGAGAGCGGTAGAAGCATGAGCATCGTAATAAGGAGCAATCCGGTTCTAGGCAAGCCCATACGGTGACTAGGACTCACTCATTGATTATTCTTCGCTTGACAAATTGTCGCAATGTTCAAAGTTCCATGTCCCATAATTCATCGCCGACCCAGTGCAATGTTTTGATGCCCTTTCCCTTCATCACTTCTTTCAAATCCGGGCCGGCGAGGGTCGCCCAACCAATCGCAAGCGGTCGTTTGTGGGTCATGTCGCGAATCCACACCAATTCGCCTTCTTTGATGGTGGCATCTGCATCGTGGACACCTGCGACCATACAATCAGCTCCCTTCATCAAAAATGGAATTGCACCGTGATCCACCTCGACCCATTTTTTGGCATCCATATGTTGTAAAAAACCCCGGAGCGTTAGGAAAGCAAATCGTTCTCCGTCCTCATTTTTCACTTCAACTCCAATGGGCACCTTGTCGACGAGCACCATTTGCCAAGGTCCATATTCCGCCATTTCGAGGAATGCTCCATCAACGGAGAGATCAATTTCGAGCGCATCCTCAAGTTTCTTCAACAAAGGAGCGATGTTCTTGCGACGAACCGGTCGGCGTTTACGGATGCTCCAATCTCGCGTCATGGTCCTTGCTTGTGAGTACAGCATTTGACCCTTGGCTCAACCTTGAAGTTCATGAGGGTGAATCCCGTAGCCTGTCTATGGCCCTGTGGTGCACCATCAGAACCTTTGCCAAGCATGCCGATGAACTTGGACATAAGCAGCCCCCTGCTCCAGTGTTTTTCGTCAAACCAAACAACTGCATTCAACGCTCGGGCCCTATTGAGGTCAAAAGCCACCCCGGCGAGATCCATCATGAGGTGGAACTCGTCGTACGCTTGAATCATGAAGGTGAACCTGAAGCCATTGCCGTTGGACTCGACCTCACCGATCGAGCGACTCAAGGCGATCTGCGAAGCGAACAATTGCCCTGGACCAAAGGTAAATGCTTCCGGGGGAGTGCTTACCTTGGTCCATTTTCTCCCTACTACGGCGGTTGGAGTGGACTGCTTGATACCTACGAAGCCTTTCACCTCGAACTCTATGTCAACGATGTTCTGGTTCAAAACGCCCCTCTCCTCGAGATGACCATAACGCCACAAATGCAAATCGAAGACCTTCTCAAATGGGCACCGGTTGAGGCAGGCGATTTCTTGTTCACAGGGACGCCTTCTGGGGTTGGACAATTGCACCCTGGTGACCAAGTGCGTGCAGTGCTGAAGAAACAAGAGACGACGGTTGTTTCTCAAATTTTAGCAAAGTGTGTCTGAGGGTTGCTTTCATATACGCCCTGTTTGTCGCTTTGTTCCGCAAGGTGGTCTCTCTATGGCACAATGGCACGGTATCTCTCGACGAAAACCCAGTGGTGGACGAAAAGTTCAGGCACGCAGCAAGCGTTCTACGGAAATTTCTTCCGAGAAGCAAATGGCTCTTGTTGGTGAGCCAAAGCGCAAGATTTACCGCCGAACAGGTGGTAACACCCTCGTCCGTGTGATGTCGGAAAACCGCGTCTCAATCAACAATCCAAAAACGGGTAAAACCACCCTCGGTACCATTCACAATGTGATTGAGAATGAATCTGATCCAAACTACGTTCGACGAAACATCCTCGTCAAGGGTGCAGTCATCGAAACCGACCAAGGTCGAGTCAAGATTACTTCCCGCCCAGGAAAAGATGGCGTCATCAACGGCGTCCTCATTGAGTGAAACGATCCAATCTCCGTTGGGTTCATACCAATCGGGGAGAACTCCCCGCACAAGGTGAACCAACATGGACCACAATCCCGACCGACTCTGCGTATGGCCGGGCTACTTTGATGCACGAACATCTCGACGAAGTGGTCGGCGCGTTCCAAAAGATTCCTCGGTGCTGAAACCCGATCTTGAGGGTCTCTTTTTGGCTGCTCGAAAACTAGGTTTGAAGAAAATCAAGCGAGAAGAGCGCGTATCCCATCCAGCAAGGCCACATCAAGGCGAAGGACGAATGTGGGTCTCAAGAGCTGGCTCCAAGCAATCGGTTGGGGCAAATTCCAAGGAAGAATTGCTGCAACTCATTGGGGCGCAATGGCGTCAAATGCAACGTGACCAAAAGGAGGCCAACGCCGATCGTGCAGCCCGAGGACCTGAAACAGGTGATCGGCGCGCCCGTGCACAACGCAAATCGCGAAACCAAACATCCAGCAAACAACGTTCCAGTTTCAAGAAGCGCTCCGGCTTCAAAAAGCGTTGAAGTTCACAGTGGAACTTCATGCAGCCATCCAAAGATGTCTTCTTCTTCTTCGTTTTGAATGCCAACCAGTTGATTGTACAACTGTTGAGTGATCGGACCTGGTGAACCGTCCCCATAGGTGGCTTTTGTGTCACCCTTGGTGATGGAGCCGATTGGTGAAATTACAGCTGCAGTGCCACAGCAGAATGCTTCATCGGCCGTCATGGCAAAGGTCGCTTCGACCTTTGTTTCCACCACTTCAATGCCGTTATGCCTTGCCAGTTCAATGATTGAATTTCGAGTGATACCTGGTAGAATTGTTCCAGTCAGTTCAGGAGTGTAAAGAACGCCATCCTTGACACAGAAAAAGTTTGCAGCGCCAACTTCTTCGACATAGGAGTGGGTTTCTGCGTCAAGGTAAATCACTTCAGCAAAGCCAGCAGCCTTTGCTTTCTTACTCGGCATCATGCCATGTGCATAGTTTCCGATAGCTTTCACACCACCTGAACCACCAGGTGCTGCACGGTGATGTTCTTCTGAGATCAACAAATCAATCGCTGTGACGCCGCCTTTGAAGTAAGGCCCAACCGGTGTGACATAGACGAGGAAGGTGTAGGATGGTGCAGGGGCAACGCCGAGAATCGGTCCTGATCCCATGAGCAAAGGCCGGACATACATAGCGCCTTTACCGGTTGGAGGGAGCCACTTGAGGTTGGCTTGGACGCATTGTTCGACAGCATCGACGAACACAGACTCAGGAACGGGTGGCATCTTCAGTCGATCTGCTCCACGTTGCATTCTTCGAGCGTTCTCCTCAGGTCTGAAAAAGACAACACGGCCCTTTGATGTTCGATAGGCTTTCATTCCCTCAAAGAGGCCTTGTCCGTAATTGAGCACACCTGCAGCAGGCGACATTGGGATGGCCCCATATGGCCGCAGAGAACCCGGCATCCACGGGTCATTTGCTGATGTTTCAGTGAGGTACATCGTGTCCGTTGGGGTCAATGAAAAGGTCAAGCTGTCCCAATCGATTTCTTCACTCATTTCTTTCACCCTGCCGACGGCGTTTCTCGCCATGTAGATGAGGCTTTCAAGCATTCCTGCCGATCCAGATGGTCGACAAAGCGATTTGGTGACCTTACGGCTGGTGTTTCTAAGCGAAGGGCCATAGGATGCCGACGGCTCCTTTGTCATGAGGCGAGCCATGCAGTTTGAGGGTCGAATGGGTGTGGTGAGCGGCCGATACCATTCAGTTGACGGTCTCAACGGTTCGAAGTCGCCATCGACAGTATTGGAATTGTTTGGGCGCACAGAGCAAGGCGAGTCTATTTGTGCACTTGTGCACGGTCTTCGTCCAACCTTCGAAATTTCGCCTTTGATGGTGTGGGATGAAGGCATGGACGTTCCCGAGCATGTCATTGAACGGCTACATGCCGTCGAAGAATTGGATGATGTCACTGGTATTAGTGGGCCGGTTCTCAAGTTGACTGATTTAGGTCATCGTCCAGTATGGACCGTCACCGTTCGCCAGCCCTTTGTTGTCCCAAGCCTCCGCAAATCGCTTGCCAAACAAAGTTGGCAAATTTTTTCAGGCGACATCCCTTTCCTCAACCGTTTATTCCTCGATCAAGGCCTTGGTATGCATCTTGCACTCAAAGGCACAATCATCGATCGTCGCCTCGACGAGGATGACGACTTCACAGCACTTGAAGCGGTTCGCTCGGCCGGTGGAGCGGGACGCTATTCCGTGGATTGCACCGTGGTATGTGAGTTGGCAGACCTCAAGTCAACCGATCCTTTCCCTGTGCCATACAAGGTGTTTTCATTCGATCTTGAAACCAGTATAGCCCACGATACAATCCTCTGCGCTGCAGCCGTTGTCGAGAATCTTCACTCAGGCCACCGTCAAACCTTCTCATTTGTTGGTGAGGAAGCAAAAATCATGGAAGACTTGACGCTTGTTGTCAGGAGCCAAGATCCAGACATCATTACCGGGTATAACATCGACAATTTTGATTTGCCTCGGCTCAACGATCGTATGGCGGTTCATGCTCGTTCCAAGGATTGGAGAAAACGCGGCTTGCTCTTTGGGTGGGGGCGTGTTCAACAAACCGAATCAGAAGCCAAACGTACCCGCTCTGGCCTCTATCCGCGTCGTCAATCTTCGCGTGCGTGGAATGTTGCAGGGCGAACCATTGTCGATGCATGGTGGCAAGCTCGCATGGCCCTCCGCCCCCAACGGGAAACACTGTCGTTCATCAGCAACCTGTTGTTCCCCGAGCAGGCTGATAAACACAAAATGGACGTTGATGCCTCCAAGATGGACGAAGAATGGGCCGCTCGTCCTGATGTTGTGCTGGAATATTGCGTACGCGACGCGGAACTCCCGCTCGACATTCTTCAAGAATTACAAGTCATTCGTCGAAAAGAAGCGGTCGCAGCGGTGGCCAAAGTCACCTTTGACACCGCGGCTAACGGCAGCACAAGTCAACTGATCGACTCGCTTGTCATTCGCCTAGCAGACAGGGAAAATGTGGCTGTTCCTTTGACTGGGTCGGCCCAAGCCAAAGAAGGCCAAATCACAGGTGGCTATGTGCACGAGGTTGCAGCAGGCCTTCACCCTTGGATTGCCGTTCTGGATTTCAAGAGCATGTATCCTTCGATTATGATTGGACACAATATCTGCTATACGACTCGAATCGACCCCGTTCAGTCCGATCAACCATCCGAAGATGAACATGTCCACACCGCACCAACGGGGGCGAGGTTCCGTCATCAATCCGTTCGCAAAGGATTGGTTCCTGCCCTGCTGGAAGACCTTATGGCGCAGAGGGATGAACACAAAGCTGCATTGAAAGAAGCAAAAACAAACGGCGAAGAAGCCAAGGTTGCGTTCCATGATTCAATGCAATATGCGGTGAAAATCCTCATGAATTCCTTTTACGGTGTCTTTGCAAGTGGCTTTTATCGATTCACCCATCGAGATCTGGGATCATCGATCACTGCATGGGCGCGACACAACATCAAGGCCATCATCGCACAACTCGATGCAGAAGGGCACGAAGTGGTCTATTCGGATACCGACTCGATCTTTGTGCGTTCTCCAGTCTCAGAAAGCGCTCCGTCTTCGATGAAAGAAGAAGAAATCCAGAACGCAAAAGACGGTAATCCAGAGGCTGTCGAGTACATGGAGGCCTGGGAAGCTGCCAAGCAGGATATGATTGCGTTCGGCCTTGAAGTGGCTGAACGTTACAGCCGTGATTCAGCAGTTTTGGAATTTGAAAAAGGCCTTTCAGTGTTCTTCAGCCATGGGGCAAAGAAGCGTTATGTTGGCCAAGTGGTCTACCCTAGCGAGGAGATGCTCATCCGCGGATATGAAACTCAGCGCACCGATTCGTTTGCCTACTTGACCACGACCATGAAGCGGATGTTTAGCCATGCGCTTGCCGATGAAGGAGACGCTTTGGTCAAATACGCACTTGCTCAAGTGCAGGCGTTACGCCGCTGTGAGGTGCCTGCAACATCGCTTATTCTGGCCAAATCATGTAAGGGACGAATGGGTTCCAATGGCGAAGTCGATTTCACTAAGGATTATGCCAATCCAGACAGCATGGCACAGGTGAGGGTTGCCAAAGCGAGGATTGCGCTCGGGCTCGGGTTCACTTCAGGAATGAAAGTATCCTACATCGTAACGGACGCCAGCCAGCGACCAATGCGCGTTCAACCATGGCTGGAGACCGAAGAAAATGGCGGCATTGACGCCTATGATGGACAATTCTACGCAGAGCGCCTTGCTGCTGCACTTGGACGAATCACCGAGGCTTTTGGATGGACCGCCAAGGAACTCGTCGCCGGCAACAAGCAAACGTCTCTTTTTTCCTTCTGATTTGACTGAAAACGAGGAAGCCCTTTTCATCAAGGCGTTCCACAGCATAGCCATGAAGTCGACCCCAGTGCCATGGGCTTTCGTTGCCCTCATGCTCTTATCCAGCCTCTCGGGATGCATTTTTGAGGACACAGGTTCTTCTGGAAATGAAGAAGTACTTGCCGTGTTTAATTACTCACCTTCCTCAAACATTCGCTCCGGTGATACGATCAGTTTCGATGCATCTGCATCGACGCCGAGCGGTAGCATCACCTATCGTTGGGATTTTGATGCAGATGGCTCAACTGACGCTACAGGGCGCTCCGCTGAATGGTCGTATGACCAGGCTGGCACCTACGGCGTCGAATTGACAGTGTCTGATGGCTCGAAGTCTTCGTCTCAAACCAAAGATGTCACGGTTGCAGATGCAACCGCTGTGCCACCAACGGCTGAGATCACTCAATACGCAAGCGAAGAGGATTGCAACAATGACGACATCGACGAATCCACTCACATTGTGGTTTGGATTTGCGAAATGGACAAATCTATGACCGATCGAGATGTCTCAGAAACCACAACGATCACGCTTGATGCAAGTGATTCGGATGCGGGAGACACCTCACAATACATCACGACATGGAATTGGGATTTGAACGCTGAAGTTGATTCTGACAACGATGGTGATTCAGAAAACGACGCCGACCTCACCGGAGAAAGCATTGACTGGACCAATGTCCAACCTGGTGAATACGAACTTCATCTCAACATTGAGAACAGTGCTGGAATGACCGATTCAGATTCCATCAAGGTCTATGTGTCCTATGCAGGAAAATGGAGCGATTTTGAAATGGCAGGAAACACATCCGGAAACGCTGTGACACTGGACTTTGGCGTCAATGTTGTCTATGATAAGGACAACGGAAACACCATCCGAAAGATGGTTGGCGAACTCACCTACCCTAAGACCGATGGCGATTGCACAACCGCATTCCCCGGTGCGACCAACTGTCGTGCCAAGCTGGACATTTACGCCTTCAATGAAGACGATGAAGAAGCAAGTAATACCTCGGATACAGGATTGGACCAGCGCAGCGATGGCGACGATTGCAATGACGACGAGAACGATTGTGTCTTCCTCACGCTTTCCTCGTACATGTTCACCGACACAGAGTCGACCTATGACGACGGGGAATGGACCATGCAAATACGCAACGAAAAGGTCAATGATCTCAACGTTGAATCCTTCATCATCCGTCTGCATTACAAATGAACACAATAGGTAGGAACATTGAGTTCTATGGAGAAGGTGTTTAGAGTCACCATCTCAAGCATCAAGCATGCGACGAACCCGCATCGTGGCCACCATCGGTCCAGCGAGCTCAGGAGAGAAGGTGCTCAAGTCCTTGTTGGAGGCCGGTGTCGACGTGTGCCGCCTCAACTATTCACACGGTACACCAGAGAGTAAAACCGAATTGTATGAACGCATTCGCTCGATGGAAGATGCTCTTGGTCGACCAACATGTATTCTCGCAGACCTTCCGGGTCCAAAGTTGAGGCTCGGTCGTTTTCCTGGCGTCGTGGCCCTCAAGCGTGGCGCTCGACTCAATCTCCATTGTGGCGTTGAGGAAATGAGCGATGCCTCAGCCACGGACCTGCCGGTAGAATACGCTGGGCTGTCCGCCGAATTGAAAGCGGGTGACCCTGTCTTGATCGCAGACGGATTGATTCGTCTCATCGTTAACAAAGCTCCCGGCACACCCTCTGGTACCGTGCTCTGTACCGTCGAGGACGGAGGGCCTGTTAGCGGTCGGAAAGGTGTGAACGTTCCAGGAACCATGGTGGATCTGCCTGCAATAGGACCAAACGACAAGGCAGCCATAGCCCACGCACTCGAAGCCGGAGCTGATTACATTGCCGTCAGTTATGTACGAACTCCTGAGGACCTTCAGCCCGCCATTGATGCAGTGAAAGCGGCAGGTAAACATGTTCCAATCGTTGCTAAAATTGAACATCCTATGGCACTTGAATGCCTCGAAGACATTCTTGATTTAGCGGATGCTGTTATGGTCGCACGAGGTGATTTGGGCGTCGAGATACCACTCGAAGACGTACCAGTTGCCCAGCAACACATCATCGATGGTGCGCTTGAGCGAGGTATGATCGTCATCGTTGCCACTCAAATGCTTGAAACCATGACCCTCAACCCAAGGCCAACACGAGCAGAGGTGAGTGACATCTCCAGTGCCATCCGTCACGGTGCGACTGCAGTCATGCTGTCTGGTGAAACCGCGTCTGGTGATTATCCGCTCGAGGCTGTTCAAACAATGGCAAAGATTGCCACAGCGGCCGATGTTGGTTTCCAATCCACCGATCGTCGACCGAGTGCTCTCGCCCGTTTCAAGGCGACTCGGTCTGTGGCTCATGCGGGTGTGGAGCTCGCCAAAATTTCAGAAGCTGCTCGAATCGTTGTCGCCACACAACATGGTAACGCTGCCCGCTTGGTCGCAGGCTACAGGCCAACGACACCAGTGACAGCGGTCAGCGACCGAATACGAGCGGCGCGACGGATTCAACTGTTACCTGGCATTGAAAGCCTTCTTGTCACGGAATACGAACGGGGCTCTCAAACCATGCAAGCAGCGGTTGAAACGCTTGTCAAGCAAGGACGGATTCTTCCTGGAGAGCGCGTTGTTGCCATTTCGGGTAGCCCAAAGGCCATCAGCGGCTCGACGAGCACAGTACGGCTTTACAAGGTCGAGAAGGACGGTTCTATCCGCGGTTCTGAGTGAGAGCCCGAATGAATTCGTTTTCACCTGAAAAGAGTCGACAAAATCTAACGGAGTGCCCTCTTTGTAGCATTTGGAGCCACGAAAGGACGCGTCGCGGTTTTCAAATAGGGGTGGTGGTTCGGAAGACTCGCTAAGGAGCAATTACCATGCCATCACAATGGGAAGATAAATCAAAGCCTCACCTAAACATCGTGTTCATCGGTCACGTCGATCACGGTAAGTCAACCACCGTCGGACGTCTGCTTTTGGACTCTGGTCACATCGAAGGTCACGTCATCGAAAAGAACGAAAAGCTCGCTGCTGAATCCGGTAAGGCTGGATTCGGTCTTGCATACGTTATGGACGGACTCAAGGAAGAGCGAGAACGTGGTATTACCATCGACGTCGCTCACAAGGAGTTCTTCACCCCTAACTACTACTGGACCGTTATTGACGCTCCAGGTCACCGTGATTTCGTCAAGAACATGATCACCGGTGCATCCCAAGCTGACGCTGCTGTCCTCCTCTGTGCTGCTAACGACGGTGTCAACGCCCAGACCAAGGAACACGCTTTCCTCGCAAAGGTGCTTGGTGTTAAGCAACTCATCGTTCACGTCAACAAGATGGACATTTCCGGTGTTGACTGGTCTGAAGACAAGTACAAGGCTGCCTGCACTGAAGTTGGCAACCTCTTGAAGATGGCTGGTTTCAAGCCAGACGACGTTCCAATGATCCCTGCATCCTCTTTGAACGGCGACAACGTGTTCAACAAGTCCGACAACTGCCCATGGTACAAGGGTCCAACACTCTTCGAAGCCATCGACAAGATCGCAATGCCAGACAAGCCAATCAACAAGCCACTCCGCTTGCCAATTCAGGATGTCTACAAGATCTCCGGTATCGGAACTGTGCCAGTTGGTAAGATTGAAACCGGTACTCTGAACGTTGGAAAGACCGTCGTCTTCAACCCATCGATGAAGTCCGCAGAAGTCAAGTCGATCGAAATGCACCACACCATGGTCCCTAAGGCAGAGCCTGGAGACAACGTTGGATTCAACGTCCGTGGACTCGCTGCAACCGACATCCGCCGTGGTGACGTTGCTGGATACTCTGACAACGAGCCAATGTTCGTTCGACACGACGAAACCTTCGTCGGTCAAATCCAACTCATGGACATTCCAAAGGCAGTTTCCGTCGGATACACTCCTGTGTTCCACGCACACACCGCTCAAGTTGCCGTTCGTTTCCAAGAACTTCTTGAAAAGACCAACAGGTCAGGCAAGGAAGCAAACCCTTCCTTCCTCAAGACCGGTGACGCATGTTTGATCCGTTTCCAGCCGAACAAGCCAATGGCTATCGAGCAAATGGATACATTCCCAGAACTTTCCCGCTTCGCTATTCGTGACATGGGCAAGACCGTCGCTGCTGGCGTTTGCTTGAAGATCGAAAAGAAGGCTTGAGTCTTCGATTGAATATTGGTTGAGGATTTGGACGGGTCAGTATGGCAGCAGTTACCATCATCAAACTCACTGGTGAAAACCACCAGGACATCGATCAAGTTGCTGGCCAGATTAAGGCGATTTGCGACAATGGTGGCATTTCGCTACGAGGCCCAATTCCATTGCCTACCCGACGACTGGTTGTTCCAGTCCGAAAGGCACCTGATGGTGAAGGCGTTGAAACCTACGATCACTGGGAACTACGTGTCCACAAGCGCCTGCTTGAGATGGACATCACCTCCGGAAAGGATGAATCGGCTCTTCGCCAAGTCACCCGTATCCCTATCCCTGATACAGTGAGCATCGAACTCTCGATGCGCTCTGTCAACTGAGTATTGCACCATAACTTGCAACAACGACAGTGCCGACAGGCTCCTTCGGATCAAACCGGGTTCAGCATCAACCGGTTTCAAAGACGTGCCTTGATTCAAAGCGTTGCAGCTTCAGCAACGCCTGATTCGATGAGCCAATCTGCAGACTCTTGATCGACAAAATGAACATCACCGGCTTCAAGTTCAAGCGATTCACCCGATGCCGTAAGGATTGGTTCAGGACTCGTCATAAGAACTCGAATACGAACCAAAGCCGCCTGCTCTTCTTGAGAGGCTGCCTCGGGCTCGACAGGGCTGTCTTCGGCAACAGGTTCGAAGGCGTCCTCAAGAGAAATTGTAGGGTTTTTCGATGGTGCTAACTCCATTGCTGCAGCATGCTTTCCTTCAGGTTCCTTTTCCATGAACGCAACCATCGCGTCCTCCTCTTGTGGTGCAACCTTTGCAGGTGGTAGGCTTCCAGCGTCATCAAGGTCAGCATGGATGTATTCGTCCAAGTCAGGCCATTCGTCAGGTGTCATGCGGTCTTCATCATCTCTCATTTGTTCTGGGAGGGGTTCAGGCCCATCATCTTCAAACGCAAGTGCAGGTGGTGGTCGTGCGGTAATGTTCGAATCTGTGAAGGAATCGAGTTGCATGGTCCCTGGAGCATGCCGTTGTGGCAACTTGATGGCTTCACCTGCAAGGCCATTCTGCATCGATGACCAATCCACTTCCATCTTGAAGCGATCCATGGCAATCTGAACAGCGTGGAAAAAGGCCTTTTCAGCAGCATCGTGCCTTTGCCAGTCAAGGGCTGGTAATTCGTGATTGACACTTCCTTGCGTCGAGGTGCTTCGTAACGATTGGGATGCCACGTGTTGAACAACGGCGACAGTGCGCTTTCTTGCCAGTTCTGAAGCGATATGCCTGATGTTGGCTTGTCGCTTCTGAAGATTTTGGAGTCGCATACCAGTCATGCCCTTCATCAGCATCGATTGAATCTCCATATCCAACGTATTGAGAAGTTGCTTTACCATGGCCCAGAAGTCTTGGCGAGGCAATGGAACAGGCATATGCCGGGTTGACTGGAGCCTGTGCGTCGAAAACAACTGCTCCTCAACCTCGCGCGATTGAGCGCTGTCTAGGTTGCCGAGCGTCGACATCGGTTAGTCGTATGGCCGACACACTTTGAACCCTTCATTCCACTTGTTTGAATCACCTTGTGCGTTGATTCATATCGAATGGCTCACCTCGCGTAAGCGAGGTGGTTGAGAATGAACACAACGTCGAAGCATTTTAGCGACGGCCATGGCGCTGTTCGTACCTGCTTCTTCCTGATCGTTCTGATGCTTGTATCAAGTCTTAGTCCGTTGTTGAGTGCGGCTGAGCAACCTGATTGGGCGGTCGTCGAAGACCACCAATCCACAGGGGTCATCGATTTCATCCCACAAGCCAACACCACATTTGTAGAAGCAGAAATCGAGGAGGGGCTGGTGTTTGATGCCAACAGAACCTTCACCGATGCTTCGCTTTCTCTCGCTCCAATCTGGGGCTCAAGCTCGAGTAATGGTACCAATTTTGGGATTCATTCTTCGAATCAATGGAACGGCACACACGACCAAACCAACGGCATCGGTCATGGAGGAAGGTTAACACTTGCAACCCAAGATTCACTCGGGTCCATCTCCGATTTTGAAACGACGGTCAAAACAGCTTCTGGTTGGATGGGCGTGGGCGATGATCACGAAGCATGGGCGATTGTTCAGCCCAGCCTCGACGTCATGTCGACACAGTCAGGCATGCTGTTGCCGACCAATGGCTCTGGTACGAATTACCAGCCGTTGACATCTTCGACACTCAGTGCTCTTTCAACCCGTGGTGCGGGCGATCTTGTTGCAAACATGACAGGTTGCATACGTTCTCCTTCCTACCAAACACCAGCCTTCATCAACAATTACACGCTCTTTTTCAGCCATTGGTTGGCTTTGAATTCAGACGATGCTGCATGGGTTGAGATTCAATCCAATTCCGGAGCGTGGACGCCAATATCACCGCTCGGTGCCTACAATGCTTCCTCAACACACCCAGTCGCTCCTCCTTCAGTTTGGAATGGGGCCCACGCTTCATGGATGAATGCAACCTTCCTTCTTGACCCTCATGTGTCATTGTATCAAGAATCAATCGAGATTAGGTTTTGCTACGCCACAGGGGCTTCTCAAGCCCCTCGAGGTGGATGGTTTGTTGATGAAATCGTGTTGCACAACCAAGGTGATGCTCCAGGAGCTTGGTTCCACGGCAACCTCACTGGAAATTACCAACCAAATGCAGAGGGGCAACTCACCTTTGCTCTTGATTTTTCAAATCAAACGGGACAAAGCGTCGAACTTGAAATCTCTTCAAATTGGGATATCGAAGGTGGAGCACAGGATTACCTCACAGCTTGGATTTCCTTTGACAATGGTTCCACCTTTTCACCCATCTCCAATCATCCCGGGCATCCGAACCGCGGCGCGATGTGTAATGGGGTCTTCTTCAACGGTCCAGATTCATCCAATGCTTGGTGTCCCGTGATCTATTCATTGCCTTGGAACACAACAGCACCACAAAATGTCAGCAATGTTCTGCTTCGATTATTGGTTCAAACCAATGGCTGGAATAATTTTGGAGGCTCCGCCTCGAACGGTTGGGAGGGCGTGTTCATCGACGACATCAGCGTATGGCTGAATCGAGGCACGGCTAGCCAAAGCAAAACAAAACTGGCTAACTTTACTTCGCAACCTCCACTCAACAATGGTTCTGCTGATGGATGGTTGACCTATGATGGCGTGGCTCCAAATGAATGGCAGTGGATTGCATCACAAGGCAATAATGGGCCTACGGTGGCGACTGAGAATTTCGAAGCACATTTTGAATTACCAGCAGGCTGGTCACTCGATGCCACATCAAACCGCCGTTGGGAAGTTGGAGCAACATCAAACTCCTCAGGGTTTGGACCCGGTGTGTGGCATTCAGGTAACAGCGGCGCTGGAATCTATCTCGATGATGAGTATCGAAACAACATGCTCACCAACCTTTACACTCCTGAATACACTTTACCCGTAAATTCAACAGCTCGTTTGACCTTCAGGAGCTGGGTCTGTACCGAGGCAAGTTGGGATGGCGGGGCTGTTTCGATCTCCACGGATGGGGGTGACTCTTGGTGGTACCTACCGCCAACATTGACCGGTTTCCATGATCAAATTTCGACGGTTAACTCCAATTCACCATTCTATGGCGAAGGCATCATCGACGGTTCCAACGTGGTAGGTGGTTGTGAAAATACAATCCGTGGTTTTGAACTGAAAACATTTGATCTGTCCAACCTCTCGGGAATGGACATTAGGGCAAGATTCACGTTCTTCTCAGACCAACTGATTGAATTGGACGGTTGGTACATCGATGATGCTGGCATTGAAATCGATGTCTATGAGCCACACGGCACTTGGACATCGCCATTGCTTTCACCGCACCCAGTGTTTGGATGGGGTCAAATTGATGGTTTTGTCGAATTGCCTCAAAACACAAACCTGTCGTTTGATGTTCTTGACGCCAATGGCAACCCTCTTGCCGGCTATACTCACCGGTCCTTACCGATATCACTCCCCCTCGATGTAACCCTTCACCCTCACCTTATGCTACGAGCTCATTTTGCAACAAATGAATCGCTGTTCACCCCCTCAATAGAACGCCTCACCATTGGCTCAGTCAGCTATTATGATGCGTACCATCACCAACGATCCCCCCTCCCGGGTATTGGCATGGAAGGTTTGTACATCGATCAAGGCTCAAGACTTGTCTCAGGGGCAACCATTTCTGCAGTATGGACATACGAGGCAGTGTGCCCATTCCAAACCATCACCATCGAATCCTATGGTGACAATCTATCGATCACACATGCTGGCTATGCTCTTGATTCATGGAGTTATCATGAAACTGAGCCGCCAACACTCATGCGCACCTTGTCATCGACTTCTTCACCGCGCTTTACAGCGCCACTGGCCTTGACGTGGGCCCCTGGAACAGCAGCCAACGGCTTTGTGTACCAGCCGCATTGTTCGATTGAACCAACTTCACCATCAATCACCATCGGGGAGGAAAACACATCAATTTTCGATTGGTCCCTTTCGGGCACAAGCAGGAGCTTTGGTATGTCCAAGGGGCTTGTTGCCTCCAGTTTCGATATCGGTGAAGGGTTCAATGTTGACAACGGCACCCTCTACGTGGAGAACACCGGTACTCAAACCCTCAATCTCTCATGGTTGTTGCCAAGCGATGAGCCTTATGCTGCCTCACAGATGAATTACCAAGCTCAATTCTTTGTCGAAATGCAAACCAGTGCCTCCACCGGTCTTGTTTCTGTACAACAAGGTGGACCCAGCCTCACCGTTGATGTAAGCGATGGTGTCGTTCATCATCGAGTAACCCATAGCGCCTCATGTGTGCCAACTGAAGCATTGAATCAAAGTATCATTTGTAGCCTACCAGTCCTCTTCGATGGGGCATTCTCTGCCAATCTTAGTCAAGCCATTCTTGTGCCTTCAGATTCAAGCATCACCAGATTGATTCCCCATGAAACCCTCAACCAAGTTGCAGATACGTTCCGGGCAAGCAATGCCTCTGCCACAGTAACTCTCCCTCTTCGGGTCAATACGGCATCTGGAGCGCTTTCAGTCAACCTGAGTGCGACCACACAACCGCTGCTTGTCGATCGAATCCTCCCGATCGCTCATCAACGCTGGCTACCACAAAGCACTGTCACCTTTGAGACACAACACTGGCGAGGCAATCCGAATCTGCCGAGCTTTGATGCTCCGGACCTGAGTTCAATCGAACTCATGCTTTCACCATCAAAGCACCAAGCAGACGCACTTGTCCATCTTGAAGTCATCAACATTGGAACGAACCCCCAATTCCGTCAATTGGACGGTGCAGCCTATGCCCATCTTCTTTCGAATGCCTCTTCTGTTGTTTGCAGTGTCAATGTCTGCAACGCCACATGGTCCTTGATGAGCACATGGGCTTTCGATGATATTGACGATGTGCATGTTCTTTCGACGGCCCGGGATGAAACTGGTTTTTCTACCGGTCCAGCACATACCTTCAGACAAACAGGGTTCAACGAAATTGAGAACGATTTGGAAGTGGTCGATTTCACTGTTTTCGATGATGAACAACGCAACCTCAATGACTGGTCGAATCCTCAGTGGCCCTTCCACCTCAACGCCAGTCAAACGCTTGTCGCATCCGGAGCTGTGCGGTTTGAAGGTATTGCACAGTCCTATGTTGGAGCGGGTGAGGCAGAGGTTCGAATCGATGCAACCGCAGTACCGCCTCTCAACCTCAGCGGCGGGCCAAATGAATGGGATGGCCCTTCTGTGGATTGGTCCACCTCGTGGTACGTCGAAGTCGACGAAAATGGCGCATTCACGACCTCGATTAGCACCCCTTCCATGGATGATCTTCTTCCATCGGACACCCGCATTCATCTTTCACCTCACGTTGAGCGTCGTGGACCACTGGATGACCAATCACCGTCAAGCCATGACAAGACCCCTCTCTCAACTCATATCCCCTTCCTCTTCGACCGAGTTCGTCCGACCACCATCGCGCTGGTCGCTTTGGATTCAGGCGGCTATGCCCCTGCTGACAACCATCTGTGGATGAAGGGCCAAGACGTCGCTCTGCGGGTTTCCTTGGAAGATCAAGAAGGCCTTTCCAATAGCCTTGAACTCCACACTTGGCTTGAATCGAAGGACGACGCCAATTTGGATGGCATCATGGACGCAGAGGAATACACCACCCAAACTGTAACCTTCAACAGCGGATTGACTGAGGCGATTGTCGATTTGCCCTTACTCCCATGGATTGACATCACTGGAGGGTCTTCTTCAGGTCGAGCAAGTGTTGTCATTCGGGCGTTCGACCTTGCTGGGAATCCACTGGAAGGCGGCGGCATGTACGGTGAATCTTCGGATCTTGGCACCGTCCATGTTCAAGAGCGCTATGATACCTTCATCGATACCTCTTCGATCAATTTTGATGCCGAGGACGGTATGCTTTTGCTTGGCCATGAGCATGTGTTCCAGTTCACGCTTACCGACGGTAACGGCCTCGCTTCTCTTGATTCGCTTGCCTTTGCTCTGCTTGGACGTGATGATGCCGACACCTGCTACATCAACTACCTTCCACGGTTCCAGAACATCGAATACGATAGTGAGTGCTTCGAAACACAACCGACGGTCCAAGCAACGCAGGTCGGTCTCCAACAATCATGGATCATTGAGATGAAATTCCGTCTTGCGTGGTCCCTTACTAACCAAAACATTCCAAGCGAATCCATCCCGTCATTGAAGGTCTATGATGAAGGACAAGACCTTGGGCTTGGACTTTCAAGATTATCCGTATTTTCATGGTCAATG
>CBFIIS010000010.1:0-42039 GCA_965662715.1 Candidatus Poseidoniaceae archaeon | reverse complement strand
CGCATTGGCGGGTATTGTGCTCTTGATGTTCTTCGGGGTTCTGCTCAGCGGTTGGTACTGGGTGCTGCCGCGGGATGCGGTTGACGTTGAAACAAATTACTTGCAGCGCGGAGGCCACCTGCTTATGTCCGAAATTCACAATTCAGGCAGCCGTTCGATCACAGATGTGGTCGTTCAGGTGCATTTCTCCTCGGCCAATGGCAGTGAAATCTATGAAACCATGCGAATCGAAGTGGAGGCCATAGGGGCCCATTCTTCCATTGCAGGTGACGATCTCGAGATGCTCATCTTGGGGTACAGTGTTTGGGATGAATACCTCATAACGGTCGAATTAGAATGGACAGATTACAATGGTGAACAACAACGAGAATCATGGGAACATGAGGTTGGTTATTGGGCGACTGAATTTTTCTACGACAAGGCAGACAGAACAATTTGGCCAATCGATTAAATTCGATTCTACCGAAATGTCTGTTCAGAAGACCCCAAGCGATAAAGCACCGGGATGAAAGGCCGAATCATGCAAGTACGCCGCACGGCGATAGGGGCGTGGTTTCTCGTCACTCTATTTGTCTTGCAGAGCACCTTCTCAGCCGTGGATTTGAGCCAAGATTCGACTGAAGATACGCTTCACAATAGTGACGGTGTCGAGTGGGTTCAATTCGACTTGGTTGATGGCGTCTACGGAGATGCAGTTGGCTCACTGAATCAAACCTTGAGCCTTGAAGAACGCCAAATGACTGCCATCTCCAGCATCGGAACCTTTGATCTCGATGGCTTGCATCTTGAGCGACCGATGTCCACAGAATGGCTGCAAGGACGTGCAGACCTGCGACTCTACCTCATCGATTCATCAGTTCATCTCCAAACCGCTCGCAGCGAAATGG
This sequence comes from Candidatus Poseidoniaceae archaeon, assembly GCA_965662715.1. GTDB lineage: Archaea > Thermoplasmatota > Poseidoniia > Poseidoniales > Poseidoniaceae > MGIIa-L1. Next base: position 41,152 of record CBFIIS010000010.1, on the reverse strand, counting down.
CTGAGATTGAGGGCTTGGTTGTTCGGGAATTCATCTCACCTTCGGGCCTGATGGTTCAAGGAACACCACATGCTCTTGCTCAAGCGGCTTTGATCGACGGCATCGTTGCTCAACACCAAGTTCCGTTAGGTATGTTGGTCGATGGTGCGGTGCTTGATGTGCTGCTCATGGAAGACGGAGCCACGACCCTACAAGGCCAATTAATGCGCATTGAGGGATGGAGGGATGAAACTGGACCTGTCGATGCGATTGAGTTTGTTGACGAAGCTCAGAGTTCATTGGTTCAGTCGTTAGCCGAGGTTGCCCCTCTTGTCTTCGAACAGCCCAAAAAATGGGACGAAGGTCGGTATGAAGGGACGCTTTCAACAACCGACATCTTGGGCCTTATGATGCAGCCGTCCTTGCGTTTGTTCCAATTTGATCCAGCGTTCATCACCTACAATAACAACGCCCGGAGCAACATGAAAACAGGTGAGATGACATCGTATTTTACCACAGATTTGGATGGCTCTGGGCAAATTGTTGCGGTTGCAGATTCTGGTTTGGATGAAGATCACGGCGATTTTGGTACCCGTGTGGTTGCGAATAACGATGTCATTGGTGACGGCTCAACAGCCGACAAGCATTCAGGTCACGGGACGCACGTTTCATGCACCGTTCTTGGAGATGGAGCCCAAGGTGGCTACGCTGGCGTGGCCCCAGAGGCTGAACTCTTCTTCCAAGCCATGGAGAATGACAACACAGGTAACTTCCAATCACCTTCACTGAATTATTTGTTAAACTCCGCATATTCAGCCGGTGCACGCACACACACCAATTCGTGGGGCTCCTCTCAAACCAGCGACCAAGGAAAGTACACCTCGTCTGCCGAAGACGTCGATGACAGAGCAAATTATTACGATCGATACTACAATGGCAGGGAGGGATTAACCATCCTCTTTGCCGCAGGAAATGACGGGCCAAACACCGGTACGGTTGGCGCACCTGCCACCGCTAAGAACACAATTTCTGTGGGCAATCACCAAAACCGATATTCCGGCTCACCAGACACCATCATGTCTGGGTCTTCACGAGGGCCGACAGATGATGGTCGAATCAAACCCGATTTGATCGCTCCGGGTGGCTATGTTCGTTCATGCCGCGCACAAGAGGCGACAGATACAGGCAGTTCCACATGGTCCAACACCTACTACCTCGAGTACACCGGCACTTCGATGGCAACCCCGAATGCAGCCGGCGCAGCAACGATGATTCGTGAATACCTCGAAGAAATTGCACAACGGCCTTCACCACAGGGTGCTTTGGTCAAAGCGCTCATGGTCTTAGGGGCCACCGACTTAGGTTCTAGGGACATTCCAAATGACAACGAAGGGTGGGGGAAAGTGAACTTGAGACAAACTCTTGCCCCTACTTCAGGCCAAGGCATTTGGGTTGATGATCGCTCTGTGCTCTCTGGATCAGGTAATTCAAAGAGTTATACATTCAACATCACTCAATCCAATGGTGGATTCAAATCCGTTCTCGCTTGGTCTGATGAGCGCGGCTCGACCTTTTCATCAAACCAACTTGTCAACAACCTCGATTTGGAGGTTACCTCTCCCTCAGGTACCGTGTACCTCGGCAATGATTTTGCGAGCGGGCGCTCAACAACAGGGGGTTCAGCAGACACCATCAACAACCTCGAAGTCGTCCTCATCGACAGCGCTGAAGTCGGCATTTGGACGGTGAAAGTCAAGGATACAATGCATGGAGGAAGCACAGCACAACCCTTTGCGATTGCAGTACGTGGTCATGGTGTTAATGATTTGAGACCGGATCCCGAATTCATTCTCGACCAGTTTTCCATGTCGGTTTCAATTCCCCAAGTGGGCGATCAACTTCAATTGACCACCAAAGTGTTCAATGTTGGAAATGTTCGTGCAGATTTCTTTGACATTGAATTTAGGGTTGATGACGTTCTCATCGACGTCCAGAACATCGATATCGGTGCTGGTTCAACAAAGACTCAGGTGTGGTATTGGACACCACAAGACTCCGGTGAGGCTACACTTTCATTCATTATCGATCCGGATGATGAGATCGAAGAAATTTTAGAAAACAACAATCGGCACAACATCGCCGTCAATGTGACCGCACCCGGTGTCAAACTGGCCTCGGCTATGCAACAGCAAATGTTGCTCAATACCAGTGCTTCTACCACCTCATGGACGGTTTCACTGACCAACACCGCTCTCATCGCCACCAATGCAAGCATGAGCACCAACGGCATCACCAACGTCGCCACAGGGCAATCAGAATCTTGGTATGTTGGAGCGACGGAATCCAATTTCACCCTCGATGGCCAAGACTCCGCAAACATCACCGTGACCCTCGTTCATCCTACACCTCCGACACCTGGTACCTATCGCATCGATTTGCTTGGCATTGATGTTGACAATGGCGTTACCTACCCATACCATCTTGATTTCATCGTCCCCGAACTTGCAAATTTGCGATTAGAATACGATTATCAAATTGTTCCAGTCTCGCCTTCTGATCCGACTCCGATCGATATACGGTTGTTCAACATAGGCAACGCCGACATTGGTTATGACTTGTTTTTGCAAGCTCCAGCAGGTTGGTCGGCAGGGTTTGATGACCTTGCCAGCGACCCGGGTGCCACGTCTGGCTCGACAGGTCTCATCGGCATAGATGCGCAAAAAACGATTGGTATGACCTTCACGCCTCCTCAGGTGATGACAGGGGCTGGTGCAGAACGAATTGTTCAGCTGACGGCAATATCTCAAACCGAGATTCAAGACAGTTGGGTCTTTGAAATCCCGATTAAGGTGGAAGAAATCCGAACCATCGACATCGATCTTGAGACCAATTTGGGTGTGTTGAGACCGGATTCTTCCTTTAGCATGATGTTCTCTGTGGAGCACAAAGGTAACATTGACCTCAACCTATCACCATCGTTTGAATTGCCAACCGGTTGGGCGGTTACTTCTGGACTCGAGCCATTAAACCTTGATTGGACTTCGACCGAGAACATCCTCATCGGTATCGAAGGTGACGGGACTGGGCGAAGTGGAGAAGTGAAGTTCCATCTCGATGCTGACGGCGATCGCAACACATGGGTTGGTGAATTTGAGGTTGAAGTTCTGCCTGAACCATCCCTTCAATTCGTGAGTTTGGTGCTTGAAGATGGTTCAAGTTATGCCAATCCACTCGGTCCAGGTTCCCACCCAGCCGGTGAGCCACTTGTCTTCACCTGGCTTGCCAGCAATGCAGCGGATGTGGACTGGACGCCAGAGGTTTCAATCGCACTTGAGCAGGGCTTATTTGGTGAATGCCAAGATGTGGATCCTATTGGAGAGAATGACGTATCCCCGCTCGTTTGTACGGTGCTCATTCCAGCGACCATAGCACCACTCAGCGAGCCCTCATTTAGCATCACATTATCTGGTGATGGAGTGGAATTAAATGAACAGGTTGGGCTCTATGTGGCGAGTGTGTTGGAAGCTTCATGGGTTCAAGAGCGAACGGTTCCGTTCGTCACTGGCACTGAATCCATGCTGGAGGTCACCCTCACCAACACCGGTAACACATTGTTTTCGCACCAACTCAAGGTTGGTGCAAGCAAGCATTGGTCAGTTTCTATCGACGGAAATGACATTGCAAATTTAGAACCCGGTCAATCGATGACTGTTCGACTTCTTGTTGAAGCATCACGCCCAGGTACTGGGACGATTGATCTTTCATTGAATGAAGCAGCGTCAGTTTCCACATCAAGCGTGGTGCTTGAAGTTGTATCCGAAGGCGAACCAACCGCCACATCCGGTGGCAGTTTACCAGTCACTGTGCTCGGACCGGTCGTCTTGCTCTTGCTTGCCGGCCTTCTCACGGCGCTGCTCATTCGACGAAAACAATCCGCTGGCCAACCACTCCATGCGGGAATGCCCACTCAGTTCACTGCGCCTGTCGCCCAAGCACCTACCACCCACGCTCAAGCAGGCCCAATGTGCTGGTCGTGTCGCCAAACCATCGTCGGTCCGATGCAAGGCTGCCCTGGTTGCGGTGCAAGGTACCACCGTTCGGACAACCCGGCCTGCCAATCGGGCAAACTCGAGACTTGTGTCAACTGTTCTGCAGCAGCGTCGACTTTTGTCTTGGCATGAGGATGACAAAGCCACCTGCACATCATTGGGGAGCCTTTTGATACTAAGGCTTCCACCGGGGGTCATGGACCCCCGTCAAGAACCAACCAAGCACGCCTCGCATCGTGCCCTTTTGCTCGTGGGATTGCTTCTGCTCTCCATGGTGCCCACCGTGGTTCCATCCGCCAGTGCAGATGGGGCTCGAGATGCCAATATTTTCATCACAACCTCACCGGCTAACGGACAGGAAGTCAACCCTGGAGAATCGGGTGAATACACCGTCCGAGTGTACAATCAAGGTTCAACTCCGATCACAGTCTCTCTTTCGACAAACGAGGAACAAACCCAAGAGTGTGGTGCTTATTCCTCGACCATCGTTCAAATCCCGGGTCCGATTGAATCAGGTGACTACGGTGAAACCACAATGAATGTCACCTTGACTCAAACTGCAGAAGGAAGCTGTGACACGACTATTTCAGCCACCGCTACTGAGCAACCCGAACCTCCTGAAACCCCCGGTCAACCTGCGACCGAGACAAAGACGGTCACAACGACTGCGGGTGACGGCTCTGGAAGCGCGTTGTTCGGCGTTGAAGTGAGCATGCCAACCACCTCCAAAACCTGGAGTGGTGCTTCAATCGTTGAGTATGACGTTGAAGTAGAAAACACTGGACAGAGCAACGAAACCGTTGCTCTTTCAGTTGAGGAGACAGATGGTTCCGGTTGCCAAAACACTGACGATTTAACGGTTGAACTGGATGAAGACTCAGTCAATCTTGACCAAAATGAATCAGTGACTGTTGTTGTATCGGTTGAAGTTCCAGACGGCCAAGCCGCTGACAAATACTGCTGGGAAGTGACCGGTGTGGTCACCAATGATCCCACTCAAAACGCCACAGATTCTGAAGAATTCAGTCTCACCGTTCCTGAACTGCACGAATGCGACATGGTCTTGTCAAAAACGACCATCACCGTTAATCCTGGTGCAGAAGGGACCCTCACCGCAACCCTGACCAACACTGGAAACAGCGATTGGTCGGTCACCATGTCGAAGTCCTCCTCGCCCCCTAGCCGGGCAACATGGGTGAGTTTTGACGGTGCCTCGTCTGGACTACTGCCCTATGATGGGGGCGAAGGTACCCGTACATTCGACCTCAAAGTTTCACCGGATGATTCAGTGACTGCAGGTTCAGAAACCGTGATCAATATCCTTGGTAAAGACGGTTCGGCAGTCAAGTGCAGCGAAGAACTTCGAGTCAAAGTTGGCCAATCTTATGGCGGCAGCATTTCTTTGTCGCAATCCCTGCTTTCCAACGTCGAACCTGGAAGCAATGGATCGGCAACAATCACGGTGACCAATGAAGGAAATGGCCCTGACAATCTTCGTGTTTCAACATCAAGTGCGCCGACAGGTTGGACCGTTCGACTTGATGCCACCACCGTCAGTGTTGGTTCAAAACATGGCTCGGAAAAGAGCAGTGATGTCATCGTGACCATCGATGTTCCAATCAATGCCCTTGCTACAGAGGAAGTTGACTTGACCTTCTCAGTGCTTCCTTCGACCGGTGGCGCTGCATACGATGAAGTGGTCCTCCGTGTGACGGTAAAGGCAGTCCATGCGATGGAAGCGGCGGCCCCAGCAACCGACCAGACCGGCCGTTCCGGAAGTGAAGTTAGATTCCCAATCACAATAGAGAATCTTGGAAACGTCAAGGACAGTTTCCGATGTTCAGTCATGCAGCAAACCGCTACACCGGCATGGGGCGTCCACTTTGAAGATGCCAATGGCGTGCAGTTCATTGAAATTGAAGTTGAACCACGCACCAGCGTCGAGGTGTTCCTTGTTGTGAGCGTGGATGGCGAAGAGGAACTCGCATACACCCGAATCACCACAAGGGTGACCAACAAAGGAGATTCCAACACAGCAGATCTAGATGGCGATGGGATTCCTGATAATCAAAGGGAATTCGAATTCCTAGCCATCCTATCGGATCGCAACTTTGCCATGGATGTTCGATTGGTTGATGGCGGAATTGACCAACGCTCAGGCACTGCAATTCTTCCTCCATCTGGAACACAAACATACGGCCTCTGGGTCGAAAATACTGGTGATGGCAACGACGAAGCGCTCATTGACATGTCGGGACTGCAAGGCATTGCTACTCGGCAATTGCTGCTCTATGGCATGCCTGTTGAAGGTCCGGTCAGTGTCCCTGTTGGCTACGGAATTTGGGACTTTGCAAACCAATCATTCTTGATCGATGTCAATGGTAACCCTGTCACATCAGCGACCAAGAACGGTGCTGAAACCATCATGGTTGGATTACCAGTCTACAGCAATCAATCTCATGAGGCCCGCCCCTTCAAACTCTACATGGAACTTATTCTGACCGTGAACCCTAGCGCTTCCACTGGTGAAGGAGGGGTCCTTGATTTGACCGTCACCAGCGTTTCAAATGCAGCGAACCGGTCAGGTCAGATTTCAATCACACTCGATGTTCAAATTGTCTATGAACTTGAATTTGAAACCGAAGGAATCGAAACGGAAATGAGCCTCACATACCCTGAACGATTGACATACACTCTCAACCTTACCAACGCCGGAAATACGCGTACAGAAGTCATTATCTTTGCATCGGAAAGCTTCCGTGGATGGAGTGTAGGTTTGGACAGTGAAACTGGAGATTGCGAGACAACCGGTCCGGATTTCACCTGCGAAATTGATGTTGGCGAGACCCTCATGATCGAAGTGATTGTGCGTCCACCATTTTCAGCCGAGTTGGAAGACACGTTCAAATTTACAATTTCTGTTGAACCTACGGAGACCGGGGTTGTTGACCGTGAAAACATCGAGTTTGAAGTGGCTGGGGCGCCTGCAAAGGGGCTGCTCGGTCTCGGACTGAGTGATCAGGTTGTCAGCTCCCTTGGTTTGGGACTTGTTGTCCTCCTTGGCGTTGCTCTTTTGCCACGATTCTTCAGAGCCTCGAAAAATTGAGTCGTCTTTGGCGCTTAGGCCGATTGCAGACAGCCTTTGATTTACCCGCGGGTTTCTTGCTGGCAACAACCTCGCAGTGACCTTGTTCTTTGCCTTGATGAAAGTCGCCCTTCACGAGTCGAATTTGGGAACGCTTATGTGGGTCCCTCAAGTCGACAAAATTGCGGAGCGTATGCTTTGCAACAGGGTGAACATATGTCCGGACTTGAATCAGTACCGAGCGCTTACCTCTCCATTGGATTTTTGACCGTGCTCGGCATCATCATGCCGCTGACGAATTTCGTCATCACATGGGTTGTTCGTCCTCGAGTCGATCCTGCTCGCCCTCATATCACTCGCTCTTACCTCTTGGAAGGCTACGAGCGAGATCATAGCCTCTACCCACGTCGTTTGACGACCTTTGAGTGCGGTAGCGAGCCCGTTGGCGATGCAATGATTCAATTCCACTTCCAGTACTACTGGTATGCCATCATCTTCCTCGTGTTTGATGTTGCCTTCATGTTCCTGGTCCTCGGCGGTATGGTGGCTTCAGATGCGACCACTGCCGATGCAGCACCGGGGGCGGTTGACGAAGCGATCAACGCACTCGCCATCCTCTGTGTTTTCTTTGCTACGATGTCATTAGGCGTCTGGTATGTGTTCCGTAAGCGAGGTCGCATTTACATTTGAGGTGGATAGTATGGCAGAAGCAGGAGAAAATTTTGCAGCATTCAACAGCCGAGCGCTGGTCGAAATGGTCGGTGGCGTCACCGATGAAGCATTGAAGGCCACCCGCATCAAGAAGTTCCTCAGCGTCCTTGCCGGCCGCTACTTCAATTGGGCGGGCCGCAAGTCCTTGTTCACCCTTCACTTGGGGATCAAGTGTTGCGCCATCGAAATGGCAGCAGCAGCAACACCTCGTTTCGACGGGGACCGCTTCGGTGTGCTGTTCCGTTCTTCGCCTCGCCAATCCGATGTGCTGTTGATCAACGGCCCTATCACCAAGAAATTCGCAGACAAAGTTGTTCGATTGTGGGAGCAAATGCCTGAGCCAAAGTACTGCATCGCCATGGGTGAATGCGCGATCTCTGGTGGACCATATTTCCAATCCTACAACATCCTCGAAGGTGTTGACACCGTCATTCCAGTCGATGTTTACATCCCAGGATGCCCTCCTCGCCCAGAAGCACTCATCGATGGATTTGGGTTGCTGCGTGAGAAAATCATTCGTATTGGTGGCGCACCAAGCGCTGAGCGAATGAGCGAGAAGCCAGTGATTGTCGGGGAGGACTGAACATGGGTACAAGCATCACCCAAGAGCAGAACGCATCGGCAGCAGCAGCATGTTTGGAAGCCATTAACGCACGCTTCGAAGGCACCGGAATTACAGCCTCTATCGAGCACCACAGCAACGCCAAGAAATACGCCTTCGTTCGAATGACTTGCCCACCTCAACACTGGATTGCACTCGCAAAGTGGATGCGCCACGACCTCGGTGTCAACTACTGTTCGATGATCACAGGAACGCACTTTCCGGACGGACCTGATGAACGTGGCTGGGAAGTGGCCTATCACTTTCTTCGCCAACCGATTCAAAATCAAACGCCAAACACGCACAACGTGATTGTTGCTGAGGAATTGAAAGGCATGAACATCCCAATGGAGTTTGAAGTCTTCATGCCACTGGCACAAGGCGATGCACCAACCGTTCCATCGATTCAATCGATTTGGGGCGGCGCAGATTGGAATGAAAAGGAAACATGGGATTTGGTTGGCATTCGCTTTGAAGGCCACGAAAACATGCACCGTGTTTTGAATCCTCACGACAGCCCGGAAGGATTCCATCCTCTGCAAAAGCAACACAAACTTCGCTATCACGATCACAATGAAATGTACGATGACGCTCAAGGCTTCATGCGTAAACCAGCGGACGAGGGCCGTGTAAAGTGAGGGATTATCATGGCACAAATGTGGATTACAATGGGGCCTCAGCACCCAATGACGCACGGCTTGTGGACGCTTCGTGTCAAGGTCGATGGCGAGACTGTCGTCGATACAGAAGCAGAACTTGGATACATTCACCGAGGTGTTGAAAAGATCTGTGAATCACGAGACTTTACACAAGTAACGCCTTACTGTGACAGGTTGTGCTACGTGAGCGCAATGACGTGGGCGAATTCATACATCTATGCTGCAGAAGATTTGCTTGAAGCAGATGTTCCTGAGCGAGCTGAATACATTCGTTTGATTTCAGCCGAACTGCAACGCCTCGCCTCTCACTTGATGTGGCTCGGTGCGTTCGGACCTGACATTGGTAACTTGACCCTCATGACATGGTGCATGCGAGACCGTGAAATGTTCCTTGATCTTCTCCAAGAACTCGGCGGCTCAAGGATGCACTACAACTACCCGCGAATTGGCGGTGTCAAGCGAGACATGCCAATCGGGTTTGCAGACCGCGTGATCGCTAAGACCAAATTGTTCGAAAAGCGATTGGACGAATACGAAATGATGCTCGACGAATCGACCATCTGGCTCGTTCGTTTGCAAGGTGTTGGCTATGCCAATGCAGAAGAGATGGTGGACGCTGGTGTTTCAGGGCCAAACGTCCGTGCTGCAGGTGTCAACTACGACGTTCGATGGGCTCACCCATACTCTGTCTATGACGAAATCGACTGGGAACCAGCCGTTGAGAAGCCAACTTCTGTGAAGGGCGCTGACTGCTATGACCGATACCGTGTCCGAATGGAAGAAATGCGCCAATCCTGTCGGATGGTTCTTGACGCACTGAACAAGATTCCTGGTGGAATGAACACCAATTACGCTTCAGGCGATGAGATGATCTTCACCAAGGCGCCAACACGTGCTCCTGAAGGTGCCACCGGATTCAGCAATTACGAGTGCACCCGCGGGGCCTCACAATTCTACATTCAAGGTGGTGGCGATGGCCGTGGAAAGAATCCATACCGACTGTCAATTCGCTCACCGATGTTCATCACCATTCCATTCGTCGCCAAGACGATGATCGGCTACAAGATTGCAGACATTCCTGCAATTATGGGTAGCTTTGACCCATGCATTGGAGAAACGGACCGTTGAGGTGATTGCTATGGATGACATCTACGACCTTCGAAGCATCTTTTTGGGCAAAGACAGCCCTGTTCACGACCTTATTGTCTCCTCCCTTGAAGGCACACCACTCGAGGAAAGCGCAGGCTCACTCGCCTTCGCAGCAGGAACCTTCGCCGTTGTCAACATCGTGTTCTTGATGCTGTTCTTCAGCCAATTCGCCATCCTTTGGATCGAGCGAAAAGCCGTCGCACGAATGAACGATCGCCGCGGCGCAACCACGGCCCTTCGTTCTCTTTGGGTTGGCGAAAATGGCGTGACTGCTGGCGAATGGTGGAACATGCTTCCCTTCGGTGCAGGTGTGCCAGTTGGAGCGGTCAACCGATGGCTCAACAAAAAATTCGGAAACCGTGATGAAAAATTCGCAACCGTTGATCGTGTCAACAACCGCTCATGGATGGGTTACTCCATCCTGCCAGGATTCTTCCAAAATGTCGCAGACGGTATGAAATTCCTGCTCAAGGAACACATGGTGCCTCGTCGTGCTGACAAACTCATTTTCGAAGTTTCACCGTTCCTTATTGTGTCTTCAACGCTCTTGATCCTTGGAATCATTCCACTGTCAAGTGGTATTTACGCCACAAACCCGGACCTCTCTATTCTCTATGCTATTGCCATCTTTGGTATTGCACCAATTGGTGTCTTCTTCGCTGGTTGGTCATCGAACAACAAGTACACCTTGATTGGTGGAATCCGCTCTGCTGCCCAACTTACAGCCTATGAGATTCCATTGTTGCTGACCCTGCTTTCAGTGGCCATTCTTTCTGGTACGTTCAACATCATTGAAAGCATTCACTTCCAACACAGCGCTGGTGCATGGAACCTGTTCCTCATGCCGCTTGGTGCTGCGCTGTTCTTGCTGACCATGATCGCTGAAGTCGAGCGTGTTCCGTTCGATATGCCAGAAGCAGAGGCTGAACTTGTTGAGGGCTGGTGGACTGAGTACGGTGGCATGCGATTCGGTATGCTGTTCATGGCTGAATACATTCGAACCTATGCAGCATGTTTCTTGTTCACTCACTTTTTCCTTGCAGGATGGCATTTGCCATTCCAAGGCACCATCAGCCAAATCCCGGTTCTTGGTGACGCCTATGTCTTGATTCCTGGCGCCATTGTCGTGCTGCTCAAGTCGTGGCTTGTGTTCTTGGTCGTCTTCGTCTGGGCAAGGTTCTCCCTCGCTCGAATCCGAACTGACCAAATCCTCGAATTCGGATGGCGCATGCTCTTGCCACTCTCTGTGTTCCAAGTCGTTCTTTCAACCCTCTATCGGTTGTTCTTATTCGACCCGTCTGGCATGAGTGACACCGCTGCAGGCGGCAATGCTTGGATGATTCCAGGTCTTGAAATTCCGCTCGCCCTCCCAGTTTTGACCACCATTGTGTGGTTGGGTATCTTCTTCCTTCTGTTGAACGATGAAGACAAAGACGCTGCTCCAGATCGCATGTACCACGTGTACACATTACAGCCCGCGGGAACGCACACTCCGGGTAAGGACTGAGGTGATTAAAAATGCCAATGCACCCTAACGCACGACCTAATTTCAGAAACCTGTTCTGGTACCCGTTCAAGATTACATTGATCACGGCACTCCGAACCTTCCCATTCTTTGGAAAGATCTTCGGAAAGCGCCTCGCCATGGGCTATCACAACACCGAACACCCAGAGTTCCTCAGCGATGGAGACAAAGTTCGAGCTGACAAAACCTTGGAGTTCAACGACATCAGCAACCAACAATTCGCACCTGACAGAGTCACTTCGGACCTGTTCCCTACCCTTTGGAAGCCACAAACTGTCCAATACCCATACGAACGCCTCGAGGAAATGGAGCCCTGGCTCTTCGTTCCTGGGAACTACAACGGTCGAATTGGTGTGATCTGGGAAACATGTACGGCGTGTAAGATGTGCGTCAACATCTGCCCAAATGACTGCCTCCACATGACGACCGAACTTCGCGTCGATGTGCTCGACAACGCCGAGGGCGAACACGAAGGCCTTGGCGCAGAGTTGGAAGTCGGCGGTCACGCTGCCATGCTTAAGCCAGAAGTGGCTGCAACCCTTGAAGACTTCAACCTTGCAACCGCACACACAGACACGCCGAACGAATGGCGCTTTGCAGAAGTGCTCGACTTGACCGGCTCTACGGCAACCGTCCGCTGGAATGATTCTGGTGAAGAGGTTGAGGTCGATCAGAGCGAACTTCGAGTCGCTGATGACCAAATCGTGTCAGGACGAATCGATCTTGGCCGCTGCATGTTCTGCGGTCTCTGCATGGAATCCTGTGGATTCACATCCTTCTTCATGACCAATGAATACGACGGAATGTCAGGATTCACCCGACAAGAACTGTGGTTCGACGCAAGCCGAACACGAGTGCTTCCAAACGTTCACCAAGAAGCAGTAGACACTGAACTTGCAAAGCGAGCCAACAAGGAGCGCGACAAGCGGGCCAAGAAGGCTGCTAAAGCTGCGGCTGAAGTCGCTAAGCCCGCTGAAGTTGAGGTTGAAGTCGTCGTTACGGCTGCCGAACCAAAGGTCGTAGAAACCGCACCTCTTAGCAAAGAAGAAAAGAAAAAGGCCGAACTTGAACGCGTCAAAGAGCGTTCGAAGAGTATTGATTTCAACATTCTCGGCACGGCTGATTCCAGCGAGAAAGATGACCTTCAAGCCATCAAGGGCGTTGGTCCGTTTATCGAAGAAAAGCTGAATGCTCTCGGCATCTACACCTTCTCCCAAATCAGCAAAATGAACAGCGACTTGGAGGATCAAGTCAACGAAGCAATCGAGTTTTTCCCAGGGCGCGTCAAGCGTGACGAATGGGCCAACCAAGCAAAGCGTATGCTCGACGAGGCTTCGAAGGGGGACGCCTGAGATGGACGTTGCAAGCGCAGCAGAACTAGGCGTGTTCTTTCTTTTTGCAACCATTGCATTAGGCGGTGCCCTCGGGCTCATTCTCGCCCAACGGGTCGCTCATTCCATGCTTTCACTGATCTTCAGTTTCATGGCTGTATCAGGAATTTTCATCCTTCTTGGAGCGGAATTCCTTGCTGCCATTCAAATCCTCGTCTACTTGGCGAGCGTCGGTTTAGTGGTGCTGTTTGGTATCATGTTAACACGCCGTCAAATCCTTGAGGAGGACTTCGAATGAAGGTGCTCTCCTTGGCCACCCGTATGGGCTTGCTCGCCCTAGGTATGATTCTTGTTTCAGTGCTCAGCGCCGACGCTGTTTGGGCCGATGCAAGCGAAGATGAACCAACAACCAGCGGTCTTGCTGATGCTCTCTTGACAGATTGGGCCTTACCTTTGCTCATTCTTGGTGTGCTCATGTCCATGGCCATGATCGGTGCTGCTTACCTCGTTCGTGATGAGCGAATGGAAAATCTCTTGTGGGAATTTGGAGGTGAGGAGGAATGATTGATCCAGCATTGGTATCTGGCCTTTCAGCCCTTATGTTTGTCATCGGCCTCGGTGGCGCTTTCACACGAAAGAACGCGATTATCGTTCTCATGTGCATCGAATTGATGCTCAACGCTGCAAACATGCAATTCGCTGCAGCAGCCGTCCATCACGGAGACACAACCGGATGGGTGTACACCATTTTTGCTATTGCCATTGCTGCCAGTGAAGTCGCCATAGGTTTGGCCATCTTCCTAGCCATGTATGGTCAACACGACACGATATCATTGGACGATGTGGATGTCCTGAGGAACTGAGGTGATTGTATGGCAGGTTCAGAAGTATCAGACATCGCAGCACCCCACGTCTCAGAATTGGCACCATTGATTGTGCTCCTCCCAATGTTGGCCTTTGCGGTCATTCTTTTCCTTGGCAAAGTGTTCAACGGAAATCCAATGTGGAAGAATTCAGTCAAGGAAGGCGGTATTATCGCTCTTGGTGTCATGAGCGCCGTTCTTGTGCTCTCGATCATTCTCATTATGGATTTCATAGGTGCGGTTCAAGCCGGACATGATTCAGTGTTCCACTGGTTCACCTCTGGTGTTTGGGATGGAACCACCGGTGGGGTAAGCACCGACAAGTTTGGTTTCGGTATCTATGTTGACCACATCACGGTGATGCTGTTATTTGTTGCAGCATTCCTTTGTTTGCTCATCAACACCTTCAGTATTGGTTACATGAACACCGACCCAATCAACGACAACCGTAACCACCGCTTCTATGCAGAATTCACCTTGTTTTGCTCCGGAATGCTTGGCATGGTCCTTGCTGACTCCTTCCTTTGGCTGTTCATCTTCTGGGAAATCATGGGTCTTTGTTCCTACTTGCTTATCGGATTTTATTACGAGCGCCCAAGCGCTGCATATGCAGCAAAGAAGGCGTTTTTGACCACCCGTATTGGTGACGTATTCCTCATGATTGGATTGGTCATGCTGTGGGATTTGTTCGGATCTTTAGATTACACCGTGGTCTTTGATACTGCAAACATCGAACATGTTGCTGAGCATTCGGCAGGTACCTTGCAATGGGCCCTCGGACTGATGTTCATCGGTGCGGTCGGTAAGTCCGCTCAGTTCCCACTCCACGTTTGGTTGCCCGATGCAATGGAAGGGCCAACACCAGTTTCAGCTCTCATTCACGCAGCTACAATGGTCAACGCTGGATTGTACCTTGTCGCCCGAATGTTCCCGTTCTTCGGTGCAGATGCCTTGCACGGGGATCTTGCTGACCTCGCCTTTATCATCGCTCTCGTCGGTGGTATCACAGCAGTCATGGCAGCGGCCATTGCCTTTGTCCAGATGGACCTCAAGAAGGTCTTGGCGTATTCAACCATGAGTCAACTCGCCTACATCTTCACAGGTCTTGGTTGTGCTATGTACCTCGCCAACACATTGTATTGGCACGAGTACCTCCCAGACGGCGTCAAGAATCCAGATTATTACGACAACCACTACATCGTCATCGTTGCGTTTGGTGCTGCTTTGTTCCACCTGTTCAACCACGCTATGGCCAAAGGCATGTTGTTCATGGCCAGTGGTTCAGTGATTCACGAAGTGCATCATGCACATCATCACCTGCATCACCATGACGACCATGGTGACGACCATCATGACGATCATCATGATGATCACTTTGACGCTCAATCCATGGAAAATATGGGTGGTCTTGCTTCCAAGATGCCTATCACTGCAACCGCCATGCTTGTCGGTTCCGCCTCCATCATGGGTCTGCCGCTCATCGGCGGATTCTGGTCCAAGGAAGGCATCATTGCCAACGCTTGGCGAGTTGCTCAAGATGACCCTCGTTTCCTTTTGCCCGCTATGTGTGTGCTCATCGGTGCGGGAATGACCGGGTTCTACATGTCACGAATGTGGCTCAAGACCTTTGCAGGCAAGCCAAACAATGAGGTTGCAGCCCACGTTGGTCCAACCAACACATGGATCAAAACTCCATTGTTCATTCTGACCTTTGTCAGTTTGTCTTCCATCCTCTTTGCAGGTATGGGCTTCACCCACTGGGCGCCAGATGAAGGCTATGCCTTCATGTCAGAGAAGTCGCTTATCGACGGTATCATTTACGAATTGGGACATGCATTCGCTAACGAAGTCCCATACTTCTTCATCATCACCTACATCGCGATCGCTCTTGGTGCTGTAGCCGGTCCTGGACTTGCACTGGCATTGTACGGTGGCCAATTGGAAGAAGGCGAATCCGCGAAACCATGGATGATGCCTGTCATTCGCCTCAACGCTTGGGTGAAGCAACGATTCAATTTCGACAACAGTGCTTTTGCCAACTCAACGCTCGCCGTCGCATTACAAAACCGCCTCTATATCGACCACTACTACGATATGGCCATGCTCAAGATTGTGGCTGGCTTTTCAACCAAGGCAGCAGAAACAGATGCTGATGTCATCGACGGGACCATCAAGACCATTGAATCTGGCTCGCAGTCGCTCTCAACTGTCGTTCGCTCACTCACCACCGGATCTGCTCGAGATTACATCCTCATGGTATCTGTTGGTATGTTAGCGATTTTCATGCTCGTTTGGGGGGTGGCTTGATTGTTCGAAGCCGGTACTGATTGGATTTCGATGCAACTTGTAGGCTTCCCTGTGGTCGCAGGTATTGTCTTGCTCGCCTTTGTGGCGAATGCAAAGAAATCGGCGCATGAAAAACTCAACAATCCGATTCGAATGGCGAGCTTTGCCTTCTCATTGGTGTTGTTTGGATACACAACTTGGATGTTCTTCGAGGTCTTTGCCAGCATTGATCCAGAAAACGGATTGATCTTCAATGACTACAAACTCTACGACAGTTACGAATGGTTCCCAGCGCTTGGGATTCATTGGACCGTTGGTCTCGATGCTCTTTCATTCCCAATGGTATGGTTGACAACCTTCTTGCTTCCAGTGACCATCATCGCTACATGGCATGAGAAAAATGGAGCCACCTACTTCCCAACACTTCTGTTGATGGGTGGCGCTTTGATCGGTGTCTTCGTCTCGCTTGATCTCTTCATGTTCTATGTGTTCTGGGAGTTGACATTGATTCCGATGTTCTTCCTCATCCTCAATTGGGGTGGAAAGGACCGCAAGTATGCATCTCAGAAATTCTTCATCTACACCTTCACAGCCTCTGTCGTGATGCTGCTTGGATTGGTGACGCTCTACTTGATGCAACCAGATCAAATTGGTACTGGAGGAAAGTACGGTACCATGACTGGACGAACCTTCGATATCCCAACCCTCGTTGAGGCAGCAACCGCTGCAAACATGGATGGATGGTACATGGGTGAAAGCATGCAAAAGGTCCTGTTTGTGATGCTTATGCTTGGTTTCCTCGTCAAATTGCCTGCGGTTCCATTCCACACTTGGCTGCCTGATGCGCACGTTCAAGCCCCAACCGGTGGTTCGATGCTACTTGCTGGTGTCATGCTCAAAATGGGTGCCTACGGTATGTTCCGACTGCCGTTAAGCATGTTCCCTCATGCGCTTCAACACTTCCAGATGGCATTGATGATTTTCGGAATGGTTTCCCTCGTTTGGGGAGCCATCGTTTGTTTGGGTCAAACGAACCTCAAGAAGATGGTTGCGTATTCCTCTGTTTCTCACATGGGTGTCATCTTGATCGGCATCGCCACCATGCAACCAATGGGTTGGGCTGCAGCACTGTTCATGATGTTCGCTCACGGTATCATCAGCCCAATGCTGTTTGCAGTATGTGGCGCATTCAAGCACCACTACCACAGCATGGAAATCGGCGCTATGCGAGGAATGGCAAAGCATTCGCCTTGGCTTGCAACTTCGATGATGTTTGCATGGATGGCCTCACTTGGTTTGCCACTTCTTGCAGGCTTCGTTGCAGAATTGATGATGCTCATCGCTTTGTGGTACTTCATTGACTTGGAAGGCTGGAGCGTTCTTTGGATGATTGGTCCAGCGCTCGTCTTGGCCCTCACTGCTGCTTACTACCTCTGGTCGATGCAACGCACCATCTTCGAAGGTGGCGACGAAACTCAACCTCCTGCATCCTTGCATGGCGATCCTGTACCAGACATCACCAATGAAGAGAAACTCGCTATGCTCATTCTCGCAGCCTTCACCATCTTGTTCGGTATCTTGCCTTGGATTGGCCTTGATATGATGGACAGTTATTGCCGTGAATTCTTTGAACACATGATTTCAAATGGCATTTTCAAGGGAGGTGCCTGATATGAGTCAAACACAAGCCTTCAGCGATGATTTCTATTCAGCAATGCTTCCTGAAATGTTGCTTTTCGCTGGCTTAATCGCCCTCATCATCATTCCAAACTTGGGTAAAGGGACGTTCCGAATTCCAGGAACTCAAATCCGTTTGCCGTGGTTCTTGGGCGGACAACGCTTTGCATTGACGAGCAATCCGCGCCTACCTGCATGGATCGCCACCATCACTTTGGCCGGCGCTTTTGCCGCAGTTGCAGACTCATTGAATGGCGGCGTAGAAGCGCTGACGGTCGTGAGCAGCAGCACTGAGAACGCCAAAGAACTGCTCGAAGTCAATGGCTTCAGCCGTGTCTTCGAATTGATTTTCTTCGGTGCCCTTGCATTGGCCTCGTTCTCAAGTATGAATCGTTTGAAGGTCGAAGGCACTGGTGGCAAACTCAATGAGGATCAATTGTACAACAACCGTCGACAAGCAGACTTCTACATTTTGATGTTGACTTGCGGACTTGGAATGTCTGTTGTGGCCTTGGCACAAGACCTCTTTGTGCTCTTCATTGGATTGGAACTGGCTTCCTTCTCCACATACGTTCTCGTTGCGTTCATGAAGGAATCCAAGGCAGGTTCAGAAGCCGGTATGAAGTACTTCATCGTCGGTTCCGTCGCCTCCGGTGTCGGTCTTTACGGCCTTTCGATGCTCTACCTTTGGGCCGGTTCACTTCAGTTCTCAGTCCTTGCCGAAGCCTTTGCAGTGTCCGGAACCGAAGCATTACCACTCATCGGTATTGGTTTCGTACTCGTTGGGTTTGGATTCAAGGTCAGCGCAGCTCCGTTCCACTTTGCAGCACCTGATGCCTATGCAGGAGCAAGCAGCCCAGTTGCAGGTGTCCTCGCTACTGCAAGCAAGGCCATGGGTATGGTCGGTTTGATTCGAATGCTCCTGATCGTGGCGGCACCTGAATCCTCAGAAGGCTCTGCAGTCTGGTTGGTTTGCATCGGCGCACTCGCAGCACTCACCATGACATGGGGGAACATCGCAGCGCTTGGAAGCACCAATCCAAAGCGTATGCTTGCTTATTCTTCAGTCGCCCACGCAGGCTACATGTTGGCTGGACTTACCGCCGTTGGTGCATGGACATGGGACCCCTCGTTTGCTGGCAAGGAAGGCGAGGCAGCTTTGCTTGTCATGACCGCTTTGTTATTCCATATGTTGGTGCTTGTCGCCTTCAAACTCGGAGCGTTCCTCGTTCTTTCCATCCTTGAATCGGATGGTGATTCATCCCGTCTCTCATCATTGGGTGGCCTAGCCAAGCGTGAACCCTTGCTCGCGTTTGCTATGTTCATCTTCATGATCTCACTTGCAGGTGTGCCGCCAATGGCTGGTTTCCTCTCCAAGTTGATGGTCATCATGGGAATTGTCAATGTCGGCGTTGGAGCTGGTGCAACATCACTCGGTGAACTCCACTGGGTGTGGTGGTTGGCCCTGTTGATGGTGTTGAACTCTGCGATCTCGGTGTTCTATTACCTACGGGTTGCTGTTGTGATGTTCTTTGAAGATGCAGAAGAAGGCAGAGAAGGTGCCCTTCCCTCTGGCTGGCAAGTTCGAACCTCGATTTTCATCTGTGTCGTTGCAACTGTTATGCTCGGCGTCTTTGGTGATTCAGTGCTCGAGATGTGCCGCACAGCAGCAGAAAGCCTCACCACGAAGTGGTGAAGCGTTTTCCATACCCTATGAAGCAAAAGAGCCCCTTCGTTGAGGTGCTGTATTCAAGAAGGGTGGACATTACGGCATAGTAGGTGCAACCGTATGGGTCGTCGACGTGAAGAGAAAGTGGACGAGGAAGAACTTGCTCGACTTGAATCACCAGAGGGTTCGTCGGCAGGAAAAATCCGTGTCAAAATGCCAAACAAGAAAGTCAACGAAATGTTTGCTTTGGCTGAGCAAATTCTTGGAGGCCGTCGTGTGACAGTGCTCTGTGCTGATGGCGAAACAAGAATGGCTCGCATTCCAGGGAAAATGCGCCGACGCCAATGGGTTCGTGAAGGCGACTTGATCATCGTTTGGCCTTGGGATTTTCAAGACGCCAAAGCCGATGTTAAGCACCGATACACCAAGACTCAAGCCATGTACCTCTCAAGAAAGGGCGTTTTACCTCCAGATGTTGACATCTTCGGAATGAACACCGCTGTTGACGATGATGACGAACATGACGACCTGTTTGGGACCATGGATGACGATGATGAGGACGATCTCTTTGGTTCTGCAGATGAATCAGAAAATGCGGATGATGATGAAGACGATTTGTTCGCAGATGATGACGATGATGAGGAGGATCTCTTTGGTGAACCCGAAGCACCTGTGGATGCTGCCGAAGAAGATTCTGAATCACCGGAAGAAGAGCCAGAAGAACCATTCGTCGCCGTTGAGGAATACCCATCAGAAGATGGGGATGCTGACGATGACGACGATGACGAAGATTTGGAAGACCTCTTTGGTTGAATCATTCAAGCCTATGCTCACAGAATGGTGATTTGATGGCCAAGGACAACTGGGATGAGTTGAACACTGGCAACCACAATCGCCGCAACCACAATCGCCGCAAGAAAAAGGGCAAGCGCACTTCTCGTTCTCAAAACTTAGACGATGAGTATGCATCATCCGAGGAGGATAAATTCCTCAGTAATCTCGCCTCAAAAGAGAACAGTTACGGCTGGATGAAGGAAGCACGGTACAAGCGAATGTTCCGCGACATCGAAAACAAGATTCAGGGCGCTATGGGCACAGGCACATTTGATTGGGTTGACCGTCGTGTATTCGACCAAGTTTTTGATCGTCTCACCTTGATGTCGTTGTATAAGTTGATGAAAACAGGCGTCATCGATACGCTTGATTATCCAATTGCTCGCGGCAAAGAAGCCCACGTTTTTCACGGCACCAACATTGACGGAAAGTCCGTTGCTGTGAAAATCTTCCACACTTCAAACGCTGTGTTCAAGAATCTTGTTCAGTACATCGAAGGCGATCCAAGGTTCGGTGGTCTTCGAAGGAGGCATCGAGATCTGGTTGACATTTGGGTTCGAAAGGAGCACAGAAACCTCTCGCGCTTGTCACGATGGGGCCTCAATGTCCCTAAACCTCTGGGGATTCACAAAAATGTCCTGATCATGGATTACTTAGGACATGAACGCGGTTCGTCACCAAAGTTGAGGGAGGTTCATGTTGAGGACCCGGAACCAGTTTATGCTGACCTCTTGGAGTTCTTGGCGGTGGCTTGGCAGAAGAGCAACCTTGTGCACGGGGATTTTTCTCCATTCAACATTCTATGGCATGAAGAACGGGCGGTGGTCATCGATGTTGGTCAAGCCGTCGTTCAGGGCCATCCAAAGGCAGAAGAATTCCTCGTTCGAGATGTCACACGGCTTGTCGAATGGGCGAATAAAAATGGAATCGAAGTTACGCTAGCAGAAGCGATGTACGAGGTGCTCCACATGAATCTTGATCATGTGCATCAGATTGAATTCGAGGATGAAGAAGAGTAAATCACTCTTCTTCCCAATCGACTTGTTCGTCTTCTGCTAAGTCCATCATCGAATCAACAGCCTCATCATCCGACGGGTCGACTTGAGCGGCTCGCATTCTGCGTCCTCGGCGGTTCGAGACATCTGCAAGACCTGGAACCAAATTTTCGAAACCACCAGCTTGTGGTGCGGGGTCGTCTTTGATTTCAATCGTGTCGAGGCTTCGGTTGACCAAGCGATTGCGCCGTCTGTCACGCTCAAGGAAGTTCAGCACGGTTCCGTGTTCTGCCCCACCAGCAAGCATTTCAATCGCTTGTCGAGCAGCAGAGAGGCCATCTTCTTCACCAACAAGAACGACCGTCGAGTTGTAAATTGTAATTTGAGTGTCTGTGAGGCCTTCGATCAATTTGCGAATCTTTCCTTG
This sequence comes from Candidatus Poseidoniaceae archaeon, assembly GCA_965662715.1. Taxonomy (GTDB): domain Archaea; phylum Thermoplasmatota; class Poseidoniia; order Poseidoniales; family Poseidoniaceae; genus MGIIa-L1. The sequence goes on along the minus strand of CBFIIS010000010.1, from coordinate 19,312 downwards.
ACTCCCAATGATTCGGCCTCGAATTCGTCGTTGCTGGTTTGAACGCTTACCAACGAAGGAACGAATATCCACCAGTTCGAAGAAATGATCATCATCAAGCAACCTAATCGCTGCTTTGGGTGCCATGCCTCGTCCAATGGCTTTGATGACGTCGGGGAACTTCATCGCTTTCACTGGGTCATATGTGCCCGGTTCGCCCCATTCAACCTCAACATCTCCAGTGTTGGAATCGATGTCGAGCGCCTTGCATCCAGCCGCATGCCTCAACGATTTCGCAGTTGCACCCTTTGCACCGATGAGCACCGCAACGCGGTCCATTGGGACACGTGGCAAAGGTTGTCGCATGGCCCCTGCTGCGGCCGACCTCTTTTCAAACTCTTGTACGGCGTTGCAGGAAGCCTATGGCGATTCCAACCAAAAGAAGAAGGCCCATTGAAGGGGCGAACGATGGGACAAGTCCGGGCGATCCAATTGAGGCCCCAGTGACGACCAAGTGGTTCTTGTTATTGCCTTCATCATATTCATCGATGACATCGAGGTAGTCGATGACGAGGCGTAAATCGTACTGTCCGGTTTGAGGAACGGTGTAATTCCAAATCAGTGTCTCTGTGCTGTCAGAGAGCGTTCCAGACGGTAAGGTCCGTGCTTCCATCACCGTCCAGCTGACCGAGGCTGTGCGATCTGCAGGTGCAGACTCCAATCGAACCACGATGCTACCACCGTAGTCTTGATTGCTTTCAAGAACACTCGTAATGGTCACATTACCTGAGTTTTCACCCGGGCGGACAATCATGCGGTCCAAGTTGGTTTGAGTCGAATTCCACGAAAGGTCGAGGCCCGGAAGAATTTGGAAGGAACTTGGAGTTGAAGCGTATTCATTGCCCGCTTGATCAACAACAACTGCTCGGAACATCAGGTGCTGACGAGATTTTGTAGCCCAGTTTGAGAGTGCTACAGTCGCATCCAGGCCAGTCACGCCAAAATCCAACCAACGCCCAGAAAGATCTGGAGTTTGGCCGACGCCGTTCGAATCAAAGCCATATTGCATGTAAGAGGCCGTCAAATCCAATCCCGAACCATCATCAAGCGCATTGAAACTTACATTTGCGGGACCGACTCGACTTGTTGTGAGTTCGTCGACCACCCAACCAATCGGTTCTGGTGCGGTTTGGTCAACTTGAATCAAGACATCAGAGGCTTCACCAATGTTGCCAACTCGGTCAACAGACCGGAATTGAAGCGTATGGTTTCCTTCATTGAATTGTAATGTTGTGGTGTCGGTTGTCACAGTGGACCAGGAGGTTCCATCGGTGCTGAATTGACAAGATGCAACACCGCTCCCTTGGCCATCATCAGCGGCCGTGATGAGTCCACTGATGGTTACAGTTCCGCTGTTTTGCCAAGCTGCGCCCGAGCCGATCGTCAAGTCACCCAAGGTTGGACCGGTTCGGTCAATGCCAATGAACATGGTTTCACTCGCGGAAAGACCAGACCCATCATAGACGGTAAGACGAGGGTTGTAGGTGCCTTCATTCATGGCACCGCTCGACCAATCCCATCCATAACTCAACGAGGTGGGACCGTCATTGGACGGTGCGCCGGGACCTGGTACATTGGTGAGGGAAGCGTAGGTGAGATCATCATCACTTGCTCCCCATCGGAAAGCGATTGCTTCATCCGCATCGATTCCAAACCACGCTCGGTCACTCGCTGAATCTCCACTTCCAGCATCAGCATTGAGGGCTGTGAAGATGGTGATCAGTGGTATTTGGTTGGCAATTGTGAAGGTATCGGAGGTGACGACAACGCTCTGGTTCACATCATCATCCCATGCCGTAGCTCGCAGGCTGTAGGTGCCATTTGTGTATGCGGTCGAATCAAAATAGGTCAACCAGGGCACACTGGTCAGGTTGGAAACAGTTGTCCATGATGTGCCATCTGAAGATGCTTCAATCAGGATTGATGAGACATTGGCCTCACCGGTGAGTGCGAAGGTCAGTTGGTATTGTCCGGTGATTGAATCGCCTGTCGAAGGGCCATTCGAGAAGGTCATTTGTAGGTTTGAGGAACTCCACATTCGTTCGTTGTCCTCAAGCTGTGCTTCAGGTTGTTGAGTGTTGCCAAACATTGGCGAAGTACCCATGCCGAGCAACAGAAGGATGAGCAACGCAGTGACGCCGGTCCTTCCCATGGACCATTGACGGGTGAGGTTGTCCTTCAATGCTCCCCTTTAGGAATTGAACGAGGGCAGGGATTCTAAGGTGGTGCTCATGTTCGAAAGGGATTCACTTTTCGAAGAATTGGCGCTCGCCCAATCCGCTTCGGAACAACGATTTTACCCCTCTGTTTGAGATGGGTTCAAGTGCTTTGCAGGGTGTCATCGCTATGTATGGCGAACACATTGAAGGTCATGGCTGTGATTCTCTTGCTTGGAATGGCAACATTGCCGTTGAGCGTGAACGCTGAGGAGGTTGGTGACATTCAAGCCTCTCCTTCGACGGTTGCATTGTCACCATCTGCGCCAAAAGCAGGCGACACCGTGACCATTCTGCTTGGTTTGTACAACGCCGGTCAAACCTTCGCTTCAGATGTAGAATATACCTTTTACAAGGAATCCCAAGGTCCAAACAACATCATTGAACAAGGCCGTGTCGACATCGATAGCGAAACCAGCGTTCAAGTTTCGACCCAATGGATCAACGTTCTTGAAGGCGAACATGAAGTGCACATCCTTGTGGAATACCCGCGTGACTCAGGCAATTTCATGGATTTCTATGTCCCATTTACAGTCACAGGGTTGCCTAACCTCAAGGTAACAACCCTCGAAGTTTCGCCAACCACTGGCATCTTCGCTGGTGACACCATCACTGTATCCTCACTTGTCCGAAACACTGGAAGTGAGCCTGCAGGTGCAAGCGTGCTTCACCTTGACCTCCCAGGCGCTGCAGACCAAGACCTTGCGACGCCATCGATTGATGCAGGCTCATCGGCTTGGGTCAACACGACCTTCGTTGCTCCATCGAGTGGAACTCACACAATCTATGCGACCCCGGATTATGAAAGCGCTGTCGAGGAATCTTCTGAGGTGAACAAGCAGGAAAGCGTAGAATTCACCGTCGATACGCGCATGGATGTGTACCATCAAGGCGAGATGAGTGTCACCATTGAGGAAGGGGCACTCGAAGGTCCATGGGTTGTTTCAGGACGTTTGGCGCGGACCAACGGCAGCGGCACAACTGAAGTGCCAATGTGGCTTGAGATTCCGGACGGAAACGGTGGACTTGTCACCTCTGTGCCTTTCACAGTCGTTCTTTCGGGAGCAGGTTATGCAGAGACCGATTGGAGCCACACCCTCACCTCAAGTGATCTCAGTTCCCTCGAGGTCGGCATACACCAAGTCACGGCTCAAATCGATCCGTTTGGTACCGCTCCGTTTATTCAAGAATCCAACGATAACGATCGAAGCACAACCGCATTGTCGATTTATCCTATTCCCGACGTGTTCGTCGATCCAATTGCGATCGCAGACAGCCCTTCTGTGAACTCGGGAGAGAAAGTCCTGTGGCGAGTCAGCATGAGCAACAACGGTGACATCGAAGTGTCAGGTCGATTGCAATACACATGGGAAGGCACGGATGGCGTGTCACCAGTTATTTATCTCGAAAAAGGTGAATCCTTGACATGGGAAATCGAGTTGACGACGTCGCTTGGAGCTCATGAGGCAACCTTTGTCGCAGGGTGGGTGCCACTCTCAGGAAGTTGGGATGACAATCCCCTCAACAACGAAGCAACGGGTACGGTATCTGTTGAGGCAGAACTCCGCCTCGAATGGTGGCTGTCCTCGTTTAGCATCCTTGATGATGAAGCAAACCCTGCATCATCCCCACTCGATGCAGGGGAAACCTACACCATTTCCATTGATTTGACCAGCACTGAAACTGGGAGTTTAACCTTTGACTGCATCGATGGTAATAATGAGATGTTGGGCAACATGAGTGCCACTGTCGAAAACCGTGGCGATCGTGTGTCCCTCACCTGTGATTTTGTTGCTTATGCTCCTCTCTCGACGGTAAGGCTTGTTCCATCCGATCCAACAGTGACCACCACATTCACACGAACCTTTGCGACCGTTTTGACTGACGATGCGCTCGATGATCTTGAAACAAATGCAGAAATGGGCACCTTCACGATTATTGGATTGAGCGCCCTCATTTTGATTGGTGTTCTTGTAGCAGCCATTCTGATGACCCGTGACCGAGAGGAAGAAGTTGAGCGCGATATTTTCGAATACTGCCCAGCGTGTGACGGTGAGTTAGAAGGCGACGAAGATCGCTGCCCGCATTGTGCTTTCAACCTCAAAAAGGCAAGAAAGCAATTCCACGACTGTCAAGAATGTGGTGAATCAATTCCAGACCTGCTCGATAATTGCCCTTACTGTGGTGCTGAACAAGACGTATCCTCTTACTTTGAGCGACGCGAACGTAGAGAACCGAAGGTCAAGGAAACAATTTCGCTCCCTGAAGAAGAAGTCGATGAAAATGAAATCGTTGAAGGCACTGAGAACTTCGCTCAAGCTGTCAAAGACTTTGGCTATGACGAAGAGAACCTCGAAGACGAATGGGATACAAACATCGTTTCTGCTGAAGCCGAAGTTGAGGCTGCTTACGATCGAAGAAACGCATATGAAATTGAGCGAGAAAACATGACTGAAGAGGAACTGGAAGCCTACGACAACACCGTAACGACCACCCTCAAGGGCATGGACGAACTCGGTAATGAAGGCGTTGACATCGATGCTATTCTCAAGGAGAAAGGCGAAGTGATCTCCCTCAAGGATACGGGCGATGATGGTTCTGAATTGAGCGCAAGTGATGCTGAAATCCGTGGAAGATTGTACGAAATTACTGGCGAGGATGGCATCATGCCAGGTGATAAGGTTCAGGTTGGAATGAAGTTGACAGACTCTTCCTTTGCGGGCAATGAAGTGACTGATGCCACTGCTGACTTCAATTGGAACGACGCAGATGAACCAGAAAAACCACTCACTGCTGACAATCCGGAGTCCTCGAAACCAAAGCCAGCCCGACGCCGTGCACCACGACGACGAACTGCCGAAGAAGCCCCAGCCATGTCTGAATGTGGCGCTTGTGGAGCAGACATCCCGATGGATGCAAAGGAATGCAGCACATGCGGTGCGAAGTTTGAGTGATCAAGAGAATGAAGGCGCCCGTCGGCTTTCATAGGGTACGTCACAGCTTTCGCTCGGCAGGTCCAGACGTCATTCGGGCATGTCGAGCCAAGGGGTTTGGATTTTCAACCCCTCGCAAGAACCTGCACTGAATTGATATGGAAGGCGTTCATCGGATTGACCATGAAGCGGTACCTTCTCCCAATGGCGTTGGTTCTTACACTGTTGATGTCCAGCACGTCTGGATGCTTGGGTCTCATCCAGGCTCGTGAAAGCCTTGAAGGATTGCGAGGGGAAGCAGAGCCTTCAATCACAGTTGACAGCATGACGCTCAGCCATGTCTTTGACACCATCGAGGTCGAACCCTACACCAACTCTTCGACCCTTGATGTTCGAGCAGATGCCACTCAAGTCATCATCTATCGAAAGGTCTCAATTACAGGGTCTGATGCCGTTGCGTGTTTTGACAACGGCCTGACTCGATATGTGCAAGCAACCCTTGTCGATCCATCAGGAACTACAGTGTGGGAATTAAATGAATGTCAAGATGTTCAACCTGCGACTGTTGAAATCAATCCCGACCCAACACTTCCTGTTGGTCAATGGACCCTCACGGTTGAAGCGCGCGGCATCGGTATTCCCGGTACAGCAGCCCAAGACCAATTCACCTTCACAGTCAGCGTCCAAAACACGTGCATCATCTACCCACCAAATGATACATGTGCAGAATCAAACTAATGATTCACTGCATGCGTATCGACGTGAGCAATTTTCACACTTCCCAGGCCGGTCGTGGTTACGTTGAGCGCCACCTTCAACCATGAGCCTTTGAACCTCAGAAATGGCTGAAAATAAGTCTTTTTTTGCAGTGGCATCCCATTCAATTTGGTGGAGATTTTCCTTTCCATAGCGAAGAACGCCGTAAGGCGAGGGTTTCTTCGTGCTGACTTCGACGAGGTGGAGGTAGGCCAATATTTGCATTCGATGCGAGGCGTGGGGGCGGCTGGGTACCTTGCCTGTTTTTTGTTCCACGGGAATGAATTCACCATCGACAATGACGATTTGATCAGGTCTTCCACGAAGTCCAGTCGCAGGGTCTTCGAGCAAGTTTGAGGAGGTGTCATCATCAGAATATGCAAGATCATCATCTGCGCCCAAATCAACGTCTTTCCTGACCGATTCTAATGCATTCTCACTGATCAGAACTTTTTGCAGTTGCCACGAAGCAGCAAGTGTCCATGCCATCGCGGTGAGGAAGAGGATGAATGTGGCCTGTGAACGGTTATCTGCCCCAACCAAAGCAATGGCGTGAAGACCAAGAACGATGGCTCCGAAGAAAAGTGAGACTTCAGTCCGTCCTGCTTCAAACCAGCCGCCGATAAAGTTCGGCTGTTCGAATACCGGTTGAATTTCAGCATGCTCACGTATGATTCGTGTTCTGCGTTGAGCAAGGGTCTCATCCCATCCAATCCAACTTCGCCATGGTAAGTAGGTGGCCAAGAGGCCCGCAACAAGGAGCACAAGAGCCCAAAGAGCGAGGTACCGAGCGAGATCAAGCGGGGTGGTAACCACGTCATCGATGTAGTTGAATGCAATGCCATCAATCACGAATGCCACGATGACTGAATACCACCATGTCCAGATGATGGTGGCTCTGCGCATGGTCGATTTCATTTCCTTGAAGGACTCCATTTGTTGATGAATTTCGGCGTGTTTTCGTATGCCGGCTTCGATGGCTTCACCTTGGCCAGAATTTCCTTCACGGGACAATGCCCACGACATTGGGCAATATTCGTGCCGTTCTAGATCACTCGCACTGAGACTCAGCGCAGTGTCGTTTTCATCACGCCAGATGTCATCATTATGCAAACGGGCTTTGTAGGTCCCGATTTTGGAACCGTTCTCACTCAACGATTCCTCCGCCATGGCATGCAGTTGAGCGTCTCATCCTTGAGTTCTTGCACGGCATATGTCAACAAAATCAACCAATTTCGTGTTCAAGTTCATTTGCATTCACTACGAAGCGGTTTAATATGGGGTTCAAGTCGGGCGATTGCTGAGGTCTTACAATGTCCGAAGAAACTACTTTACTCGTCCCCTTTGAATCCTATGAGGAAAATGCGGTGAACATCGGTACTCAACAAAAGAGTGCAGATATGGCCCGTTTTATCGACACTGTTCGTGAAGATGGACTTTACCTCCTCGATGTCAACATGACAGATTCTCGAATCCGCTCGATTGCGGAATTCCTTAACCGCTATGATTCCCCTCGAATCATGGTGGTCTCCGCACGACAATACGGACAACGCCCAGCCCGGAAGTTCGCAGAAGCAATTGGTGCAAATGCTGCAGTCGGCCGGTTTATTCCTGGTTCACTCACCAACCCAGTGCTCCGTTCTTATGTCGAGCCTGATATTCTCTTTGTGACCGATCCAGCAGCTGACCAACAAGCGCTCCGTGAAGCAGTCAACTCCGGTTTGCCAATCGTCGGCATCGTGGATGCGAACAACAACCTTCGAAACGTTGACGTTGCTCTTCCTGCAAACAACAAGGGTCGACGCTCACTCGCATTGGTTTACTGGCTCTTGGCTCGTGAAGTTCTCAAAGTTCGTGGCGCGACCACCGACGAGGACTGGGCTGCAGCCGAAGACCTCGAAGAGTGGCAATCCACATTCTGAGTCGCCCCTCATTCTGTGGCTTTGCCCGATAAGAAGGAACTGATACCATCAGCGAATGCCTCTGGCGTGGGGGCACCATGCATGACCGCTCGAATCTTCTTTGCTCCAGGCAAACCTTTCGTGAATGCGACAGCATGCCTCTGCATCCATCGAGGCTGCAGACCTGCCGTCTTGTGGGAGAATTCGATGTATTTGTCCCAACACCATCGACGTGCTGCAAATGATTGACCGACAGGGGACTTTTCGTACCAGTCTTCGCTGTTGGCCTTGACCCAAGGCAGATCATCGTGATCCATCCAACCGAGTCCGACTTTTATTTCTCCAAACACCGATGGTCGTCCAATGGCACCTCGGCCAATCATCAGCCCGGATGCACCAGTCACTTCCAAACAGTCCTTCGCACTTGCAGCATCGACGACATCACCGTTGGCGACCACGGGTGTTTCTACCGCATCGACGACACCTTTGATGGCCATCCAATCAGCTTCACCAGAATAACGCTGACGTAAGGTTCGGCCATGAACGCACAAACGCGCAGTTCCTATGTCTTCCAATTCCTTGCATATTTCGAGAGCATTATTTGCACCTTGCCCAGTTCCTAAACGCATTTTCGCCGTCACCGGTATATCGACCCGTTGAATAATCCCATCAACCATAGAAACAAGGTTGTCTGGTTCCCCCATGAGCGCCGCACCCGCGCAAATTTTGGTGACCTTTGGTGCGGGGCATCCAAAGTTGAGATCGATGATATCGGCGGTTGGTGCGAGCATTTCTGCCGCTGTCGCCATATCACCAGGATCGCCTCCAAAAATTTGAGGAATGAATGGAACTTCTGTCTCGTGCGATTCCATTTTTCGCCACGAAACCGCCGCTTCTCTTGTCAAAGCTGTGCTGTTGGTGAATTCTGTGATCGTGACGTCAGCGCCACATGCTTTTGCTAACAAACGGAAGGGGAGATCTGAAACACCTGCCATAGGTGCGAGAAAAAGAGGCCTTGGCTCACCATCCCAAGCCCCTGGTTTCGAAGCAATGTGTTCGGACATGTGCTTACCACCTATGCATCGAGTTGTTCAACAAGTTCACCCACTCTGCGCATTCGTCGTAACACGCGATCAAGCCGCTCAGTGACCTTTTTTGCTGCATCTTCAGGGCGTTCACCAACCATTCTGTGGCCCATCGGAAGTCGACCACCAAGCAGGTTAAGCAGAAGCATTTGCTCTGTTGGTTTCACATTCTTCATCGCCTGGTCGACGTCCTCAACTTTGAGCTTCCCTTTCTTCATTTTGTCAAGCAGGGTTGATTGTTGCTTTGTGTTCAATAAGCGCTGGAAGCCACCTTTTTTGAGCATCCAATCTTCACCTCGGCGTTGGTGTTGGGCAAGCATAGCCGTCCACAAAGAAATGCTGAGTCTGTCGATTCGGGCCACGCGTTCAACAATGCCACTTGTTCTAAATCGCTCAAGAATGCGCCCCAATCTTGCCTTGGGACCATCGATCAATTCTGCGGCTTCATCGAGCGAAAGTGGTGCGCCGCGTGAAAGCAGCACCTCAAAGAGTTGAACAGAAATTGAGTTGGCATGTGCTTCTTTTCCTGGTCGTTCACCTAAGAGGCCAAAATCACCCATCCATTGGGACAGTTGGCTGCTGCTCTCCTCGCGAATCGGACGTGCTTCGACAACACCGAGGGTGAGCAACGGCGTGTCGCTTTCTGCAACCTCAAGGGCCATGCGCAATGGTTCCCGAGTCCAGAGTTCTTCGATCAACATAAGGCGTTGTCGAACGATGGTTTGTGTTTGAACAGTGAAGAATTCGATAGCGTTGCTCAACGATCCGCCTCGCAAGTAGTACCTCCGCCACCCCTTTCCCTCATTGGTGTAGCCAACAAGACCAGACTCAACCAAACGAGAGAGATGATGATTGAGGGATGCAGGTGTAAGGGCCAGTTCATCCGCAAGCATCTGCGCGTCCCAACTCGAAGTGGGTTGTGCAAAGAGAAAGTCCCTCAACAATCTATGAACGGGACCAGCGCGGCCCAAGTCGGCTGTTGCTTCTCCACGCTTTCGAACCAAACACAAGGTTTCGATGAACCATGCAACGAGCCCATCGATGTCTCGCTCCGTGGTTGGAAGCGGGACCTCTTGAATTCGGACACTGAACATGGTCGATGTTGACCGGCGAGGGTCTTTGAAGACTGTGCAGTAAATGGCGCTCAAGCGGCGAAAAATGAATGGAGTTACTCAAGCGACGAACGTCGTTCGTCGTTCCAATCATAATCGACAGCCTTTGTCCCTCGCCATTCGATGTCCATGTCAATGTGAGGCATCAATTCAATTCGATCCTCTCGTAAAATTCCTCGGCGGCGGAGGACCTTGACAGCAGAATGTGTTGTGGCTCGCGACCGACCAATGCGTCGAGCGAGTGCGGCTTGGCTTCTTGGAATGCCTTCGTTGACAATGTCCTCAACGATCAAGCGCTGAACGAGCGAGAGTCCAATCGGGAGTGCGCTTGCAGCACGCTCCTCGTTGACATTGATGCCACGAAGAATCTCGATCTGCGTGGGTGCTCCTGCAAAATAGCAGGTTCGTCCGTTGACTGGAAGCACGGTAACGCTTCGCCGAGTTTGCAGCACATCGAGATGGTGCCTTAGCGTTCCATTTGCAGCATTGAGTGTGCTTTGCAGTTCTCGGTAGCACAGGCCAGGGTGTTGCTCGAGTGTTGACAAAATACGTCGACGCAATGGGTGTTCAAGAGCGCTGGTTTTGGTTGAAATGCTTCCCATCGCCATGCCGCCGACTGCACTTGCAGCCGCAGCGATCCCCCCTGCAATCCCGGCGACGCCACCTGCAGCAGATGCAATGCCTGCGGCCAACCAAGGACGCTGTCGAACCCACTGGGCAAGCAAAGGCATGGGAGGTGGTTGACCTTCTCGTTTGTTAATCCATCCCATCCATGTTCAAGCCGATGAGTTAGTCATCAGCCAGCAACATGCCAGCATGAATTTTGAGATGAGCGACAAGAGGTGAAAGCAATCGTCCACAGGTGCGACCATGTTCGCTCAAGACATAGGCCACTCGGACTGGGGGTCCTTCTTCGACCTGCCGAAGGACGAGTCCTTCTTCAACCAAGAAGCGCAATTTGTCAGAAAGAGTACGAGATGAGATGCCTTCGAGCAAATTTTTCATTTGATTGAAACGACGAGGTCCTGCGATGTACAGAGCGGTCAAAATCTCTGTAGTCCATCGGGATCCAAACACGTGCAAAGCCTCCTCAGCTCGTCGAACTTCCCAGTGCAAAGTGTTCGCTTCTCCACCGCCTGATTGATTGCCTAGAATACCGCGAATATCGCCACCATTGGTGATGGTTGACTCGATGGAGGCACGAACTGCTTGGTATTCAGCGCGAGGTATTTTGAGCGGTGGTGTTGACATTTTGGTTCCTCAACCAACGCTGTCAGCCTCAACTACTTAATGTCATTTTTACACCAAGGTTTCATTTTTTCAAAAAACCCCATGAAGAGACGCCTCCACAACTTATCTTCAAGAGGGGCAAACCCTTGGTCGCTTCATGGGTCGTAAGGTCATGTTGGTGCGGGGGGGCATACTTGGCCCCAACACCGGCATTGGGGGGGCACATCATGCCTTAGCGGATACCCTTGAGCAGGGCCGCATCACGGGCTGGTCCCTAAGTGGTGTACAGGAATACGATCTTGGAACCAAGCCTAGCGCATTTTCTCGATTATGGCAACGCTGGTTTGCTCATCCACGTCGAATCAAATCCATCTCTGATCAAGCAGGCATCGACTTGATTCACATCACTGATCAGGAACAAGCGCATTTGGTACCAAAGAACTCCCGGGTCCCTGTAGCAGTCACGGTTCATGATTTGTTTCACCTCTTTCCAGAAGTGCGAACTTTTGGTGAAACCGGAGTAGAAATCGGTGATCCTTCACCATCTTTCATTCGCCGCCGAGATCTTCGAAAGTTGAAGGATGGACTCAGGCGAGCGAATCTTCTCATTTGTGATTCCAAATCAACCCTCACAGCCTGCCAGTTACACTTCCCAGATGTGGATTCAGTTTGGCTCCCTCTTGGTTTGAATATGGAAAAGTTTGACTCATCCTTAGCCGACCAAACAAAGGCAAGCCATCCTGCTGACAGCCTCTCGAAGGAATGCCACCTGTTGATTGTGGGGAGTCACGACCCCCGAAAGCGAATGGATTTCTTGTTCGAAGTTCTTGGGGGCCTTGATGCAAAGGTGAAGGACGATCTCCACGTACACCATGTCGGTTCCATCGCATCGCCAAGTGGGGCTGCCTCAATCAAAGACCTGGCTCAAACTCATTCACTTCCAAACTTTACCAGTCACGGCGGCAATCTCTCCGATACCGCCCTTATGGACATGCGATTCGCCTGCGAAGCTCTGCTTTTTCCAAGCGTGAGCGAAGGCTTTGGCTATCCTCCCATTGAGGCAATGGCCACAGGCACCCGAGTCTTGTGCTCAGACGAAGCTTCACACAACGAATTGATGCCACCTGACTCCTGTTTGGCTTCTGACGATGCCAAAGCATGGCGTGATGCCATTGTTGAAGTGCACAGTGAATGGAAAAAACGCAGCGCATCTGATGAACATCATGTCTGGCCAAAAGCAGATGAGGCGTTGATTGACCATGCCAAAAGGTTCGACATGAGTGTGTTCAACCAACGGACTTGTGATGCTTATGACAGCCTTGTGTGAGGGAAACGCAACGCCGGATTGTTCATGAGCGAAGTTCCATTCGCAGGGCTATGCAACCTATTCGGCGAGTGGCAATTGTTGGTGCGGGGAACATGGGTTCCGGAATCGCACAGAAGACGGCTCAAGAAGAATTTGAAGTCCAAATGGTCGACAGAGAGCAACAATGGGTCGATCGTGGTCAAGGCATCATCAGCGACTTTCTCTCCGAAGCCGTAGAGCGTCGTATCTTTTCTCCATCCCAAGTTGAAGCCATCCAAGGACGAATCACTGGTGTGGTCGGTGTTGAAAACACGGCTGCAGATACCGACCTTGTCATCGAAGCAGTGTTCGAAGATTTCGATGTGAAAACAGCAGTCTTTACCACCCTCGATGCAGCATGTGGTCCAGAAACAATCCTCGCCTCAAACACGTCATCACTTTCAGTCAACGCTCTGGCAGAAGCTACCGGCCGAGCGGATCGTTTTGTTGGTCTGCATTTCTTCTACCACCCTGCAAAAAACCGTCTCGTCGAGGTTATTCCTGCAGCATCATCGAGTCCTGAGACCATCGAAAAGGTCGTTCAATACTGCAAAATGCTTGGTAAAGTGGTCATCGTTTGTGGTGACCGACCTGGATTTGTTGTCAATCGATTCTTTGTTCCTTGGCTGAATGAAGCATGCTTACTGCTGGAAGAAGGTGTGGCAACGGCTGCCCAAATTGACGCAGCGGCCTGTAAAGCGTTCCGAATCGGACTTGGCCCATTCGGGCTGATGAACCTCACAGGTCCTCCAATTGCTTTGCATTCTACAGACTACCTTGCTGAACAACTCAAAACACCTCGATATGTTGGCGCACAAAACCTTCGTGATTTGATTGAAGCCAATGCCCATTGGGACGTGAGCGGTGATGAGACCTACTCCTCTGAACAATACACGACCATTGCAGAACGATTGTATGGTGTGGTGTTCGGTGTTGCTGCTCAGATTGTCGAAGAAGGAGTCTGCTCGATGGAAGATGTAGATCGAGGAGCGAAAGTAGGACTACGATGGGCTCGTGGCCCATTCGAAATGATGAACAGAGTTGGTATCCAAGAAGCTCATCGGATGGCTCAAGCCTATGCCTCATTGAGTGCACAGAGCGATCCTGAGCACGCTTGGCAAGTGCCTGCGTTCTTTACCGCCCAGTCCCAATCTGCTGCTGCTTGGAATTTCGCTTACGTCGACACGACCATTGAACACGGTGTGGCTACGCTCACCATCAATCGCCCAGAGGCAATGAACGCCCTGAATGAAACGGTTGTGGGCCAACTGAACGATGCTCTTGATGCTGTCAACAGCAATGATGAGGTTCACACCATTGTACTCGATGGTGCAGGAAAAGCGTTTGTTGCTGGAGCGGATGTCAAGTTCTTTGTCGATAAAATTCGAGCTGACGCCATCCCTGACATCGTAACCTTCACCGCGAACGGTCATACCATGCTCAATAAAATTGAATCTTCGAATAAAACTACGATTGCTCTTACCACTGGTTTAGCACTTGGTGGAGGACTTGAGCTGGCTTTAGCATGTGATTACCGAATTGGAACACGTCGCACACAATTCCGCTTCCCTGAAACTTCAATTGGCATTTACCCGGGATTGGGTGGGACCCAGCGACCAGCACGAATCTGTGGTGTGCCGGCGGCACGTTGGTCGGTCCTCGCTGGAAACTTCATGAACGCTCAGACCGGCTATGATCTTGGTTTGCTGACCCATCTTGTCGATGTGGCTGCTGTCGATGCTTGTGTTGAACAACTTGCTTCGGATGGAAAGCCCGGTAACAAATACCCCGGTGCACCTGCTCATCCATCAAGCGCAATTGCCACTTTTGCGTCCAACTTTTACAGCGATGAAAACATGGCTTCCATCATGTCAGGTGCCTGCCCAGAAGACTTTGATGCAGAGGAAAAGAATGTCGCACGTCAGATGAAATCATTGTCACGTACCGCTCCAATAGCGCTGAAAATGGCGAGTGAATTGATCGATGCAACGAAGAATACAGACCTCTCTGAAGGGTTAGAAATGGAACTTGACCGGTTGACTGAGATCTTCTCAACCAAAGATTCGTTGGAAGGATTGTCCGCCTTGATTGAGGGTCGAAAGCCTGGGTACACAAATGCCTAACCCTGCTTTCTTTCGCTCATTGACCAGCCCGTTTGAAAGGGTCCCAACACGCCACGAGGTTGTAATATCGTTGATCATACTGATGGCATAGAGGGCAGGATAATCTGCGCTTGGACAAATGGTCGCACCTGCAGGTTGAATGCAAACCGTTCGGTTGATCTCTTTGCCTTTCACGACGGGGATCTTATTGTTCCCTGGAATGATGTGCCAGTGCAGGCCTGAATCGCCGAGAACGGTGAGGCATCCATCTTTCTCGACGGTAATTCGCTCGGATTGTGAGCTGACAATTTCATGGAGAAATTCGAGCGCTCGCCGTTCACTATGCGGAAGCACCATCTTCAAATTTGATTCGATACGCATGGCGTTTAATCGCAATTGAAGTGCGTTGTTCACTCCATAATACCCGTGCCAAATTTCAAGGAAGAATCGTGTGGTGTCATAATCGATTTTTCCAGAAAGATAACCGCGTTTCTCATACGAGATTTTCCCTTCCGCATCCAACATCATGTACGGTGTCAAAGCAAGCCATTCTTCGAGGTCTAACACAGCATTTGGTTTGACGGCTTTCGCCTCGAGTTGGTGAACTAGATTTGCTTCATTGTACCCCAAACAATGAACGACGAGGTCTTGAGCCGTATCGGGTAACACAACAAGTGGCACACCAGCTTCTTGATCAGGTTGAATGGAGTCGACCAGGCCATCCAACGTCAGCATGGTGAGGCTTTCATCATCTTCGGTTTGATCATAGGAAAAACCCTTGAGGTTTCTTTTCCATCCACGCTTGATGCTCTGAGGTCTGGTCTCCTTCGGTGCCCAAGCGTGACACAACACACAATTGAACGCAGTGCATTCATTGTGTGGTACTGTCATGTGCTCACCTCTATACATTGTCATTTTGAAGTTCAATAATCCCTTCAACGAGGGAAGTAAAATCGATTGTTTCTTCTGCTTCTTGAGCAAATTGAATGCGGTTTTTGATCGCCAGAATCAGCGCCTCATCAGGAATTTCTCCTATGATTTCTTCAACAACATCTTCGATACACCGGCCCATTCCAAGCGCTACAGCTAGGATGGCCTTTCTTCGCTCTTCTTCGTCTTTTGGAGCGCGAACAGAACTCATACTCGGACCTCCTGAATGGACGCCTCGGCGTCTGTTCCATAGAATGATGCCCATGGAATCACAGGTTCCTGTGTCCAGTTGCTCAGTGGCCCATTTGCCAACAGACGCTCAGTTCCCTCACCGACATCTGTAAGGCTCGCGTTGAGGCTCTGTTTGATGCCGGGCGCTCCTAGCACCAGCGCTTTGCTTACAATCCCGCTTGCGATTGCCAGACTGTTCGTGTCCGTTCCGCTCCAATACGCATCAAATCCAGGGTGAGTGTGGGTCCAGACTTTGAATGGAGCAGCACAACCGACTGGAGGTGAGAGTGCGACCCGTCCAGGGCTGCCCCAATCGACTGAAACATTGTCTTCAGCATCGATGAGCACTGAGGTTTCCAAACCGGCAAGACGAGAGAGCACGTAGACCACATCCCACCGCCCAAGCAGGGCAGCGTTGCTTTGAACCTCGATGACCTCATCTCCAATCAGACGGTTTTCAGCCAAATCACAGATCTTCGCCCACGATTCGTCGTCAAGGTTCAACTGTTCCAAGTCGGGAATCACAATCATGCCTTCACCTCTGGAATTGAAGGGAAATTGAATGCACCATAGGTCAAGGAACCCATCGATTGAACCGGTGCTTGTTGGCCTCGAAGCACCTGAAGGGCCCACTGCGCGCCCAAAGACGCTGCATTTGCGAACCCAAATTCGAGGTTGCCATCATCGAGGGCCCCAGGGTGTTGGCAACTCATTGGCTCGTGATCAGGCGTCATGTGGCGAACCAGATTTGGCTCAGATTTGGAACTCAACATCACGTAGCCGTCACCTCCACACCGCAAATCTGCCCAAGGTATACTGAGGGCGTGAACAAGCCGACGCGGTTCAGGTCGGTCGACACAAACAATCACCATGTCAAAGGATTCGAGTTGGGCCGCAGTACGAAGGTTCTCTTTGCAAGCGATGAGTTCAACACAACTGTCCTTCTTTGCCAATCGAGCAGCGAGGGCATCGACCTTTTTCATGCCCAAATCATCTTCAGTGTAGCGTTGATGGCCTAAGTTCCCCGCCTCGACCACGTCATCATCCATCATGGTAATTACAGCGGATAGATTCAATCGCCTCAAGGCTGGAATCAACAGTTCAGCGAGATTACTTCCGATGCCGCCGGCACCAATAATCAGCAGTGATTTTTGCAGCAAGTCTTCTTCCACGAAGACTAAACAATCGACTCATTATATACTTCACGCAGAGAGCATTCGTTCTATCGCTTCAATTTGCACGTTGACATTGAAATATTCCTCAACGTAGGTCCGGCCGGCTTTTGCCCACGCTTCACGAAGTACGGGGTCCTTTGCGTCAAGATAGGCGTTTTTCCACGCTGCAGCGTCGTTTCGAGGTAGCAGCCGACCCGAATCAACGCGAGACAGCGTGCACCTAAACCCACCTTCGTCGACCATTAACGCTGGAGTTCCTATTGCCATCGCTTCGATTGGAGTGAGCCCAAAGGGTTCGTAATACGCATGACTCACCATGGCCCGAGCACCTCGAATAACGCCACACATAGCGGGTTGGCTCAAACGTGGCATGCAAACGACGGGAACACCGATCCTCAGCCCTTCCTGGATCAAGGCTTCTCGATCTTCTGCATCGCCTCCACCAATTTGTACCATGGTCAATCCCGTTTTTTCAAGTGAATGCAATGTTTCCCATGTGCCCTTGACATGAGAAATTCTTCCAACCGTGACCACGTACTCATCTGGTACATTTTCCACGGCAGCCAATTCTTTCTTTTCCGTAGAATCTGGGGCAGCAGGCCAATGTTTGAAATCGACCACCGGGCGCACATGCGTCGCTTCTAACGGCCGACCAGCGCTGTCTCTTTTTGGAGGCTCACCGTTTGGTTTGTCTTCATTCATGCTTAGCCCGTACACCTCGTGAATCCTCTTTTGAATCCACAGTGAGTTTCCAGAGACGGCTGACATGGGCCTGTTAATGAGTTGACGTACCAAGGCTTTGTCCCTTCTTCGTTGAAGGGTAAAGATGAGATTCGTGATCCACAGTGGACGTTTGAGCTGTCCGTTAGGGTGTCGGTGAAGCACGTCTTCATACAACCATCGTGGAGGTTCAAGACAGTGGTAATGTACGGAAATTCGAGCGGGTATGTGCGGTAGAATTTCCAGTGTTCCCTTGCAAACTGTAAGATGCACCGCATCGTAATCGGACCAAGGGATTTCTAACTCACCCCACGCTTTTTGGGCATCCCTACTTGCTTTAGCCGTAAGTTCTGAGACTGCCCCTGTTGCCCATTCATGCGCAGTGGCTGGTTGATGAATTTCTACCGGTGCCCCTTCAAGCAATGCTTCGGCATCTGCGGTGAGTTCGAGTGTTGCTAAACCGAGTGACCACCGTGTTGCGGCACCTCGCATCACTTGGAGCATGTCGCGTTCAGCTCCACCCAATGTAGCAAACGAACCTCGAACCATCAAAAGGCGAAGGGGCTTGGATTCCTCATCACCCTTCTTTGCCATGGTTTTGTGTAGCATCCACACCCTTTCAAATATACCCATGCCTCTGAAACTGCGTTCTGTTTTCACGCTCAATCCTACGCGACGATTGAAAAAGGGAGGCGCTAACGGGGATACATGAACGGCAAGACCGCTATGATGACCGGCGTCACAGGCCAGGACGGGTCTTATCTGGCTGAATTGCTTCTTGAGAAGGGCTACGAAGTGTACGGATTGGTACGCCGTGTGTCCCAACCGACCTCTGGCCGCAGCCTCATCAATCACTTGATGGAGAACGAACACTTTCACCTCCTCAACGGTGATTTGGCCGATCAAAACTCCATTGACAACGCCGTGGCTCAGGCCCAACCGGATGAGTTCTACAACCTCGGTGCAATGTCCTTCGTTCCCGAATCGTGGCGCTCGCCAATGATGACCGCTGACATCACCGGTCTTGGCGCACTTCGCTGCCTTGAGGCCATTCGTAAGCATGCTCCAGCCTGTCGTTTCTACCAAGCTGGCTCCTCAGAACAGTACGGAAAAGTGCGAGATGTGCCTCAAACAGAAGCCACGCCTTTCCATCCCCGCTCACCCTATGGATGTGCCAAGGTGTTCGCCTTTGAGATCACTCGCAACTATCGTGAATCCTACGACATGTTCGCCTGCACTGGTATTCTCTTCAACCACGAAAGTCCACGCCGTGGTCTTGAATTCGTGACCCGCAAGGTGACCATGACCGCTGCTCGAATCGCTAAAGGCTTCGATGAATGTCTATGGATTGGTAACGTTGATGCCAAGCGTGACTGGGGCTTTGCCGGTGATTACGTCGAAATGCAATGGCGCATGCTTCAACAAGAAACGCCAGGCGACTACGTCGTTGCAACAGGCCGCACACACAGCGTTCGAGATATGATCACCCTCGCCTTCAGCCACGTTGGCATGAACCTCACATGGTCCGGTGAAGGTG
>CBFIIS010000009.1:0-43302 GCA_965662715.1 Candidatus Poseidoniaceae archaeon | reverse complement strand
AGGTCCCAGTCTCTATGAGTTCGCAGGTTCGAATCCTGCCCTCTGCACTCCAACACCAAAATCACTCACTCGTTATGGTATGCCTCCATGACCATTAAAGCCACAGAGGTACAGGCCGAGCCATGGGTTCTTCTCGAAACCGGCGTACATTCAAGCCGCGAAGAGGGAGTCGTAACAGGGGTTATGGTTCCAGTGGTTCGTCACCACACCGGCGCGCCTACAAGCCCCGTAGCGGTCACTCATCCGCATTCAATCGATTTCGGAGGCCCCGACATCATCGAAATCGCCACCGCAATCAGGGCTTCCACCCGCTCAACGATCCTCGAGGAAGAGCACCGATTCCACAGGGCGATGGGACTTGGTATGATCCGGATTCGGGTGAATACTTTCGAAAGGAATCGTTGGGCGAGATGCTCAAGCGATGGTTCAGTTTTTTCCGACCCCGCTTAAAATAATCAGGCTTCGTCTTCAAAGACGGAATCTCTTGCCCGTTGCATGGCCTCTTCACTGGTGAACCAGAATGTTGGCGTTTCTCCTAAGTCCTTATCCCAACGTTGAACCGCTCGTGCAAACATTTCACCTTCGGTGTACGCCTCACACCATTTGAGGGCCCAATCGGCTTGTGCAACCATTTTTTCATCATCTGGCGAAGAGCGTTTGAGTGTCTCTGCTTGAAGGGCGATCAGCATAGCCCATGTTGGTGAAAGGGCGTAGGTCACGTATGGATTTCGCTCCATATCGACGCTTCGCCATTCTGTCCACAGGGAAAAAACCTGATCGTAAAGATAGCCGATGAGTAATACTGCGAACATCACTGAAAGGAAGATCACAGCCAGACCAACATAGGTCGAGGGAATGTTAAACGGGGAGGCTGAAAAGCAAAGTGCGCCATCACATTGAGTCGAAAAACGCCAGGAGACATATGGCCATACAAGCAATGTGATTGTGGTGCCCCAAAGTAAGAGGCTGACAACGGCTTGGCTCTGCTGCATCCTCCAGTATTGCCTCATGGCCCACTTTCGGAAAAATGATGTGTTTTCAGTACCTTCAGCCATAGTATCAACCACATGCACAAGCCAGCCCTTCAAGAACTCGACCTATGATTGGGTGGTCGTGACGATGGTTTACTCAGTATTTGATAGCGGTACCGTAAGCGAGTATTTCGACAGCTGTGGTTTTGTCCTTGCCGCCCTTTGTCTTGGTCATGATTGTGGTTTCCAGTCTCATGTTGATCACTTCATCAAAGTCTGAAGCTTCAACTTCTTCGCGCAATCGTTGTTTTGCTTCCCTTCTCGACCAGTCAACCATTTTTGTGAAGACATTGATCTCGCCCCCGAATAATGAAAGGATTCCGCCAATCAAAATCTGAATCCAACTTGGAGACATGACCACATTGGCCAAGACAAGTTGGGTTTGCTTGACTTCTTTTCCTGAAAGGGGTTTGCTTAGTGTGCTAAGTACATCGCCTCTTTGCGCTGAAGCTTGCTCGCGAACGAGAAGTTGTTGTTTCTTTTTGGGTTGATAGATAAATGTACCAATGCCGCTCAAGATCCATGGCGACGCCGACAGGAAAATTGAGAATGCGATCCACAATACTGCTTCTAACATGCTTGAGCCTCATTGAATGACAACGGCGGTGCCGTAAGCAAGAAGTTCTGCTGCGCCACCTGCGACTGATGAGGTTGCAAATCTGACATTGACAACGGCGTTCGCACCTCGGGCTTGTGCATCGACCAACATGCGATACAGTGCTTCGTTTCGGGACTCTTGGAGCAGTTCTGTGTAGGCCCTCAATTCTCCACCAACCATGTTCTTCAAACCAGCACCAATGTCCTTGAACACGTTCTTGGCACGGACGGTCGAACCAGTCACAACACCCATTGATTGAACGATGGTGACGCCTGGAATTGTTTCTGTGTTCGAGAATGGGATGTTGACTTGTGGTTGCATGGTTTGAACTATTGGTGCGGGTAAATCAATCTTTAGGCGGTTGTTCTGGGGCTTTCGTTAGGTGATGATGAAGATGGAAGCCGCTATCTTCGATTGTCTGTGGACGGCTGTTCGCCGCACATGTGATCAACAACGCAATGAGAATTGTATTGCACATGACCTCCCCTCCAAGACTGTACAGTGTTTGATACCCCATTTGTCCAGTTTCCTCTGGAAAAAGGGCGTTGATATCATTCATCATTTCATTGTAGCGAATGGTCATGAAAATTTTCGATAGTAGAGTCAAAACAAGCCATACAAATGCAAGTGCAAACCCGTTGAACTTTTGCTGGGCAAGTTGAATAATCGCGATGATTCCTGCAAGTGTTAAGACCGATGAAAGAGCGAGTTGGACTGGTTTTTCTTCCTCGAGGTCGATCATGAGGTTGTATGTAACTTGTTGTAGATCCCAAAGTTCCTTCTGTTCATTCCACTCTTGCTGCTCTTGTTGAGTGCCGTTTTCAGGATATGCGCCAGGGTCTTCAGCCCAATCAAACTCAGATGCAATAAATTCGAATGGGATTAACGCCATCACGATGGCCCCTATGACTCCAAAGGTGACCATCAAACCAAGGTAAATTGCAACACTCCAGTACCACCAAGGCGACGGGTTGGCGTCGATGATGGGGGCGTGGCTATGTTGCATGTGGCCACTTCAGTCATTTACAGCGCTGGTGTCAAAATTAACTTTCTCCGGCTGCTCACGCCATCATGGCATCTTGAAAGGTTCATTGGCCATGCCATAGTGTGGCATCTCATGCGGACTGCTGTCGTCACTGGTGCAAACAGAGGGCTTGGTGCTGAATGGGTTGCACAACTGCTCGAAGATGGGTGGCGGGTGCATGCGGGTTACCGGACAGAACCTGGGCGCCTTGAGACGCTTGCATGTGATGCGTTATCAGTCCATCAATTGGACGTTCAAGATCGTGCCTCTGTCGGTGCATTTGCCAACGCCGCCCCTTCACAAGTCGACCTCTTGGTCAACAATGCTGGTGTTGCTGATGGACGATGGAGGAACCTTTCAGAAATCGATGATGAATGGGCGCTTGAGGTGTTGGACATCAACGCCATTGGCCCGGTTCGTGTCGTTCAGGCATTGTACGACAAAATGAATCACTCTGGATTGACAAAAGTGGCGATGATCAGTAGTTTGATGGCTTCGATTGATGATTGCCATATCGGTCGATCGTATGCATATCGAGCGAGTAAAACCGCCCTCAACATGTTCACTGTCGCAATGAAGAAAGAGGCTATTGAAGACGATATTGCATTTGTTATCCTTCATCCTGGATGGGTGAAAACAAGCATGGGTGGTGACCGGGCACCGGTTGAAATCCCGGACAGTGTGAGTGGTATGAGAAAGGTTGTCGAGGCATTGACAATCGATACCAGTGGCCGATTCATTCAGTTTGATGGTGAACATTTGCCGTGGTGAAAACAGAGTTGATTTGTTTGGGGTTCATCAGGAAAATGGGGTAGAACTATGGAGGAAAGTAAGCCGTTATTGACGCTCGTTAAATCGAGGTTTGTTGATGAAGCAACGCCTGCCTTGGAGCCTCAGGAGGTTGGTTTGCTCGAAACGTTGTCGATGTTGTGCTCCTTTCATACCACTGAAGATATGGCTAGTTTTCTCTATTCAGACATGTTTCAAGGCCTTATTGGCCGGCGTCCACCATTCATTGTCTTTGAAATCGGGGTGTACCTCGATCACACCAAAACGCTGGAACTCATTGCATCTGAAGACGGTTTGATCTTTGCTGATGGGCAAGGCTCCGGGGCCTTTGTTGATAATGTCCATAAAGTCACGAATGAGCAAGATGCTGCACAACAACTCGCACACTGGCATCGTGTTGTCTACACTTCTACGGGAAGGTATGGCTGAGTGTGCTTAGTAAAACAATGAGCAGCAGGTCAGCGAACCATCAGCGGCGCGAATTTGGCTCATATCAAGAACAACGGGTTCAAGACCCATTGATTTCACGGTTTCAAGGACAGTTGGGTAGCCCTCAGCGACAAGCACTTGCCCGTTTGGAAGCCCGATGGTGTTGCACCCATATGCTTCCTCATTTGGCATCCACTTAATTTCACAACCTTCTGGAAGTTCACCGAAGGCATCCTCCGGCAGGTACCCCCTTGGCACAAGGATGACTGAGTCTGTGGGTGTCGAACTGATGCTGGTCAAGTGCAGGGCTTGTTCAGGAATCTCAACGACTCGTAATTCATGGCCGAGATGACCGAGAAGATCACGAAGTTCTTCGATCCCAGCGTCGTTTGTACGGGATGAGCGGCCAACGAAAAAGAGGTCGCCTAGACGAATGATGTCACCACCATCCATACGGGCCTCTCCATGCATTCGACAGACTTGCGTACCTGAAAGTTGACGGGTGACAAATTCTGCAATTGGAGGTTGTTCTGCTACCCTCGAAGGGTGGCCGGGAACTGGAAGAAGGACGTGCCCGTCGATCACAACAGCTTGGTCTTCAACAAAGATGGAGTCTGGTAATTCATTGTCCGATGGGAGAACGGTGACTTCGACGCCTGCGAGGAGAAGAGCTTCTCTGTACGCAAGGTGCTGAGCCTTCGCCAATTCCAAATCGGTTGGTCCCGAGCCGAAAAATTTGGCGATGGCGTTGTCAAACGAGGCGGGGATTGCTCGGGTGAGAGCCCGGCCTTTCTGGTCCAAACGAACCGTTGCCATGGTCAAACCGGACAACTGCCCCCCCTTAACCGTTCGCCTGTTCTAGGAATTGAATTTCCGGGGACCGGAATTCTGTTTTAATCTAAGAAAGGCAATATATCTTGAGTGGTCGCAATGGATTCAAAGCATGAAGAAGGATGGATTTTACACCATTTCGGTGAGAGTTTCTAGTCTTCTTTGCTTTCCGCAATGAGCATGCGAATGTCCTCAACAACAAGTTCTGGGAACCAATCGTTGTCACCCCACCACACCTGCTGAAGGCCCCTATGATCGACAAGGACTGTTCCTGTGCTGTGATTCACACTGTAGGCATCAGGGTGGTGACGCCCGCTCGTCGATGATTCTGAGGTGTTGTTTGTGTTATCACTTGAACCATTATCAGACTCATTTCCCGACTCGTTATTTGAGTAATCAGAAGGTGCCTCTTCAATCCAAAGACCAACGCCGAAGTTCACCCACACATCAGTAATCGCCTTGAGTTGAGATTCGTCATTGACGTCGTTGATTGAGAGATGGCTCCAATCGGTACCACGGCTCTCCTTCCATGACAGCATGGTTGCAGGATCATCTCGCCACGGGTCCACTGTGAGTGTGATGAATTCCGTTGAGTTGTGTTCTTCGGGGGTTAATTGACTTGCAGTCCATCGAAGATTCTCAGTGACAATTGGACATATGTCGATGCAATTTGTGAAAAGGAAGGCAATGACAACGACCTTTCCTTCAGTGTTTTCAACAAAATTCCATTCATCCCCTGTTGCGTTGTAGAGGGTGAAATTGTCCACTTTGACCACGGGTTCAATGTCTTCGCCGTGATAGGGTGATTCTGTTGTAAATGATTCTGGTGCAAAGCAGCCAGAAAGAACAAGCGATAACGTGAGAAAAACTGCTATTGTTATTCGTTTCATTCAGTCACCTCAAATGATGGTGCCAAGGTATGGAAGATCTGCCTCCAGCTGTACAATATACAAGCCAGTGGAGATGCATGAAGCGTATGTTAATCCATTATGATGTTCAACGGCCCACAAAAATGGAGCCCAACTAAAGTCATAGAAACTCGATTGAATTTCAGTTCCATCTTCGCCATGAGGCAAGTACCATCCAACAGTAGCTTCGAAGTTTGTTGCTGTACGGTCGTCTGGGTATGTTGGGTCGACTAAGGTTTCAACATCGATAATCCAAAGACCTGCGTGATAGTGTGAAATGTAAAGACGTCCGTCCCATCCTCCGCCGTGGCTTTGATCGGTTGTTTCATCGGTCTCAAAGTACGCGCTGTCAAGGTTGTGGGGGGAGAAAAGGAGCCATTCATTCGCTACTGGGAATGCTTCACAATCCTCACCATAGCAGTGATCCTCAGCATACGGAATTTCCCAATCACGAATCAGTTTGGGTCTAAATTTGAATTGTCCATCTTCCATTGTGTACTCTGTGGTGTCGAGAAGGTAGATGATGCCGGTGCCGACATTTGTCGAAAGCACTTCCACTGCAGCGGTGACGAGGTGAACTGGTTCGTCGGAGTAACCGACGTGTGAGAGGTCAACCATGTTTGGGAATGGTTCTGCATAATGGATGTAGGACACTCGTCCGCCGTTCTCATTACCCGTTGTTCCGCTGTCTGGTTGTCCATCACCATCCAAATCGAGGAAGTCCATCCACAGACCAACTTCTTCTGCTCGCCATCGGCATTGGATTGGATTGCCCTGTCCGGTTTTGCACAGGGTGGCGTGGAGGGTGTACTCTTCAGGGGAATTGACCGGGTGAGGTACGTCCGTGACGTCGCCGATTCGCAGTCCTGCTTCCCAATAACTACCGTAAATGAATGTGTGGCCGTAGCGAGGATCGTTTGGGTCTTCACCTGGCCAGAGTTGAACCGTCATGTCGTGAATGTAAATCCAGCCGCCACGTGTGGTTTCCCAAGCGACTTCGTATTCACCGACCTTGACGATGGTGTGGCCAAGTCCGGATGCGGGGACGCCTGGGAGGTTTCTTGCAGCAGAACCATCGAGATTGAGGTGGGCAATGGTAACGCCACCGCAGGCCTCGCCAACGGCGTCTTCACATTGTTCATAGTCTGGATTTGCAATGAACAAGTACCATTCCCCATCAATCATGTGAGTGTAGAGATTGTGGGGGCCTGTAGGATGGTCTGCATCATACCAATTATCCACAAAGATTGGATTGGTTTTGTCGGTAACATCAATGAGTGTGGCGCTGACTTGAATTGGATCGCTCCATTCACCGATGTTCGGATCTGAATTTCCAGGGTCGACGAGTTGGTTTTGTTGAATTATGTATTCACGGCCATTATACTCGAGGTACTTGACATCCAATACCTGGGTGTTTGGATCATTGTAGACGCCTGTGACGGTGGTGTTGCTCGGATCTGTCACATCGATGATATGCATATCATTCCATCCTGCCATGTAAGCATAGGTGCTCTCACCATCAGGTGTTGTGGCGACTTGAATCTCTGCGTTACCAGGGGTGGTGAGTGGGTTGAAATCGAGGAGTTCGATGTTGTCCGTACCCGCTACGTGTTGAGAGGCGTTGGAGTGGTCGTGGCCTTCATATTGATACAGTGGATCTTCTTGATTGAACGGGATGACGTTCTTTGCGTCCTCTTCTTCTGCTGGCCCGAGCACAAGCAATGTTGCCGAACACAGGAGGATGACAATGAAAATCCCGAGGCCTGTCTGCTTCGCGCCCATGCCCCGGGGTGCAAACTCTTCCGTTTTGTCTTTATGTCGCGCTGATGTGGCGAAATCATGTCCGGGGTTCGTCGTCAATGTGGTGCACTCCTCGTGGCAGCACTCATTGGACTGTTGACGCTGACGCACGCATCAGCTCATGAACAAGAAACCTACAACGTCATCGTCGTCGCTGACGGCCCCATGCCCGCCAACATCACCGATAGTGGATTCGTTCAGGGGAATATCGTTGTATTTCGAATGAAAGATACAACAGAAAATGCAAGCATTCGAGTCACGATTGACACAAATCAAGATGGTGTGTTTAACAGCTCCGCCGATGATATGTCTGTTTGGCTTGTTCAGTCGTGTGAACTCACCGAAAACGGTACCCTCGTCGATGAAACATGTGCGGTCTCACATAGTTATGAATTCAACATCAATGCCACCGTGGGCGACTATGGCTACCTCTTTGAGCGGGCCATCAATGAATCGATTGTGACAAACGAAACTTACACAATTAGTTTACAGAAAGACGTCCATGAAGAGCCTGGTGTTCCAACATTGGGTGAGTGTTTTGGTATTGGCTGTGAGGCTGAGGCAGCCGCTCAGGAAGTCGAAGATTCTCAAACAGAACTTCTGTTCATCGTGATGGGGGTTGCAATTGTGGGCATTATTGGCCTCTCGATCAGCATCATGAATGAATCCAAAGAACTGGTCATCGAAGATTCTGAGGAATAATTATCCCTCGATGAGCGGGCACCTCGGATCAAGATCATCAACGATGATGGCGTTCGCCCAAAGGTACTGTGTTCGGGGTGGTTTTGATTTCAGAGTGATAAGCACCTCGTAAGTGTTTGGTTTCTCTCCCATAGTATCAGTAATACCTTGGCCATGGACCTATATCAAACTGTAGTCTATTTTTCATGGGATTTTCATTTTTCTTTCCGTTATATGGTAATAAAATATAATAATTCGGCATTTTATACCCTGATAATTTGAGCTTCTTTTCATAATATGTTATTTTTGATAATGTATGTTTTGAACCCATTTCATCGTAGGATTGAGAAAGTGTTGGCGTGAGGGTGTGGTATGGCCGGCGGACGCGGACTGCAAGCACTCGTATTGGTGCTCATCATGATGATGGCTCCTCTTGCAGGTTGTTTTGGTGAGAATGAAAACGATGGGGTCGTGAGATCTGGGGACGTGACCATTACACCTGTCACATTGATTGGTGGAGTGTTTCAAGGTTTGACGGTCTCTGCTGAGCAAGATTTGTCGGCCTTCATACCATACTTAATCAAAAACCAAGAGAGTGGATTTGTCCAAAATTCGACAGTGGTTGATCTTCGCGCTGGGGATTCTGTGTTACTTCATGTCCTCGCTCCACCACGAACCGATACTGCTGTTGTCCTGCTTGGTGAATATGGTCGAGAAGATTGGCCAATTCGTTCAATCGATGAATCGTGGAAAACGTGGTATGATCGTTCTGGATTTGAAGCAGGGGATGCCCCTGGAATTATGAGGGTTGATGGTGAAAATGGAACGCTAGACACTGTGATGCCATCAAACAACAGCGGTGGTGATGTTTTGGCTATTCGAATTGCAATAAATCGCCCTATGGCGGCCGCCTATGGTGAAGCTGATGGTGGGCGGCACTCCACGGGCGTAGTGGATGGTTTGAATGTGTTCAATTACATCAGCCACTTGTCTGACGAAACTGCAGATCCAACCGATGCTGCAGATGGTGCTGTGGGCTATCTTGACCGGTGGGCTGGACAAGGAAATGCTGCCTACGAAGATGCTGCACAATACCTGATTGGAAATCTTGAAAGTTTTGGATTAGAAGTCATTGTGCAACGGTTTACCTATGATTCACTCATGACGGGTGCTCAAAACCCCGAGGCATACAACATCTGTGGCTACCGGTTTGGTGATGTCAACCCGGATAAGTGGATGGTGTTTGGCGCTCACTTTGACATCGCACCACCAGTCAATGGTGGAATGCTCGACCCTCACATCTTCGGACGAACATATGGAACTCGTGTTGGTGCTTATGATAACACTGCAGGCACCGCAATGGTGCTCACCGTCGCTGAAGCGATGGCGAATTTCGACACCCGCAACACCATGGTGTTCTGCTTGTGGTCTGGTGAAGAAGGTGGTAAGCGAGGCAGTGATTTCTGGACCGATTATTGGGTAAAGGAAGACAATCCAAATGTTGAGGTCACCAATTATGTCAACCTCGATATGGCTGGAGTGAACTGGCCTGGTGGCGGTGGTGCGCCGTGTGGTAATGGCCATGGTGGCGGCGATGCTGGATGTGATCCTCAGCCAGAAATCGATCCTGACGGGTATCCAAAGGATGAGGAGGTCTGGCCAATGAGGGTCTATATTGGGCCGAGCCTTGATCATGACGTCATGAACCAGCCTGGTATGGTTGGCCTTGCGATGTGGATTGGTTCTGACGCCATTGGTGTGGAAGAACAAATGGCGCCGTTGCTTGGAGCTGGTCACTCGGCTGATACATGGAAGGTGGACGATTGGATGGCAAAAGACCGCCCTGAAATCATCGTTTACGAAGACACCACCGCTCGTTCCGATCACGCGACATTCCAAGACAATCTGGGAACCGTGACTATGGGCTTTGGTGGTCTTGTCGATGGATATTGGTGCTATCACCAGACTTGTGACACACTCGATGAAATGATTGATTGGATGGACACAACTGGCAAAGATTACGGTGAAGAGCAATCAGGTACAAGCAACCTCGTCGATGCTCTTGATACCATTACGTGGTGGGCAACATACTCCTTCTTCCATTTGGATGAAAACCCTGTTCGAAACGCCTACCTCTGATGGAAGTTCAATGTTTGACCCGTGTGGGTGTTTGTGTTTGTTAGAAGAGATCTGCAATTGAATTGAGCAGATCCCCTGGATTCCACACTTCGCCTCTGGTAAGCACCCATGAAAAGACGAGAAGACCAAACACACCGATGACCACCCAGAAGGCAGTGTCATTCCAATCCTTGACCTTGGCACCATCGAGTGGGCCCCATGGAATCATGTTGAAGAGTCCGAGAACCAAGTTTGCACCCAACCAAAACACACCCGCGTCAATGAGCATTTGTTGCCAAATCAACGAACCGCCCACCAGGTAACCAAGATCGGGGTCTGGAAGGTTGGCGTCAAAGGCTCCAGTCAAACCAAGGATAAGTCCCCAAACGGGTATTCCAATGATAAACAGCCCGAAATTGACCAAGGGGCCAGCAACGGCGATGTGTCCGTTTTGACGCCGAGTGACGACGCCAGCCACCATAACAGCACCTGGTGCCATGAATAAAAATCCTAAGAAAAAGGCGAGGATAATACCGAAGCGTAAGCCACCTGGATCTGCTCTAAATTCAGCCCAACACCCGTTCTTTTTTGCAATAATCTTGTGCCCTATTTCATGAAGAAGGAATGCAGGCCCGACAGCCAACAGCATGACGGGCATGGAGAGGAGCAATTGAATCACCCACGAAGATGGGTTCTTTGTAGCGAGAAGGTTACCAAGGCCACCAACCCACATAAATCCGAGAGCTAAGGTAAATGCGGCGGTGGCAAGCCGGAGATGTTTTTTTTCTTCATCACTAAAATGCCAGATTCGACCATCGTGCATAGCCGCTGGTTTGTTTGGCTGAAGTCCCATGAATTGGGCCAAAAGAGGATTGATATTGCCAGATGCACCCCCATTCATCTCAAAATGAATGGTCCCGTCATTGGTTTGACGAGCGTGGACCCTTGCGACGCGTGGTCGTTGTTTGAATGGATCATCATCGATGATGTCGGCTCGCGGGTCGCGCCTTCCCATGACACTTGCTCTGCTCGATACAATTTGAAGCCTCGCGTCCCAAGGTTGATGCGGTTGACCCCATACAAGGGGGTTGAACTGTCATGTCGATGCCTCGCCGAGCCATGAAAGAAATGGGTTTTCAAGCCTGTTGCTTGCTTTGTGATGCGCCGGACGAAGGGAATACTGCACGCTGTAAATCATGCATTCAACATCACCGTGAGGTTCGTGACATTTTGGCGAAGGCCCCCGCTGATAGTTCCATCCACCAGTTTGCTAAAGAGATCTTAATGATGGCTGCAGCGCCACATCGTCACGATCATGATGAAGTCCATGGTGAGGCTTTGACCCACCAACAACACCTTGCCGCAGCTCTTTCTGAACGTCGCCCAGCACCAAGCAACGAAGATATTGTTGAGGTGTTCGAACGTCAACGGGCGGCAAAGGCTCAACTCGAAGCACAGGTGGAAGAGGAAGAGTTGCGTAAAATCACTGAAGCCATGTACATCGACCAAACCCAACTCGAACAATATGGTGCGAGAACAGTTCCAAGTCAGGAGATCAAACAGGTTGATCGAAGTGACCGAATTGGAGAGGATGTTGAATTAACCGATCGCCTTGAAGCGGCCACTGAGGCTCAGTCTGCTCCCGAAGAAATGGTGGAATTGGTTGAGGAATTGGTGTTTGAAGAACGTCAACGAAACCGAGAAGTTTGGAAGGCAACCCTCTCTGATGTCAAAGATTTACTCGATGATGATTTCGATTTGTGATAAATAACTAATAGTTTTTCCAACAGTTTTTATTTTAATTATTTTAGGAATTGTAAATGAGTGTTTTAAGGGTTGGTCAAACCTCACACTACCACATCTTGGTTCGGTGTGATTTTGATTGCTGGGAGGCCTAGATCATACGAAATTCGTTGAGTGCCTTTTCCCTTTGATTTCTTACCGAGGATCTGAATATTTCCAATTTCGCCCAACTGTCGTACGTGGGTGCCTGCGCACGGGCATAAGTCAAACCCATCATCGATTTTCACCACTCGGAGTTGTTGAACACTTGCAGGTAGTAAGTCCATATTTGTACGCTCTGGGGGCATGATTGCATTGACTTCTTCACGCGTCATGATCGTGCCAGTCACGTCTAAATTTTGTCCAATAATTTCGTTTGTTCGTTCAACAAGTGATTCGAGCATATCCTCGTTGAATGATATGGGATTGAAGTCGATTCTCGAGCGGTCACAGTGTATTTGATTTCCAACTGTTCGGACGCCACCAAACATTTCGTAAACCAAACCTGAAACGAGGTGTTGCGCTGTATGCATTCGCATATGGGCGTGGCGTCGTTGCCAATCAATCGTACCTGATACCTCATCCCCTACTTCCAATTGATGGCCTTCACCAACCGTGTGATAGACTTCATCTCTTCCACGAACTTCCGATACCTCAAGCGAACCATTGGGCCCGTTTAGGCTACCTGTGTCCCAATTTTGGCCACCGCCTAGAGGATAAAATAGGGTTTGATCAAGGACCACTTTACTTGCTTCTGCTTCTGTGACTGTTGCACTGAAGTGCTGATGATAACCAGATTCAATGCTGCGAAGATACAATTTTTCGGTCATGTGATCATCTCAACGAGGCGTTTTCCTTCTGTAATTTGAGCATCGATTGTCCGTTGGCTTGCATTGAAAGAAAGCGGTGATGAAATCTGTTCAATCCATCCGTGTTTTGGGGTCCAAGACGGTGGTCCCTCCATCCATACCTCACTTAGCCCACCAGATCGATCAAATCTCCAGCAAGCTTCGGGAACTTCAATACAATCGGTTGTGAGGGTGGTCCCACCAAACCATTCTGTTCGCACACCAAAATCTGGAGAAAGAAGATTGAGGTTTTCTTCAATTGTATGTTGGAGTGCGCCTGGGGCTGGTGGTACATGTGTTGATCCGTCGATGATTTTGTCAAAGATAAGAATTGAATTTGAGGTTGGTCCCCCACCTTGAAATGAGACATTATATTCCCCATCTTTGATTTCTATTGAAGTAATTCGAGTGCGGGTGTGCACATTCACACCTTGTTCGGCCACATTGAGTGCGAGGAGTTTGTTCAACCATTCGCTGCGAAGCCCCCAACCAGACTCGTTTGGATGGGGTTTGAGAAATTCCATCTGTTCTTCAGTCATGTAGGGTTTGAGTAAATCCAATTCTAAAATAAATCCGGGGTGACTGCAGGGCATTCCAATTTCCGCATGAACATCAATGAGCGTCACTTCATTTTTCGTAGACATATGGTAAGCTGCGATCAGGTTAGCAATCGATCCTCCGATGCAAAGAATTCGACTCATTGGGACAACTCCACGTTTGGCCGAATATCGAGTGCAAACACTGGACATGAAGGGATGCAGAGTTCGCAATGAGTGCAGCCTTCTTCATCAACAACAGCAAGTCGATCGATAAGTGAGAGTACATTCACTGGACACAATGCAATGCATGCAGCGCAACCAAAACAGCGGTCATCATCGACAACGAACGTGTGGTTCAATTGTCGCGTCATGATTCTTGGAGGTCAAGGTGGTTCAAGTTATCTTCGTTGAAACGAAATGATTTCCCATGGAAGGTGAAGATGAATCAAAAATTCATCGCCATCAAAATTTCATAGATCGTATCACACCGGTTTTGAGGGATTCTGGTATTCATTTTAGTTCCAAAGGAAGGTGATTCATTGATTTTTAAAGTGTATTTCGCTCTCCTTACCAACACCCCTTCGTTTCCACTGGAGTGATTCTTCATGAGATCGAGAAAGTATGACGTAGAACGGAATTGAAAGAAACGAAAGTATGCCCCGTAGAATATGGTCGCGACAAGCACATAATATTACCACCACATAATCGATCAAAAAAAATCCAAAACCGAGCAAAATTTGCTCCATAGGAAATCAAGGGGTGGCTGTCCAAATCATGCACATCTTCATCATGGGTCATTCAAAGGCACTGTTGAGGCCTATGGTACTGTACTCCGCTGGAAGAACCACTTCGTATCCTGAAGAATCACCGGAAAAAGGTCTTCGATACCATCCACTCGGTGGTGGAGATGAAGTTGGTAATGTCGGTATCATGTTCGAAAATGACAAACAAACCAGGCTTCTTCTTGATTACGGTCTTGCACCAACTCATCCCCCACGTTACCCATCTGAAGCTCCAAAAGTCAAAGATGCAGTAATCACTCATTCTCACGTTGATCATCTTGGAATGGCGCCATGGCTTTGCTCAAATCATAGAACACTATTACATGGGACCGCTCTTACTGCAGAAATTTCAGAAATGATGTGGTATGATTGCCATAAAGTAAGTTCAATCGAAGGCTATCCACTCGCTTGGGATAAACGTGACATTGATACGGCTATTGACGCCTGGCGAATCCATGATTTTGACGCACCTTGGGACCATGATGATTGGAAATTAACACTCCGTAAAGCAGGACATATTCCTGGTGCAGCCATGCTTGATCTCGAAACTCCGGAGCGAAAAGTACTGATTTCCGGAGATTTTGATACAAGGGACTCCCCTCTTACAACAGGTGCGAAACCCCAAAAGACAGACACACTCTTTGTTGAGGGCACATATGGTGGGAGAGAACACCCAAACATGGAACAGGAGATCCAACGATTTGTCGAACATGTTCAACGCGTTGTTGATGAAGGTGGAACAGTACTTATTCCAGCCTTTGCCAATGGCCGAACACAAGATGTTGTCATGCGTCTTCACAAATTCCTTCCACACCTCAACGTTCATGTCGATGGAATGGGTAAAAGAATCGCAAAGATGCAGATGAATCACCCAGAAACACTTCGCGATCCAGCAGCATTACGATCTGCATGGTCGTGGTGCAAGAGGGTCTCCAGCAAATCGGACCGTAAGCGGGCCCTTGAAGCCGATGTCATCGTTTCAACCTCAGGCATGCTTCAGGGTGGCCCTTCAATCTGGTACCTCAATCGCTTACGCCACGATACAAAGAATCAGATTTTATTCACTGGCTATCAAGCAAAAGCAACCGGCGGACGTCAACTCCAATCAGAAGGAAAATTGAAAATTTTCGGAAAGGACACTGAAATACCACTCGAATGGGAGACCTACTCCTTTTCCACACACGCAGGTCACAAAGAGATCGTCGATTTCGCAGCAGCTTGTGAAGCCGAGGAAGTTGTGATTTACCATACAGACCCAGTCCATGCTCGACCACCACTCGCCGAAGCACTCGAGAAAAATGGCCATATTGTTCACAACCCTGTGAACGGCATCTCAGAATACCTTGGTGACGGATTTAGCCGAAGTCATTGAATACAACGACGCTAAGCGAAGTACGATTCACATGGCGGCAAAGGCACCGGCAGGCGGAAAGAAGCCCAAGAAGCGTAAGCGCAAGATGCGACTTTCTTTGAAGCAAAAGAAGATGAACACCACCGGTGATTCCTACAAAGATAATCTAGGCTGGTCAACAGATGTTGGACGGAAACTTAGCGAAGCACCAGCCCCTAAAGGCCCAGAAACCCTTCGAGTCCAATGTGATTCATGCGGATCAATGCTCAAAATTCCTAAACCAAAGAAATCGCGTTACACTGTGACTTGCTCATACCCTGGTTGTGGGAATGAGATGAAGTTTGATTGAGGCCCGGAACGGTTCTCTATGGATCAAGAAATACTGTTCCTGTGCTTGGCACTGTTCTTTGTCGCAGCGCTCTATGCTTCAGTTGGACATGGAGGAGCCTCGGGCTACCTCGCCCTTCTCTCCCTTTCGACATTCGCCTCGATGAACAGTTCTTGGCTCAAGCAACACGCCTGGGTGCTCAATCTTGTTGTGGCCAGCCTTGCTTTCTATCATTATCAAAAAGAAGGTTTTCACCGACCAAAATTATCCTTCATATTCATCGTAGCAAGTCTCCCAGCTGCTTTTTACGGAGGAACGCTCGAGGTTGACGGAGCAGTCTACGATACGCTTCTTTCAGCAGCCCTCTTGTTTGCGGCTTTTCGATTAGCAACGACACAACAAGGCGAAGAACAAGTCGAAACTCCACCACTTCCACCAATGCAAACAACCGTACCAATCGGCGCCTCGATCGGATTTCTTAGCGGTATGATTGGTGTTGGGGGTGGCATATTTCTTTCACCAATTCTCGTGCTTAAACGGTGGGCAACGCCCAAAGCAGCAGCAGCGACAGCAGCTCTCTTCATTTGGGTCAATTCTGCAGCAGGCCTTCTTGGTGCTCAACTTTCAGGACAACTCACCCTTTCATTCGACCCTCTTTTTTCCTTTACAATCGCGGTTGGACTTGGGGGTTTTGTCGGTTCGAAGTTTGGAGCGGAAAAAGCACCACAGGCTACAATACGATGGCTCCTTATCGGGGTTCTCGTGCTTGCTACAGCAAAGCGAGGCATTGACCTTCTCTCATGACCGTGAACCTCAAACCAATGCAGGTGCTGGTTGACACGTGACCGAGATACCGTACTTCATCGACCATGAGTCGGCGGTTCGTATCGCGTGCAAATCACAACTTCATCTGCAAATAGAAGAAGTGACATTGGAGCAGGCAAATGGGCGGGTGTTGGCCCAAGACCTCCAATCAAAAGTCGACGACCCACCATTTGACAATTCAGCAATGGATGGATTCGCATTTATTCATCAAGACACACTTGAACCCCCAACAACCCTAACAATGATTCAGACCATCCAAGCCGGAGAAAGTGAAGAAACCCAAGAAGTACAGTCGGGACAAGCGTCGAGGATCATGACTGGCGGCCCGATGCCACCTGGCGCAGACTCAATTCTTCCAATTGAACGATGCACTGTTGATGATACAACGGGCACGGTCACACTTCTGGAACAAGGCCGCCCACACTTCATTCGAAAGCAGGGTGAAAATCTTCGCAAAGGAGAAATTGCGCTTCGCCAAGGCACCACCCTCACCCCGGCAAAGGTTGGGCTTTGTGCGACGATGGGATGGCCGAAAATTCCAGTTTTCAAACGAGCCAAAATAGCGATTCTTTCGACCGGTGATGAATTGAAACAACCCGGCGAACCACTCAACGCACACGAGATCTATGAATCGAATTCGTATGGGCTTGCGGGCCTTGTGCAATGGATGGGGCATGAAGCAGTACGTTATCCAGCAGTCAACGATTCAATGGAATCCCTTCGTACCAGTCTTGATAGAGCAGCAAATGAGTGCGATTTGATCTTGACATCAGGCGGGGTTTCGATGGGCGAATGGGATTTCGTCCGGAAGATCATGGAGGACGAAGGGGATGTCCACTTTTGGAGGGTCAAGATCCGCCCCGGCTCTCCCCCCCTCTTCGGTCGATGGAAAAACACCCCGATCTTTGGTTTACCAGGCAACCCAACAAGCAGCCACGTAGTGTTTCGAGTCTTGGTCGCCCCATACCTTCGAGATTCAATGCACGGTGGAGGCCCAAGAGAACAACACCTCATGGTCCGCCTCGGTGAAGATTTCAAAGGCGACGAAAAATGCCTTGCCCTTCGCAGAATAGTCATCGATACGAGTGGTGAACATCCGACAGCATATGCTTCGGGCCATCAAGGATCTGGAAACTTAAGTGGCATTGCACGTGCTGATGGCCTGACGCTTCTTGAACCAGGACAATCCTCAAAGAAAGGCGATTGGTGTCGAGCCATGTTCCTCTGAGTGGTTTGAATGAAATCAATTGTAAATGAACAGATTTTTCTCATCGATGGTGTATCATCGATGTTTCCAGAAACCACGCGAGGAAAAATACGAAAGATGCTGACTGAAGGGCGGGTTTTGGTCGATGAAGTCGTTCAACATCGAGCGAAGCATGTGGTTGAGCCAGGTCAAACCATCGAAGTGACCGGCCGAGCTCAAGGCAAAGAAGCAGCCCCCCCTCCATCTCAAACTAAGAAAAAACACAAACTCAAAATCCTCTATGAAGATGAAGCGATTCTTGTTGTGGAAAAACCAGCCGGCCTCCTCTCTGTTGCAACAAATAAACTCGAGGACGACACACTTCATTCCCGCTGCGTCAATTATGTTCGACTCGGTGATGAACGAGCATGGATCCATATCGTCCACAGATTAGACCGTGAGACATCAGGCGTCATGGTGTTCGCCCGCCACGAGCGCCACAAAACATACCTGCAATCCCAGTTTGCCAATCGGGAAGTTCACAGAACATACCACGCCCTCGTCGAAGGCAAACCATCGCATCAAAGTGGCACTGAACGAGCGTGGTTGGTTGAAGACCGAAACCTCCGCGTCAAGAAAGTGAAATCCTCCTTCAAAGGAGCTAAACAAGCCATAACTCATTGGACGGTCGAAGATTCAGATGATGAAGTCTCGTTGATTCACATCACTATTGAAACTGGACGCAGGCATCAAATCCGAATGGCTATGAAAGCACTCGGTTGCCCAGTTGTGGGTGATGAACTGCATGGAGCGGAAACCAACCCAATGAATCGAATTGCCCTGCATGCAACAGCCCTTGAATTCCTCCATCCAGAAAACGACGACCCAGTCCGATTTGAGTCAAGGGTACCATTTGTGCCAAAATGAACGAATCCTGAATCATACATGCATTCTTGAACCGTTGGCGTACCCCGTGGATTGATACCATGAGCGGAGAGGCGGGTGACCATGGTTGGATTGAAGTTCGCGGGGCGCGAACGCACAACCTCCAAGACATCAATGTCAAACTTCCCCGTGGACAATTCGTTGTGATTTCTGGCGTTTCAGGTTCAGGAAAATCCAGCCTTGCCTTCGACACGCTTTACGCTGAAGGCCAACGAAGGTATGTCGAAAGCCTCTCTTCCTATGCCCGGCAATTTATCGGGCAGATGAAAAAAGCCGATTGTGATGGAATTGAAGGCTTATCGCCAGCGATTTCCATCGATCAGAAACAAGGCTCTCACAACCCCCGCTCGACGGTTGCAACCGTCACCGAAATCCAAGATTATCTTCGACTTCTATGGGCGAGAATCGGAAAACCACACTGCCCAACATGTGGCAGGGAAGTGGCGAGAAGAACCGTTCAAGAGATTGTTGATGATGTCCTGTGGCATATGGAAGGCCATGCTATTGCAGTGTGGTCGCCAGCCGTACGGGCGAGAAAAGGAACACACGTGGACCTGTTCCGGCAACTTGTCGAACAGGGTTTTCTCAACGGGAAAGTGAATGGCCATGAGGTGGAATTCGAATCGCCCCCAGAACTCGACAAGAATTTCCGTCATGATATCGATGTGCGGATCGACCGCCTTCGTTGCACCCGCGACCGAAGGCAGCGGTTGACAGAAGCTGTGGAAAGTTCACTACGCTTGGGTGGCGGAGCCACAGCAATCGAGAGCCTTGAAGCACCCGCAGAAGATGCAGAACTCTCTGAAGGGACAAAAGCGAGGCTTACTGAAGTTGGTCAAACCATTGCTTGGTCAGAAGACTTTGCTTGTCCAGAACATGGAGCATTCATGCCTGAACTCTCACCAAGGGTGTTCTCATTCAACTCACCACTGGGCGCCTGTAGTGCGTGCCAAGGTTTGGGCGTTCAACGCCAATTCAATATCGATTTGATTATTGATGGAACACTTACCATCAGTAATGGCTGTGTCCGTCCTTGGCGTCAATCCATGTCACCATCATGGTATCGAAGGTTGATGGAACAAGTGTGTGAACACTACAACATTCCAAAAAATACCCCCTTTGAACTTCTTGAGGACGATGACAAAGACATTCTATTGAATGGTTCAGGCTCGACGGTGATCAATTTCCATTTTGAGTCAGACAATGGCTCAGTCTACAAAATGAACCGGCCTTGGGAAGGCATCATCGCTCGCCTCCAACGCACTTACACCGAGACAACATCCGAACGAACGCGCAGCCGTTTGATAGCATGCATGACCGATCTTGCTTGCACCGAATGCAATGGTGAAAAATTAAACGCAGCTGCAAGGTATGTTTCTGTCGGAGGCATCCGCCTTCCAGAAGTGAGTCACTGTTCGGTTCACGATGCTCTCGCCGTGGTTCGTGCGTGGTGGCCAGACGGACCGGGTGCGCCTGAATACTTCGCCGATGCCCTTGAGCCACTTGATGAGCGGAGCATGTTCATTGGGAATGAAATCCTCAAAGAAATAGAAAACCGACTTGGATTTTTGGACAGCGTTGGACTCGACTATCTCACCCTCGATCGAAAAGCAAACACCCTCTCGGGTGGTGAAAGTCAACGCATTCGTCTCGCTACTCAGATCGGTAGCCGCCTAACTGGTGTGATGTATGTCCTCGACGAGCCGTCGATAGGATTGCATCAACGGGACAACGAGCGTTTACTGGCAACCCTTCGAGAACTGAGTGACTTAGGCAACACCCTCATCGTGGTCGAGCACGATGAAGACACCTTACGACAAGCAGATTGGTTGTGTGATTTGGGCCCTGGCGCTGGACTTGAGGGGGGCATGGTTGTTGCCAATGGCCCGCCAGAAGTGGCCATGGCCGAAGAACACTCGACAACAGGAGCTTATCTGAGTGGCAGAAGGAGCATTCCTGTCCCCGAAAAGCGAACCAAAGCCACTCGAAAACGCCTCACAGTCAAAGGCGCGTCCCACAACAACCTGCAAAACATCACCGCGTCATTTCCAATCGGTTGCATGACCGCAGTGACGGGCGTTTCTGGTTCAGGAAAATCTTCACTTGTCTCAGGCATTCTCGCACCCGCTCTCCAACGACATTTGCACAAAGCCGACACCGTTCCGGGAAAACATCGAGAGATCAAGGGCTTGGAGCACACCGATAAAGCCATCATTATCGACCAGTCCCCGATTGGGCGAACGCCTCGTTCCAATCCAGCAACGTACACGAAAGTGTTTGACGAAATTCGAAGTCTTTTCTCAAAGACAACCCTTGCAAAAGAACGAGGCTACACACCAGGGACATTCAGTTTCAATGTCAAAGGGGGTCGCTGTGAGTCATGTAAGGGCGCAGGATCAATAAAACTGGAGATGAATTTTCTCCCCGATGTTTGGATTACCTGTGACGTTTGTCATGGTAAGCGCTACACCCGAGAGTGCCTTGAAGTGACGTGGAAAGGAAAGAACATCCATGAGATCTTAGAGATGCCAATAGGTGAAGCCGTTGAATTCTTTGGAAACCACAGAAAAATCTTCAGAACCCTTGACACCTTGAGAGCAGTGGGACTGTCATACGTCCGTCTTGGACAACCTGCAACCACACTTTCGGGCGGTGAAGCACAACGCGTCAAACTGGCAAGTGAACTGCGCCGCCCTCCAACAAAACACACCGTCTACATTCTCGATGAGCCGACAACAGGGCTTTCCTTCTCTGATGTCCAGTTGTTGATTGAAGTGCTTCTTGAGTTACGAACCAAGGGCCACACAGTGATTGTCATTGAGCACCATCTCGATGTGGTGAAGTCTTCCGACTGGGTCATCGATTTAGGCCCAGAGGGTGGTGAGCGAGGCGGAGCCATCCTTGTAGAAGGCACACCGGAAGACATTGCAGCATGTGAAGAGAGTTTTACAGGGCAATTTTTAGCTCAAATGCTAGGTTGATTGCTTCCGTATTGTTCAAGGGGCGTAGGCAATGGCAGTCAGTTCGCCCCCGTAGGGGGCGGTGAACACCATGGCCATCACTCGTGTCGAAGTCACGCCAAAACAAGGACCGGGTATGCGCGATGTCCGCGGCGATGTTGTCCGTCGACAACTTACATCAGACCACTCGATCGTGGTGCCAGAAGTTCGCAGCATCGTTGGGTTCCTGATTAAGTCAAACATCGACGCAGATTCTATTTCGGCACGAGTTGAGGATTTATTTGCCGACCCAATCATCGAGGATGCAGCAACAAATTCACTCATGCTCTCAAGCGAACAACACTTCCCAACACCCCCTGACGCAACCATCACAGTGGGGTTCAAAGCCGGCGTTACCGACAACCCTGGTTCAGCCGCACTTGACGGTTTTCGGACCATTTTCCCAGAAGCAGGCGACGATTCAATTTCGACCTACATCACCTACGCCTTCTTTGGCCTTTCAGAAGAGATCGACGTTGAATGGTTGGCGGGGACCCTTCATAACAACCTCATCGAACGAGCGCTGACTGCAGACCGCGAGGCTTGTGCTGCTGGCCAGTGGCCAGCGATCGAATATACAGAAAAACCACCACAGGTGTTCGAAGCACCAGCTCATGTGGATATGGAAATCTCCGATGATGCACTTATGGAACTGTCTGAAACAGGCCTTCTCGCCCTTAATCTTGAAGAAATGCAGACCATTCAAGCCCACTACAGAAACGAAGAAGTTCGTAATGCAAGGACCGCCGCAGGCATTGTTGCAGATGCGCCAACCGATGTTGAATTGGAATGTTTAGCACAAACATGGAGCGAACATTGCAAACACAAAATCTTCGCATCAAAGATTCATCACATCGACACAGAAACCGGTGAAGAGGCAACCATTGATTCCATCTTCAAAACGTACATCATGAAGCCAACTCACGATATGCAAAAAGAAGTCGATTGGCTTCTTTCTGTGTTCCATGATAACTCTGGCGTGATCGCTTGGGATGATGATTGGAGCGTCTGTATGAAAGCAGAAACCCACAACTCACCATCCGCCCTTGACCCATATGGCGGGGCAATGACTGGCATTGTCGGCGTCAACCGTGACATTCTCGGAACAGGCCTGGGCGCTCGACCAATTGCAAACACCGACGTGTTTTGTTTTGGGCCGCCAAACTGGGAAGGCAATCTCCCGGACAACCTCTTCCATCCTTCGCGGGTCTTCCGCGGCGTTCACGCAGGCGTTCGCGTCGGGGGCAATGAATCGGGCATACCCACGGTCAACGGGGCCATCGTATTCGATGATCGATATATTGGCAAACCACTGGTCTATTGCGGAACAATCGGCATTATGCCGAGACGACTCCCTGATGGGAGAGAAAGCCACATCAAAACACCAGTGGCAGGCGATATTGTCTACATGGTCGGCGGCCGAGTTGGTTATGATGGCATTCACGGAGCGACGTTCTCCTCATTGGAATTGACCGAAGAAAGCCCTTCCAGCGCAGTTCAGATTGGCGACCCAATCACCCAGAAGAAAATGATCGATATGGTCCTCGAAGCTCGAGATTCAGGACTGATCACCTGCATTACTGACAATGGGGCAGGTGGACTTTCCTCTTCAATCGGTGAAATGGCAGAATACACCAACGGCTGCGAGATTGATTTAGCGAAGGTGCCACTGAAGCAAGCCGGACTCTCGGCCTG
Organism: Candidatus Poseidoniaceae archaeon; assembly: GCA_965662715.1. Taxonomy (GTDB): domain Archaea; phylum Thermoplasmatota; class Poseidoniia; order Poseidoniales; family Poseidoniaceae; genus MGIIa-L1. The sequence continues at coordinate 19,813 of CBFIIS010000009.1, read as the reverse complement.
GGAGATCTTGGTCTCGGAGAGTCAAGAGCGTATGACCATTGCAGTAAAGGCTGAAGATTGTGCAGCATTTGATGCGTTAGCAGCCTTGCACGAAGTCGAGGCCACACCGGTTGCCACCTTCACCGACAGTGGAATTTTCCATGTCAAATATGATGCAACAACAGTAGCATACCTCCCCATTGAGTTCCTTCACGATGGTGTCCCACAACTTCAACTTGAATCAGAGTGGACATCTCCAAAGGTGGAACCATTCACCCCCCCAGCCCAAGCAAACCATTCCGAACTATTGTTGCAGATGCTTGCCCGTCCAAACATCGCAAGCAAGGAAACCTGGGTTCGCCAATACGATCACGAAGTCATCGCTCAAACAGCGATTAAACCGTTTGTTGGCGTACAACGAGACGGGCCAGGGGACGCTGGACTCATCGCCCCAATTCACGGCAACCCACACGGTTTGGTTATCTCGTGTGGTATTGCGCCTCGTTATTCAGATATTGATGCAGGGGCGATGGCTGCAGCGTCAATCGATGAAGCGGTGAGAAACGCAGTATGCGCTGGTGTTGACGTCGACAAAATCGCAGGCTTGGATAACTTCTGTTGGCCGGACTCAATCGAGTCAGTGAAGACGCCGGATGGTAAATTCAAACTCGCCCAGTTGGTACGCGCCAATAGGGAACTGGAACGCGTATGTCGGGCCTATCGCCTTCCGTGCGTCAGCGGTAAGGACTCAATGAAGAACGATTATGGAACAGGCGAAAAGAAGATTTCAATCCCACCGACGCTTCTCTTCTCACTCTTTGGCGACCAACCCGATGTGCGATTTACGGCGACAAGCGATTTCAAGAATGTTGGAGATAAGGTGTACCTTGTTGGCCGTTCACACAACGAACTTGGTGCTTCTGAAATGGCGTTCATGCTCAAAGAATCCGGCGTTGCTGCAGGCATTGGTGGAACCGCACCTCAACTTGAAAATCCGGCACAGAATTTGAATATGTACAGGGCCCTTTCAACCGCAATCCAAAACGGATTGATTCAAACCGCCCACGATTGCTCAGAAGGCGGTGTCGCCGTCGCTGTGGCAGAGATGTGCATTGGGGGGCGAATCGGTGCCACAATCGATCTCGATGGAACTGGTGATGAAGACCTGTGGGCTCGAATGTGGGGCGAATCTCTTGGCAGATTCATCGTGGCCGTCACTCCCGAAAAAGAACATGAATTCACCAAATGGATGGCAGGACACCCACTGACCATCCTTGGCGAGGTTGTTGAGGATTCAACCCTCACCATCAACGATGGCTTCACTCAAGTTTCAACCAATGATGTTTCAGCTTTGGTTCATTCATGGCAATCAACCCTCGATATGACAGGAGGTGTTGAATGATGACTGCGCCTAAAGTAGCGGTCCTGTTTGGTTTTGGCATCAACTGCGATCATGAGACAGCAGCGGTGTTCAACCTTGTTGGAGGCGACTCTGAGCGCGTCCACGTCAATCACTTCATTTCCGGACAACGTTCACTCGAAGAGTTCCAAATCCTTGCTGTTCCAGGCGGGTTTTCATTCGGAGACCACCTTGGAAGCGGTCGTTTGATGGGTAACAGAATGCGATTCGCTCTCCGTGAACAACTTCAGGCATTCGTTGCAGCAGGCAAGCCAATCATTGGCATATGCAATGGCTTCCAAGTCCTTGTCAAAACCGGTCTGCTCCCCGGACCGAATGCACAACTTCCCGACTTTGTTCAGCGAGCGAGCCTGACATTGAATGATTCCGGGCGTTATGAAGACCGTTGGGTCACATTGGAATTCGATCCAGAAAGTCCTTGCATCTGGACCAAAGGTATGACGCGAATGGATTGCCCGGTTCGACACGGAGAGGGCAAATTCGTCATGCCTTCAACCACTGACTTCGACAGCCTTGATGCAGCGCACCAACTCACAGTTCGATATGTTGATCCAACCACCCCGGTTGGCCAAGGCATCACCGACGAACCTCTTCCGTTCCCCCTGTCTCCAAACGGCAGCATGCGGAATATCGCAGGCGTCTGCGATTCGACGGGATTGGTGTTTGGCCTCATGCCACACCCCGAAGCAGTGTATGCGAAGTGGCTCCATCCAGATCATACGAGGAACACAGCACCCGGTCCCGACTCAAGCGACGCCCTCGGTGAATGGGAAGGCGAAGGCCTTCAGATGTTCAGAAATGCAGTGGATTACACTAAGGCGAACTTGTGAGGCGTGAATGTGAACGAGCGAATCGAACACATTGATTCGATTCGAGCGATTGCAGTCCTGCTCATGGTCATGGTTCACGCAGCAGCAACATGGGGCCCACCGCCTTCGACACAACCCTCCTTTCTTGTCTATGTCATTTCTGGGCTAGGTGGATTAGCAGCGCCCCTTTTTGTTACAGTGTTTGGTTGGGGATGTTTCCAATCAACAACCAATGCACGTCAGCGTACTTACCGAGCCGGAATCCTCCTTCTTGCACAATGCGCAATCAATTCATCTTCACCACATTTGTTTGATTTTTGGACGCCAGGTATATTGACGCTTTTTGCCGTTCTAATCCTCACCCAACCGCTATGGTTGAAACCGATTCAAACATCAGAGTCGTTCATTTTGATGGGAGTGGGCAGTATTTTTGCATTCACACTGTTCTTATCAGATTTTCAAGGCTCGAGTGTATGGAACGATCGGATTGTGACAGAGAACACATTCCAATGGCTCAACCATGTTCTTTTTACTGGTACGTATCCACTCCTTCCATGGATCATGTTTGCCATGGTGGGGGCGTGGATTGCATCCAGCAGCGAGAGAGGAACATTTCCTCTGACTTCAAAAACACGGGGCGTATTACTCGGAGCGCTCGTTTCAATCGTCTTTTCATTGGGTTATGCGCTTCGAGAAGGTATAGAATGGGCGTCACCAAGCGGAGATGCACTGCTCACATTCTTCCCTGCAAACACTCCATTTCTGGTTGCCTCATTGCTCGGAGTCACGATGATTTGGCTTTTGATCGAACGCATATCTGTGCAACACCTTGGCCTGCTAGGGAGGCGTTCTCTGACCGTCTACATCACCCATTTCATTCCGATAGGGGCGCTTTATTCCATTGACGAAACCTATTCGCTCAGCCTCACGACATCAATGATGGCGATTGTTGCTTACACGCTGGTTTGGTGGCCGGCCGTCCATGCGTGGGACCGCCTGGCCCCACGCATGAACGTCGAACAACTCTTTCGAGCGTTGTGAAGTTAACTTCACTCAGCAGCAAGTGCTTCGGTTGCTTTCTTAGCACCCATCCAAGCAACAACACCGAAACCGATCTTGTTGATGATGTCTGCAATGTTGTAAGCAACAGCCATTATCTCTGCTCCGTTGTCCATCTTAACGAGTTCGACTTCGGGGCTGAAGAGGTAGCCGAGAGGGTAGATGATCCAACCGACGACGATGAACCAGCGGAGTGCGTTAGCGCTCCACATGAGTTCAGGCGCAATCTTGCTGTTATCGACACCAAGACCGTCAGTCCAAGGGGTTCCAGTTGCGACAACAATCATTGCCCAACCCATTCCACCAAGCAAGAGAGCTGGGATAGCGCTCATGAGGCCGGCTTCACCGAGGTATCCGAATCCAATCATGATGAGAGCACCGGTGAAACAGATGCCGGTAAATCCGAGACCTGCGACCTTCTTGTCCGTGATGGCTTCCTTTCCGACAAGGGATGGGAATTTGAGGGCCATCAATGGAACAGTAATGATCCAGTCCATGTATCGGTATTCAATGGAGACGACACCGAAATCAGCGTAGACGCCACGCATGTAGTAGTAGTGGAATGCAGCGATACCAACAATAAGCGCTGAAATGGTCATTGTTGTGCGGTATTGAGGTGCAACATTGCTTCGCTCGCTCATGAAGAACACGAAGGCGGCACCCATTGCGATGTAACCCACGAAGAAGAGGAAGAAGGTCAGGAGTTCTAGACTGTCATTCCCGAGGTCGTCGGAAAGGAAGGACGGAAGACCGGTCTCCGTATCCATTTCACCGACGCCAGCAGCACTGACCGTGGAGGCCATTGCGAGGGCGAAGGTGGCAATCAAAAGCAGGCTCGTTGTTTTAGAGAATTTCTCTGAAATCATGTTTCTCAACCTGCACGACAAAAAATGTTACTTATAATAGCATGTAAAGTACCTTGCATACATTCCCAGTTTCCCACACCCTTCTGAATGGGCGGCTCTTAGGATTCTTGGCCCGTTTGTACAGCCCACATTCGAGAATAAGTTCCACCCTGTTCAACAAGTTCGTCGTGACTACCATCCTCGACAATCCCACCATTTTCTAGAACGAGAATCCGGTCAGCGTTACGAATTGTTGACAACCGATGTGCGATGATCACAGCAGTTCGTTGTTGAGTTATTTTGTTAATTGACCGCTGAAGTGCCGCCTCGGTCTCATTATCAACAGCAGAAGTAGCTTCATCCAAAATCAGTAAAGGAGCATCCTTCAGAACGGCTCGGGCGATGGCTAAGCGTTGACGTTGTCCACCAGAGAGGCGATGCCCACCTTCGCCGACAAGCGTCGCCCACGCATCCGGTAAGTTTTCAACAAATTCAGACACTTCTGCTAATTTTGCCGCCTCATGCACCTGGTCATCACTGGCCTCTGGATTCCCGTACCGGATGTTCTCAAGGATTGTCGTTGGAAACAGTGTGATGTGTTGGTCGACAAGCGCCATTGAGGATCGCAACCTCGAAAGGGACCACTCTGGAAGTGGGCGATCAGCCCACAGGATCGTTCCACTCGTAGGTTCAGCAAATCTTAGCAAGAGACGGATGAGGGTGGTTTTTCCGGCACCAGTCGACCCCACGACACCGACTGTTTCCCCCGCCCGGAGTTCCAAATTCAAACCAGTAAAGACTGGCTCCCGCCCCGAATATGAAAAATCCACATTCTCAAAGACAACCGATGAGGACTCAATGGCCGAGTCTCCTGGAGTAAAATCTCCCTGTGCAACCTCGGTGGGTGAGGTCAAGACATCCAACACCCTCGTCGAGGAGGCCATAGCTCGCTGGTAAAGATCGAATGTTTCACCCAAACGCGTGAGTGGCCAAAGCAACCGTTGAGTCATGAATACGAGAACTGAATACGCTCCAACTGCTAACTCATTTTCCAACGTCATCCATCCACCAAGCAGCAGCGTAGCAGTGAAGCCGCATAGAATGGCCATTCGAATTAACGGTGTGAACGCGGCTGACAAACGAATGGCTTGCCGGTTCGACTCACGGTAGATATTGCTCAAGTCTTCAACCCGCTTGATTTCACGATCTTCAGCGGTAAAAGATTGGATAGTTGACATCCCCGATAAGTCGTTTTCCAAAAGTGCGTTCATCGCACCCGCTGCTTTGCGGACTTCTGCGTAGCGCGGTTCCAAACTTCGCTGGTATCGGAATGAACCCCAAACAATGAGAGGAATGGGCAGGACCGCAAACAAGGCCACCTGCCACGAGATGGCAATGAAGACCGCACCTACGACAATGACGGTCGTAGAGACTTGTAAAAGGTCATTAGCACCCTTGTCAAGGAACCGCTCCAACTGGTTGATGTCGTCATTTAGAATCGCTAAGATGTCACCCTTTTGCCTTTCATCAAACCAGCCCATGCCTTGCCGTTGAACATGGCCAAAAGTATCCAAGCGCAACTCGTGTTGAACCGTTTGAGCAAGGTTTCTCCACAAGACCCCGTAGAAGTATTCAAACAATGACTCAAGGCCCCATATGGCGAAGGTAAGAACGGAAAGAAGAATCAATTGGTGCCAAGGATCGATAAATCCAAGCGAAGCAAGAAACGAATCTTCACGCTCCACAACCACGTCAACCGCAAGACCGATCAACAACGGTGGTGCCAAATCCCAAATCTTGTTGGTGATTGAACAGAACGAAGCGAGACGCATGGTCCCTCGATGGTCGCCCATGTGCCCAAGCAAGCGACGGAATGGCCCAGTTTCACCCATGGTCGGTCCACGACGGCGGGGGTATGAGTAGTCTATGGATTCACCCTCCGCCTTCCCGATGATGCGTAAGCCCTATGCTGTGACCGCAGAAGCGAGCAATGGGATTGCTATGCGCCGCACCGACCAGACAACGCTCGAATACACGGTCATGACCAACGGCACGACTCGCCACGTGACCCTCATCGACCCGGCAAAACAAGACCCCCACACGGCTGCAAACCGGGCTATGGTGGCGGTTGAAGCTGGTTCGGCGATGATCTTTGTCGGCGGTTCAACTGACACGCCCGATGAAGTCGTTCACGCTACGTGTGTTGCCATCCAGGAGGCGTTTGAATTACGCACATTTGCAGCAAGCCAGGATCCAGATTCGGACGAATCAATGTGGCATATTCCAGTCGTGTTGTTCCCAGGCGGCGCCCACGCACTTTCTCCGGCCGCCGATGCAATTACTTTCATGATGCTGATGAATTCTGCCGAACGCAGATTTCTCGTTGGCGAACAAATTCGAGGTGCACCGTACTTGAAGAAGTTCGGAGTCGAAGCTTTGCCTACAGGATATGTTGTGTGCGCCCCTGGAGGCCGAGTTGGCGAAGTTGGTTCAGCAGACTTGATTCAGCCAGACGATCATGATTTGGTTCACGCCTATGCGCTTACCGCCCAAATGTATGGATTCAAACTGCTCTATCTTGAAGCAGGGAGTGGGGCTTCTACTCAGGTGAATCCTGAATTGATTGAACGGGCAAAAACCGTTGAAGGGCTCACCCTCGTCATAGGAGGTGGCATTCGCACAGCCGAACAAGCAAAGGTGGCTGCAGAAGCAGGTGCTGACTGGGTTGTCACAGGAACAATGACAGAAGACGCCTCAGACTTGGAAGAACTTCGTTCAAGAATTTCCGCAGTCGTTAACGCACTCAACTGACATCATGCCACATGCACAGGTTTGATTCTATCCCGTTGGCGCAGGATCAGCTTGAATGCGTACACCGTCCCAATCATGACAACGACGAGGCAGAGTAGGGGTGCCAATAAAGCAAGTAAGGTTACAACAATAGCCATGATTGCTTCGAACACAGAAATGATTGGGTTGGCAAGGCCCCCAGTGGTACCTGTTGATACGGCACGGGTAGCCACCGTGCCGGCCTGCACAGTCCCAGCAACACCTCCGCCCCCCACAACCGCCATAGTCCACTGAACAATTGGATCGAGGTTTGTTTCTGCCCCAATCACTGAACCCATCATCCCAATACCTGCAATGACGGCCGCAGGTGATGCGACAACATCCAACACATTATCCAACCAAGGGATAAGGTAGGAGCCGATTTCCAAAAGAACGGCACAAAGAAGAACAGAAAAGGGCATCCACCCATCGAGCATCTCAAGCTGCCCAGATGGCTCAACAATTCCAATATTGATCGCACCACTCAAGAGCAAAGGAGGCAAAAAGACTCGAAAGCCACTTGCAGCAGCGAGGCCGAGGCCTAGTGAGATTGCTACAAGACCACCGAGTGCGGCCATAATCTTCCCTCAATCCTCGTCTTCGAAGAGCACCGGGTCGCCGGTTCCACCGGGGGAAGGTGGCCGAGCACCATCAACATCCATGCCAGGCGTGATTTCAGTTTCTTCGACATTCAATTGAACCCTTCCGCCTTCGGCGAGGTTTGCCATATCGCTGGTGTCTGGAGTTGAGAGCGTTCTTGTTTTATCAGGTTCATTGCTGTAAGCCTCACGCTTTGCTTCTCGAGCATCGTGAGTCCGAACCAGTGAAAGGGAATCTGCAAAGACGCGACCGACAACTTCTCTTGTCCGCTCACCTCTTCTTACAGAATCTAACTCATGAGACATCGATTCACGTTGTCCTTCAAGTTCTCGAAGTTCTGCTGTGCGATCCTGGAGGGCGGCTTCCATGTCAGTGAGCGTGAGGGTCATTTGCTGGACGCGCTCATCGCGCTCAAAGACGTCATTGTGCAATCGGCGCTCTCTACGACGGAGCGATTCATATTCTCGATTGCGCTCAAGCAACCGCCGTTTCAACTCCTCGATTTGCTCGACGAGGTAATCGTGTTCTGCAGATACTGACCTTGGGCCTTGCATCACCCGTTCCAATTGCTCCTCGAGTTCTCCAAGCCGCCCATCTCGAGCATCAAGCAACCCTCTCAAGCGATCTGCGATGTCTCGTAGCCTCTGCCGCTCTTCTTCGAGTGCTTTGTTCGCAGCTTGCTCCGCCTCATTTTGCATGAGGGCAGCGTCGAGTTTTGATTTGAGGTTTCGAACCTCTTCTGCGGTCACGGATGTGAGGCCAGCATCGGCAGCTCGCTCCAGAGCCTCAACCATTTGGGTGATTCTTCCTTCAAGTTCTGCGACCACTTCGTCCTGTTGAATTGATAAATCTCTGAGTTGAGCATTCTCTTTTGCCATGGCATCCCGCTCTTCTTGGGAAATGGAAGACTGTTGAGATTCAAGCTCGGCACGCGCATCGCTGAGTAACCGTTCGAGGTGGATGATTTTTGCCTCACTCTCTTGGAGGCTCGACTCGGCTTGGTTGAGCCGTGCTACTTCGGGAGCAACCATGTCTTCTCGCTCTGCCAAATCAAGCTCAAGCACCCTTAGGCGCTGCTTGACAGAAACCATCTCTTCATTCCTTGCAGCAAGCTCTTGCCATGCGATCAAGACCTCTTCTACGAGTTGCTCAACAGGGTAGCCTTTGAGCATCCCTTCAAGTGCTGCTCGCTCGTCCCCAGATGCATCATCGAGCCGGCGAATGCCGCTTGTTCCTGTCGAGTCGATGGTCATACAGGAGTCTATCGACGCTCAACCACACTTGAACTTTCCCAGTCAAAACAGCACCACCACGGGTGGTTTTGCACCCTTTTGAATCAACGGGGCTCAGTTGATGGCCGTGTACATCTCATCTGGCATTTCGCCAGCGAGTTGTAGGGCGCCGTTTGCAACGGCGTTGATTGGGTCTTCGACACACCAAACGGTGACATCGCCAATGTCGGAAATTTCTTCGGTCATGCGTGCCGCAATTCCGTCGATCAATGAACCTCCACCGGAGAGGATGATATTGTTTCGAAGCACTGGTTGGTACTCGGGGTCTGCGCCAGCAACAATTCGCTTGATTGCGTTTCCAATCTTTGGAATAATCATTTCACAAGCCTGGGAAACAAGGTCTCCAATGTCCACAACTTGCTTCTTTCCTTCGACGGAAAGTTCCACTGTTGCTTCACGGACTTCTCCACCGACATAGGACACTTCTTCCTTCCACTTTCGGACCATGTCCTTAGTGATTTGAGCGCCTGTGAATTTCTTTTGGATGAGGACCATCAATTCGTTGTCCAACCAGTCACCAGCTTCTTGGATTGTGACTTGGTCTTCATCTGTTGGGAATGTACCGTAAATTCGAGCGATGTCAGTGGTTCCTGCACCAATATCAACGACGATTGAACTTGCAATTTCACCGATTCCGTATGCAGTAGCAAATGGTTCTGTGACGACCATGATTGCGTTCACTTGGCCACGGAGGGTTGCAACAAGATTGCTCTTGTCAGTGAATGAGACGTGGCTTGGCGAGCAAATCACACCAAACACCTCATCGAATTCTTCCGGGTCTACGGTTTCAAGGAGGTGAGAAACAAATGCCTTGGCAGCAGCCAAGTTTGCTTCATCGTCTTGAGCAACACCAGCAGCCATTGGGCGGTAAAGGTTGCATGCAAGTTTGTTCTTGAGCGCATCATTTCCAAACAAGACATCTCTTCCAAGGAAGTTGCGGGCAACAGGGTCCTTTGGGCGCCCCACAACAGTTTCGATTGTGTGGCTGATGCCAGCGCTCGAAGCAATAGTCGATTGGTAGGTGCCTAGGTCAATTCCAACATACAAGCGGTCACTCATTTTGTTCACCGTCCGCCTTGCGGACATGCCTCCGAGCATGCCACCACCCTTCAAGGTTCACCTTGTAAAATAACGACGTATTTTTTAAAAATACAAGCCACTGCACGCGATTTTCACTCGTTTTCACCGGCTTGAACCGAATCGTCCATTTTCACCTTGAACACAAACGGCGAATCCACTACAGTGGGTGGGGGGTACCGCAGATTCTCTGAGCCCATTCTGTAAGCAATGAGGCATGCACCGATCACACCCAAAATTCCCCAAAAAAGAACGCGCGAGGCTGGCACGACATCGACTTGTTGTTCTTGAGAACCATCAGGAAACCCCTCGTCAAATCCACTGGAATATTCTGCTCGGAAATGTTGGTCGGTTTGGATTACAATTCGACTGGTGTCCGCTTCTGGAGAATTATTAGTGCTCTGGACGTGAAAATTCAACCGAATCCATGTACTTTCGATGTTCCATACCGGCAAATCCTGTTCTGCACTCCACCGACATTCAAAGGAGGCGGATGCATTGGAAGCAGCATCACATGAAGCGATGACATAACCTCCGCCTTGGGTGCGATTATCGAGGACAAAGACTTCGACACCCGTTTGATACGCATCCCCATCCGCATCCGAAACGGACCATTCAACGACCAGGTCGTCAGTCCACACAAAACCCTCACTTGGCGCATCATCAATAACGATAACAGGCCTCGAATCCGCCGGACGACAACCAACATCATTCACCGGCCAAAGCTCATTCAAAACCAACGTCTCACATTCATCAATTGAATCGAGAACGCCGTCGTCATCCGAATCGTCAATACAGCCATCTGAATTAAGATCAAAGTTCAGTGCGTTTTCAGCCGGACATTGGTCAAGATTATCAGTGATACCATCACCATCACTCTCGTCTAAACAACCATCGAAATCAAGATCCCAATCGGTTGCGTTTTGGTTAGGGCACACGTCTGCAATGTTGACGACGCCATCTCCGTCTCCATCCTCCCAATCTGTAGAATCCCTTTCTACGCCCTTGATTGCAAGCGCGAATCCGGTGTGTGTACCGTCGAGGCCAACACCCCCAACACTATTTCCTGGGGCGACAAATCTTGCACGAACCTCTACTTCGACCCATTCGACTTGGTCCAAGGTTTCAGCACTTAGACGCACCCCATGCGTTGTCTCATTCGATGGAGGGAACGTGGTCATATTGTCCAGATCTGCAGAAGCATAGTGCAGAACAGACTCGCCTTGGCTGTCAACAATGCCCCCGAGAGCAATTCGTCCATCAGAAAGCCGTACAACCAGTTGCATATCGTTGACGGCGGTTGGCTCCGGTGAGGCCAGATGGCCCATGCGCGCATTGAACTCTTGGTTTTCCGAGAGGCTAAATCGTTGCACCCAAACATCCCCGGTTTGGAGGAAAGGCCCAACTGCGCCACTGCCGTTCCACGGGTTGGCGATCAAATTCTCAAGTGCTTCAGCACCCCCTTGTCGCTGTTCAAGCCAGGTTTGTGGCGTCCCCTCGGACAGTCGATACGCATCGTGAATCCACACATCACTTGCCGGTGAAACGAATCCGCCGTTAAGTTCACTTTCAATCGCTTCAAAATCAATCAAAGCAGAAAGGTTGAGTTGGCCCCAACCGTCGTGCCGATTCACCAATTCAAATCCACCCTCTCCGCCATTCCTATTGTCGTTTTGCAACGGCGTGGACGAGAGTGCCAGCAGTGAGCGGAGCATCGGGCCAGAAGGAGTGAAACCTTCGGCAAGAAGGAGGGAAGCATCTTCATTTCCACCTTCCTCCCATGCCGGTGCAAGACTGGCAAACGAGACGTTAGTCCGCTCTTCATTTCCAGAAACCCAACCATCTTCCACCAATTGCTGAAGCAGGGCTGCAAAGCCCGCAGCACCCGGAGTGGCCATGCTCGTGCCAGAAGATGTGCGGAGATCTCCATTGTACGAATCTGCAATATTATCGGCCTTTGCCGACTGAATCGACGTACCTACGGCAAGGGCAAATATTCCATTCGTTCCCGCCTCGGTGGGACCAGTAGAGGATGCACTCCAACGCTCTGACTGCTCAGATTTTACAGAGGCCCCAATCGCAGCGATGTTTCTTCCATTTGCTGGCTCCAGCAACGACGACCCGGTATTACCTGGCGCAATGAACGAGAGAGACCATGGCATTGCTAATGCCCAAGCATCAAAATCGCCCGTTCTTGCAGTGTAGGCCGTGGTATCGTCTCCCCATGAATTTGAATGAATGAGGGCGCCATGCAGACCTGCTTCAACAAGTAAAGCATCGACATCAGGGGGCACCCATCCGTCTGAAGAGACAATATCTTGCATCACCAATCTCGTTCCATGGGCGAGTGCAGAACCGTTTGAGGGGAACTCACCATTGCGCTCATCATCAACATTGTAACAGCTCAATGTCCCAGCCACATGGGTCCCATGACGATAATCAGAATGCCCCTGAGTATCGCCTCCGTCAATTGTTGTATTGAGAAGGATGAGTTTTCGATGCGCCTCTCCCGGCAGACCAGTCAATTCACTTCCGTTTTCTCCACTGCTGCCAAGGGCGCCAAGAGCAGTGGCATTTCGAAAACAAGCGTGATCAGCATCGAGGCCAGAATCTGCAGCACCAACGATCACACCATCCCCATTGATGCCAAGCGACCATGCAGGGTGCTGAGAAAATTCACCGCTCTGCATCAGTGAAGACGATTGAGCATTTCTGGCAACCGTGTCAAGAACAGGCTCAATCCAAAGCACACCCTCGATGGCAAGAGCGCGGCTCAGCGCAAGATTGTTTGGCCATTCAATGACGTGGACCGGTGCCAGCGGCGAAGCCTCGTGCCCGTCGGGCAGGAGAATACCCAATGCGGCAAATTGCGTTTGCAGTACCGAGAACGCCTCGACCGGTAATCGAGGCTCGAGTAACAAACGCACAACATCACCGCCACGCGGGTCCATATGATCGAGGCCAGATTTCCAGATGGCGCCGGGCGAGGGGGAAGATGCAAACCCATCCTCGCTGAAATCATCGAACGCCCAACCGATCAATTCGGTAGGCGAGATCACGCGAAGCGGAACAACGCCTTTTGATTCAAGGCCAGACCATTCATCATAGGTCCACACGCCTTCGTTAATGGAAAGAAGCACCTCATGACCTACACCCTCTCCTTCGGGAAGCAGTTCTGGGGCGACGTGAGCGTTTACTGCCGGCAAGAACAGCAGCAACACCATCAAAAAAGCCCGGCGCATGATTCCCGTTGCCCCGTCAAACTTTGTCAATCTCGCGCATGATTTGGGCGGATAAGTCGCGCCAGCGCGTTTAAGTTGGGTTTGCGAGTCGCCCAACTCGATGAAGGCTTACCGTGTAACAGGAATCGCTCCCTTCGGCAGCATGCGCCAAGAATTTTCGATCGACCTGCCTGCTAGCAGTGCAGCCGATGCGGAACACAGAACATATTCGATCATGGGCTCGAGGCACAAGGCCAACCGCCGTTCAATTTCAATCGACTCCGTCAGTGAAATCGACCCCCGGACTTCGACAGAACCCCGAATAACCCACCACTTCCGTGATCAAATCGCCGCTGCTGGCGGTGCTATTGCGCAAAAGGCAGAGGAAGAGTGAACGTATCCGGCAACGCCGGATTCTTCTATGACCCCGTTCTCGGAGGTGTGATTGCTATGGTGGATCGTTCTGAATTACAACGCATGGCTCGCACCATAGACGCTCATCGTAAACAACTGGATGACCTCCATACGCAAATAGAACGTGTTTCAAAGGTCATTGAAGAACACCGTGTGACTTCAACAATTCTTTCCCATCTCCAAAAGGGCGTTCAAGATGGCTCAACCAGTGCCCGCCTTACCATTGGTTCGGGCGTTTCGCTGCGTTATACGCACGAGGGCGAGCAACAAGGAACCGCCCTTGTCGACCTCGGAAGTGGGGTGTTTGGAGAGAAACCATGGGGCGAAGCAGAACGCATTACAAAAGAACGCCTTGATGGAATCAACCTTCTTCAAGAAGAACTCCAAGAGCAATCTTCCGCTCTCGAAGTAAAAATTACAGGGCTCGCTGAAGCCTTTAATGAAGCAGCCAGCAAAATGACCGCTGCACAATCCCAACCTCCCTCTTCAACTCCAGCCCCTGCGCCCCCATCCAATGAGGATACGAATCAAACAGAGGCCCCAAAGCGCACTTCGCGTCGTAAGGGCCGCATCGGCAAGGAACTCACATTGGACGACTGAGGTGAAACCATGGGCTTATTCGATCGTTTCCGAAAACGAGTTCATGAAGTTGCAGAACAAACCGATGCTGATGCGCTTTCAGCCGATGAAGGCTCTGAAGAAGCACAAGCTGCTTTGATTGCAGCGGGACAACAACCCCAATCGCCGAGTCCAACCCCGGCCCAACAACCAACCACTCCGGATGAAGAAGAATGGGAAGACCTCGACGCCCTTGACCCCGTGGAAACCACACCCTCCGACGATTGGGACGATTGGGACGACGAAGAAGAAATAGAACTTCCAAGAGAACTTTCACGACGCGAACGCAAACTCGCCGAGAAAGCCAAGAAAGCGGACGCGAAGCGAGAAAAGCAACTGAAAAAGGAGATGAAGAAGCGCGGCGCAGTTGAGGTTGCCCGCCCGGAAGGCTCCAAAGTTGATTTATCGATGATGCGGACAACAACCGGTAGACAATTGGTTAGCGTGGCTGCTGCACCAAAAGGTTCTGTGAAAAAGGCGGAAGTCGAAACCGAGGCTGGAACCAAAGTAGCCGTCGATCTTGGTGGCGGTGTCGTCCAGGAAGGCGGGCGCGTGATTAAGGCTGGAGGCGCCCTTGACACCTTACTCGAAGAATTGGAGTGGGTGCTCCTTGAATCAGATATCTCCAGCGATGCAGTATCAGCGATTATCGAGGCATTGCGCACTAGCCTTGTAGGATCAAGGCTACGGAAGGGCGCAGATCTTGCCAAAGTGTTGGAGGCAGCGCTCAAGCGCGCGCTCCGCTCTTTACTTGCTGCCGGCTATTGGGACTTCGATGCATCAGTCAACGGTTTCATCGAAGCAGGAGACACACCAGTGGTTGTGATGCTGGTCGGCGTGAACGGAACTGGGAAAACCACGACTGCAGCCAAAATTGCTCACCGGTTACTCGGCAGCGGCCACAGCGTGATCGCTGCAGCGGGCGACACATTCAGGGCGGGGGCAATCCAACAACTGGAATCCCATTGTGAAAACCTCGGCATCCGTTGTGTATCGAGTCAACGAGGTGGCGATACCGCCGCCATTGCCCGTGACGCCATCGAATCCGCTCGCGCAAAAGGCGTGGACGTTGTCCTTGTCGACACCGCGGGGCGCATGCAAAACAAAGTCAATCTCATGAATGAACTCAACAAAGTCCGTCGCGTTGCAAACCCACATCTTACTCTGTTCGTCGGCGACTCACTCGCAGGTAATGACGCCGTGGAACAGGCAAGAATGTTCCAGGAAATCATGAAATTTGACGGGGCAGTGCTCACCAAGGTGGATACCGATGCGAAGGGTGGAGCCGGGCTTTCAATCGCCTTCGCCACTGGTAGACCAATTGTGTTTGCGGGGGTTGGTCAAGGGTATGAGGATTTGAAGCAGTTCGATCCGGATTGGCTTCTTGAGCAAATGTTTGATTGAAATTCGGCGATGAAGCGATAGGGGTTGGCCACTTCGCTGATGGTATGTCGGGCACATTCAAGGACGACGAGACTGAACAATTCTTCCAACTTATTCACATGTTCCAGCGTTCATCATTGCTCCATATGGGCATGATTCCGGATAATGAGGGCAACTTTATCTTCAACCTTGGAGAAGCAAAAGCCGGCATTGACATGCTTCGCGTGCTTCAAAACAAATCCAAAGGCAACATCACCGATCAAGAGGAACGAATGCTTCGTGGTATTGTAAGCGAATTACAATTACAATTTTTGAAAGCCCCAAACCGCAGAAGGGAAATGGAAGACGCTACGTCTCAATCCGAAACAGTGCGTGAAACCTTCGCACACCCGCAATCAGGGCCTGTGGAAGACCTTTCTACCCCCTCAGACAGTGAAGAATGAACTTCGTCTTGCGTATGATTGATGTGCAAGAGCGAACTCAGGGGTATGATTCACATGGCATATGTCACCGCGGCAGACGAAGAATCCGCACCCACAGTGCTCATTGTTGACAACAACCCAATGTCCACACGAAGGCTGACCGAAGTCTTCCGCGTCAAAGAATTCCACGTCGTGGTTTGTGAGGACGGTGATCAAGCGGTTGACGAATACATCCGCCTCGACCCAGAACTTGTTGTCATCGCTCTCGACATACCAACCCTCGATGGCCATCTGGCGGCTTTGGAAATGCGCGAACATGGCGGCGAGGGTAGAATTGTTTTCATCACGCCCCGCAGACTATCAGATTTAGCTCGTGACGCATCACATTCCGCCGGCGCTGTTGCCTGGCTTGAGAAACCGGTCTCATCTGCGGCTCTGGATGAAATTTGGGAACAAGTTCTCGGTCCAATACCAGAAGCTCCAGGGCTTGAAGATCTCGACGAACTCTACCCAGAAGATCGAATCAAACCTCAGCCGGATGAGGGACTTATGCCCCTTCCTCCACTGCCAGGAATGCCCCCCCTCCCACTCCCTCAACCATCAGCTCTAACTGCTTTAGATCTCGAGAAATCGAGTGAAATTACCGTTTCAAGCGCCGAAATCACACCTGAAAAACCGCCAAAAAAGAAAGGCACGGCGAAATGGATTATCCTGGTTCTGGCGATTATAGGGGCAGCGTATTACTGGTCTGAATTTGGCTCGCCAGTTTGACCCATGACAGGGCTATGAATCGGCATGGGCGCGGCAGAAGGCATGATGATTTGTGCATTTTCTAGGTACTGCGTTCCTTGGGGGACAGCCATCAACCGTGAAATGTTGAGGCCATCATCGGTGAGTAGGGTTGGGTCACAAGCGGCAATACGTTCGTCCAACTCCACCGCGCGCTTTGCATACCTCCAAATCATGTAACTTGGAACCAGCGTCACAACGATGGCCAAAATCCAGCCAATCACAGTGAGCATGGTGAGTGGAGGCGTACCTCCTCCAAGAAGATACCCTTCACCGCTCTTGAAGGGCGTTCCACGAAGACGCAGCATAGGCAGCAGCTTGCTGTCGAGGATCGTCAGTTTTGTGAATGCCTGAGCCAACGATGATGCAATCCGAACCTGCGAGCACAGCCTCTCTTGGGTGTCCGTATCGTTGGCCCATTTCACCGTCACCGACGGCCAGGTTGACCCCTGGTGTCCAAATCAACTTACCATCGCCCACGGCGTTGCGTAGTTGCCTCAATTCATCGGGCCTTGAACCATTTCCGATGAATCCAAAAACACCGGAATGAGATTTACCCTTTGCAACCACGTTCGATGTGTATTCTGGATTCAAAAGATTCCCCCTGCTTGACATTTGAGCCAAAAGAAGGACGCCTCCTTCTCGACCAACGTCCGACCATCCTGCCTGCAAACCATCGACAATATCAGGCCCGGAAATCAAGTGAGCAGTCACCAAGTCCGACCATGCTCGAATGTTGTACACCCCAGCCATTTGTTTGCGGCTGATGCCCCCAATGTCGGCGAATTTTCTGTCTTCGAAAATCAAGAGATCAGCATCTTTTGCCGCCTGACAAAATCGTGCCCACGCTTCACTGGTCCAATCGTCGACCAAGTCCACATGTGTTTTCAGTGCAGCGATATGAGGGCCTACAGTTTCAATCAGGTCAAACAATCCGGCCATGGTTGAGCGATCAGCAGCCAAACAAACGAGGCTTTGCTTTCTGCATGCCACTTCCATGTAGGTTCTGGCCATGGGCAAGGTGTTCATCGCCCATCGTTGGCCCCAAACATCCTCTGGCTGCATGCTCTATCCGAGGGGCACCAGCCCCTCATATCTTACGGCTCATTTTCAAGCGCTTTTGAATCGTTCAATCGAATCTAACCCGTCGAGGAATGTGTCTTGAATTGGAGTGGGACTCATACCTAAGTCGTCAAATGAGGTGCCCACATCATACCCAACATGACGGCCTAAGCTTGGCTTGACGGCTTTGACGGTAAGTTTCGGATGGAAGGCGGCCATGACAACGGTGAGCCATTTTGGAAGCACCTTGGTAGCATAGGAGGAACGAGGCCTCAACCGCTTCAATTCAAGTCCGATTTCCCTCATCCACATGCCGCGCGTGTGAACGATGATTCGTTTTCCATCAGGCCCCTTTGTTAACGCAGCAACATGCGCCTCTGCAACATCCCGGACGTCGACAAAGTTGAGGTGAGTGTTTAGAACAAACGGCATCCTTCCAGCAAAGTGCTTCATGTAGGCCATGGACCCGTTGAGGTGGCGCACATGATGAATCGGACCAAACACCAAGGAAGGGTGAATGGTCACGAGTCGCGGCCGCTTTTCTTGTTCGATTTGCTCCACAAACCGGCGCATCACGCGCTCCCCTTCCGCCTTTGCATAGCCGTACGGGTTGACCTCTGCAGACGCATCATTACACCAGTCTTCGGCCGTGAACACATGCCCATTGACATACATCGAACTTCTGATGGCTGCCACTGAAGAAGTGTGGATGATCGTGTTCACAGTTCCTGCTTTTTTGATTGCGTTACAGACATTCATCGTGCCTTGAACAGAAGGGTCGATCAAATCGCTTTGAACTTCATTGATGCCAACCATCAGCACCGCAGCACAATGGATCACTTCGGTGCATCCGTCCACCGCCGCATCAACACTCACAGGATTCAACAAATCCATCTCAACCACCTCTAATGACGCCCCGTTTCTCAGCTCAAAGTTGGTCAAAAACGAGGCACTTGCCGCTTTTCGTGCTGTTGCACGGACCGCACGGCCCTGCAACAGTAACTGTTCGACAACATGTGAACCGATGTAGCCTGCTGCGCCAGTGACAAGCACTACCATGCACCTCCCACAAGCACCCAACCTTTGAGGTTACAGCATAGCATCACATTCATGACAGCCGACAGTACCGCAGTGTCAATGCGCTCTGCTTGGCTGCTGACTTTGTTGGTCCTCCTCGGCCCACTGTCCGGATGTCTAGGCGCATCTCAACCGAGTGGCGAAACGCCGGTCGAGGATTCAATGTACCCTGATGTCTGGGACCGCCACCAACTCGAATGGAACTGGACGGACAGTTATTCATACGTGCTCGAGCCAGGCCCCTACACTGCATTGGATGTACAAGAAGCAACGTTCGAGGTAGACACTTCTGAGGTGTGGGAAACCGGCCCAGCGACATCAAATGTCCATCTCTCATACTGGCTCCCATCCAACACAGAAATGGGCGAACAGGTCCCGGTCATCGCTGTGGTGAGCCCTTACTTCTCCTACGGCCAACCAGGCGACGAATCTGGCGCCACGAATGTGGTCGGTGCCGGGCGCGGCGAATTCATTTACGACAATTACATTCCTCACGGGTACGCTTTTGCACAAGTCTCCGTGTTTGGAACAGAGGAATCATCTGGTTGTTTTGATTACCGTGGTGAAGGGGAAGGCTGGGGCATTCACAAAGCCGTTGAATGGCTAGGTCAACAAGAGTGGTCGAACGGTAAAGTGGGCTTGTATGGCAAATCCTACGAAGGTGCGACTCAATGGGAAGCCGCTGTACACGGAAGCGAGCATTTGGCGACGATTGTACCAATATCTGGAACAACAGGCCTCCACCCCTTGCTCTACAAGAATGGCAGCGCAGAGGCACGAAGCCAAGTCATGCACATGAATTATTTCGGCAGCACAGTGGATTATAATGCAGAAGACATGGACAACATTTGTCCGGACATCATTGAGGGATTGTTTGCAGGACCGGTCACCTATGGTATGGGTGAACTTGATCCATA
>CBFIIS010000008.1:0-44548 GCA_965662715.1 Candidatus Poseidoniaceae archaeon | reverse complement strand
TTGGGCTGAAGTCGAAAAAGCCGGTCATGCCTAAGGTTTGCACAATTTCATTGAGAAGGAGGATTCTTCAATGAAGTCCTCCACGGTTGGTACACAGGGGGTATCCAATGACGTCATCACGTGACAAGTTACAGGCATTATTGGATGGTGATTTGTCCCCTGAAGATATTGCGGATGACCCTGCTTTGGTATCGCTTGCCGATCGCTTGTACGGCATCAAAATCACGCCTGCTCGTCCCAAAAAAGCGCGAGATATGGTCGATATGCCCGCTTCGTCGAATGCAGATGTCACCGAAGTTGCACCCCCAACCGACATGCTGATTGAAGTCATTGGTGACATAGCCCCTGCCTCCCCTGCAGAGTTGCCACCTCTTGGTGGTGATTTACCGCCAATTGCTCCTTTACCAACCACCTCAGGTGGATCAAAACTCCCACTTTTCGCCTTAGGTGCGCTTTTGATTCTGGTCGTGACCAATCTGTTTGGTTTGCTTCACTCATTGTTGGGAAGCGGGTGTCTAGAAAGCGATTTGTGTCCATCTGATGGATATACAAAAATGAACCTTGCAAGCCTCCATGAATTGGGTACAGGAATGGGTTGGTCTCTTCCCTACCCAGATGGTCCTTTCGGCATCCCAGATATCGTTGCAATCATCGCCCTCCTTGCTGCAATGATCATCGTATGGCGCCGTTCGTGATTTCACATGGACATCGATGCTGTCTCCCTGATTCTTTCCTATTTGGGAATGATTTCGATCTTACTCGCTTTTGTGTTGGAAACACGGAATGTCCTCCACAGCAAGCAAACGACATACTTGTTGCTCATGGCTGTTGGATCCGGTTTGTTAGGCATTCGTGCTTATTTGATTGACGAGTGGGCTTTTCTAATCCTTGAAGCGGTTTGGTGTGGTGCAGCGCTGGTGGCCTTTGTCAAAGTGAATCAAGTGCAGGTTCCTGCACTGAATGATGCGTCATCTTGATGAGCAGGTGGCGGCGGATAGCATCCATGAGCCAAGGACCCGGCAAGGCCAAGCGCGGAATTCCTTCGAAAGAAGAGAACTTCAACGAGTGGTATCCATTCATTGTCGAGGCTGCTGAACTTGTCGACAAACGTTATCCAATCAAGGGTATGGATGTATGGCGTCCATACGGATGGAAGACAATGAAACTCATTGATTCACTCACACACAGTGAAATGGAACGGACAGACCATGAAGAAGTCAATTTTCCTCTCTTGATTCCTGAGCATTTACTGGAACGAGAAAATGCCTTGGTGGCACGCCTCAAGCGAGCCAGGGAAGAGGGTGTTGATCCTGATGATTTGCGTGATGAAGACGAAGAAGGTGGTTTCAAGAAGGAAGTGTACTGGGTTAAGCATGCGGGTGAGAATGAACTCGACATTCCAATGTTTTTGCGACCTACATCCGAAACCGCAATGTACACAATGTTTCCATTGTGGATTCGTTCACACAAGGATTTACCATTGAAAGTCTATCAGATGGTGAACACGTTTCGCTATGAAACAAAACAAACCCGATCCTTCATCCGTGTTCGAGAGATTCATTTCTTTGAAGCGCACACTGCGCATGCAGATGAAGAAGACGCCACTCGGCAAATTGAACAAGATTTGCAAATCGTTGACAATCTCATGCACGATCTTTGTCTGCCTGTCATCAAAGCAAAGCGTCCGCTGTGGGACACCTTCCCGGGTGCGTGGTACACCATTGGAATCGATGCAGTGATGCCGAACGGGCGAACCTTACAAGTTGCATCCTGCCATCACTACCGTGATCAGTGGGCCAAGGCGTTCGATATCACCTATGAGAACCTCGATGCTCAACAACAACACTGCCATCAAACAACCTACGGGATGTCGGAACGTCTGTTAGGTGCTGTCGTTGGTATGCACGGGGATGAAAATGGACTCATTATGCCCCCAGCGGTTGCACCGTACCAAATTGTCATCTGCCCAATGATCAAGAAAAATTCTGATGTTGATACCGTTGCCGTGGCAGAAGAAGTTGCTCAAACCCTTCGCCGTCACGGACTGCGTGTCAAGGTCGATGACCGTGATATTCGCTCTGGCCAGAAATACTACGATTGGGAGATCAAAGGCGTTCCATTGCGACTTGACATTGGACCGCGTGACATTGCGCAGGGCACGGCTTTTGCAGCCCGCCGAACCGGTGGAAAAGAACCACTTCCTCTGGACAATATTACAGAGGCTTGCCTCAATGTATTAGATGAGATTTCTGATGAACTGCGAAAGCGTTCGCAGGCACATATGTCAGATGTCATTCAACCACTACCGCCGATCAGACTCGTAGATGATGTCTATGTGCTCGAAGGCGAAGTCAAGGATGGACACATTTACGAATTGCCATTTGATGGAACTGACGCCCATGCTGAAACCATCGAAAGGCTGACTGGATTTGCTTTCCTTGGTGATTCAACAGACGATTACGATGAAGCTCGTCCGTGCCACATGAGTGGAAATCCAACCATACGTCGAGTCCTGTTAGCAAAGACCTACTGAGGACAACCGCAACGATTTGGGAAAAGCCCATCACTGAAGTGTGGCTTGGATTGAATCACATACCAAATGAGGATGGATCTAGATCCATATCTCCATCCTTCATCATCTTCCGCATTTGTTTGTTGAGTTTGCGATTGCCACCCATGCCTTTCATCATTTTTCTCGATCGGTTCCATTGTGCAATGAGTTCACGAACATCTTTTTCGCGAACACCTGCGCCACGTGCAACTCGACGGATGCGATCAGCTTTGATTTTCGCAGGTTCGTTCTTCTCCCATGCCGTCATGCTGTCCATGATCGTTCGATAACGATCAAGATTACCCTGCATGGCTTCTTTTTGTCCCTTCGACATAGCGCCCATGCCTCCAAGCATGTTTCCTGGAAGGAACGACATGAGTTTGTCAATGGTCCCAACTTTCGACATCATTTCCATTTGCTTGTACATGTCATTGAGGGTAAAGCGGCCACTCATCAAGCGCTGGGTGAGTCGCATTGCTTCCTCTTCATCCATGTCTTCGGGAGCCAAATCAATGAGGCCCTGAATATCCCCCATCCCGAGGAGTCGAGAAATGAAACGATCGGATTCAAATTTCTCCAAATCTCCAATATTTTCCCCTACACCAATATGGACGATTGGAGCACCCGTCGCTGCTACAGCAGACAAAGCACCGCCACCACGAGCGGTACCATCCAGTTTGGTAATGACAATACCTGTCACGCCTGCGAGCGTATGAAATGATGCTGCAACAGGCCCTGCGGCTTGACCAACTTGTGCATCAATGACAAGCCAACGTTCATTGGCACGTGTCAATCCAGAAATTTGTTCCAGTTCGTCAACGAGCTCTTGATCCAATTGGTGACGGCCAGCAGTATCGACAATAACAAGATCTGCCGCTGCACATGCTTTCAAACCATTACGAACAATGGTTGGGGCATCCTTTGTTTCAGGTTCACCATAGACCTGAACAGTGGAGTCTTCGAGCAATTGAGAGAGCTGCGCATAGGCACCCGGACGATGAACGTCAGCCTCGATCACAGCGACACGAAGTCCGTGTTTTCGGCGGTACCATTCTGCTAATTTTGCAGTGGTTGTGGTCTTACCTTGTCCGTACAATCCAACAAGCAAGAGCGTGGCCCCGTGGGGCTGGAATTGATGAGCAGGGCCGAGGAGTCTCACCAGTTCAGTGTAAAGAATATTCATGGCATGGGTTTGAAGTGTGATCCCTGGCCTTGGTTCCTCTTCTCGTAACCTTGATTCCATTCGCTCGACGATTTCTTTAGTTTGACGGACGTTGAAATCAGCTTCCTGAAGGGCACGACGAAGGCTGCGAGTCATCTCTCGAAGTTCTTCATCATCCAACTTTCGCTTGCTCTTGAGCAACCCGATGGAGCGGAAAATACCCCTAGAAAGGCCTTCGAGTGCCATGACTTAGCGAATCCGCTTCTCCATTTCAACCCACCCATGAGATGTACTGCCTCAATCCTGATCAAGTGGGACATCAAGATGTAAGACATCACCCTCGAGTTTTGCAGAAACCTTACTTGCTTTTGTTGGGACCGAGGTGATAACTTCTCGCTCGCGACCATTTAATCCTACGTAGAGAACACCATCCTCACTTCGGAGTGAAAGTTCCTCGCGAGCGATGCCGGGATAATGAAGTGAAATTCGTTCCACATTACCCTTAATATCCCTTGTCATACCTCGATGTATAGAATGTTGTAGAGCGGTTCCAATGCCGTGTGGGCCAAGGTCACTCGGGTGGGTTTTGACTTCACCATAGAGGCGAATTCCAACCTGACGAAGCGCTTCAATCCCCACCACTTCATCATCAAGAAGTTCCATTGTCGCAATATTCACCTCTGGCATTTCCGTCCTTAACTCTTCAACACGCTCTAATTCTGCTGCGCGACGGTGAGCCAGGAATGGATGATCAAATTCTGGTGTCAACCGATTCACGAGACAATTTGGAACAGGTAATTTGTATTCACTAAGTGATTCATGAGCCCTCAATGTCTCATTGATTCCCATTCGTTCTGGAATCGTGACCAAGGTAAACGAAGTGATGGATTCGTTCGACAGCACTCGGCGAACGTGGAGTACACGACGTCGGAAGCGCTCCAACTCCTCTTTCATTGCATCGCTTTCTTTACGCCCAAAGAGCATGGAGCGTAAGCCTCCAGAAACACGCATCATCCGAATGATCTTGTCCGACCATGACTCAATGAGTTCGGGAAGTGAAAGAAATCTGAGGGTATGGCCTGTGGGTGCGGTATCAAAAACAATTACGTCCCATGTAGGGTCTTCGACATGACGGAGCAATTCATCAAAAGCAAGAGCTTCATCAAGTCCAGGGATTACCATGTCCGATGCTTTTACTTCATCTCGCATAGCATCCATTTCTTCCTTCGCGTTTGGCTCTAGCATCATGCTCAAACCACCCAAGCCACCAAGACCACCGCTCCCATTCATACCGTTCATCATTTCACCCATCTTCGGTAAGACGGAGGAAATTTTCGATTCTGGATCCATTTCTAATCCGAAAAGTCCCGGTACACCATCCACCGGAGTTGGTGTTGAATCCAATTCGACATCGAGAGAGTCAGAGGTTGAGTGGGCTGGATCGCTTGAAACAAGGAGCACTCGAAGACCTGCATCAGCCAACCATACAGCGGTTGCAGCCGAAGTCGTCGTTTTACCAACGCCTCCTTTCCCACCGAACAAAAGCAGTCGAGCCATGGTATGGGCTACTCATCGAGGTCTTTGAATCCAACGCCATCCAAAAATTGAGGCAACGCTTTGATGAAGGGTAATGGTTAGGCAGGAACATGGCCTCGACATTCTTTCTGTTTCAGGCCGCAGCGATTACATCGCTGATTGGCATGAACCTTGGATGGCGAGGTGTCATGACAAAATACTCAGGATTCTATGACTTGCCAACAGCTTGGAGCAATGTATTTTGGGGCATCCTCCTCGGTGGAATATACGCCTCGCTTTCCCATAATTTCATTCTTTTACCTTATCTTGGATTCGTTGCAGACGATACAAGCGCCGTTGTTAATCCGGTGAATTTACTGATTCTATGCCTCATGGCATCTGTCGGTGCACATTTGCTGTTGAGACGCGAACGAGTGCGATCTGGTTCTTCCCAACCAACAAGTGGTTGGGCATTGGGTTTAGCGATTGGAGCAATGGTCGGCATGGTTCATTTGTACAGAGTGTACGAAATCCATTCATCGCTTCTGAGCCCAACACTGTGGGCAACGGTTGTTGGTTTTGGTCTATTTGCGCCTCGCACGGAGGCTTTGATTTGCTGTTTTCATGGACAACTTATGCTTGAAGGGAAACGTTGGGGTGCTGTTCTGCGTTCAACATTCTGGCGTTGTGCATACCTTGTCATGTTCGCTTTTGCTGTGGTCGATCCACTCGCATGGGTGTTCATCATACCGTTCGCATTGCTGGTGAATAGAAAAGCCGATGAATGGATTTGGGACTCAATCCCAAGCGAAGGTAAAAAACGTCTTCGAAAGATGTGGGCACGACAGGTTCGTGAGAAACTTGCAGCGGAAATGGATGCCAATAAAATTAGCAATTGAGTGAGTAAATATTTACTAAGTCGATAGAGCGACAATATACCAAAAAATCATGGCTCTTTGGAATTAAGCATTTGTGGGGCGTTCCGCACACAACGGTTATACAACGCCCGCTCAGCCTTACAACCATGGGTTCCTGCCCTTATTGCCGAAGTGTCACCCTCCCGGGCGACACTATTTGCTATTCATGCGGTCGCGTGTTAGCAAATCTTCATTCGAAGCAATTCGCTTTGGAACAGCAATTCAACAGTGGTTCTAAAGATACGACCTACAAAATGACAAAACGGCCAACTGCACCTGGCGTCATTCAAACGCATACAGGACGATCGAAAAACATCATGAAGCGGACACGAAACAAGTCGCGGATGATTGTCATGGTTGTTTTTATCGCCTTTGTCTTCACATCTCCTACTGTTCAAGAGGCCTCGATTGCCCAATTTGCTGCGGTCAAAGAATCTGTTCTTTTACAAGCCGCACCGTTCCATCTCTATCCGATTGAAACGACTTACTCCGTCGCAAAAACAATTGAAGTCGTCAACAATGGCGGTGAAGGTTACCTAACGGAAAATATAGTCATACCGCCTGATGTGAGGTCCCTCAATGGATCCAACACCCATTTCGAGTACACCGATGGTTCGCTTGCTATGCCGACACAGAGTGTTCAAAAAATCACTGCTCTATCGATGACAATCGACGAAACTGAGGTGTTCAACATTCCTTTGAACGGACAGCCAACACGTTCGGTCGATGATAAAATCACGACAAATAACGGACATGAATTGTGGTGGCCCGGAAGTGGCGAGGGGAATGACTTCTGCAGTGTAGGCGCATGCGTCAAAGTGAAGTTGAATCTGGACCCTGGACAATCATCATCATTTGTGTTTACAATCACACTCACAAGCACTGCCTACTCGTGGTGGGACTCTGGTCGTGTAGATTCAAGAATCAATGGCATAGATAGCGGTATCAATATGGACAACAGTGGGACCTTTGATGATGTCTCTCTTCGTGATGCATTTGGAGAGGCCCAACAATATCGAGCCGCAAAGTGGTATGATCGAGGCATGAGCCCGGTCATTGACAGTCGTTCCCTTGGTGGCTGGGCCATCAATGCCCAACATGAAGAAGTCATTGAAGTCGCAAATCAAATCAGCCAAAGTCTTCCTGAGGGTGAGGCTGAAAACGCTTACGGCTATGCAAGGGCAGCTTTCGACTACCTCCATAAGCATGCCACCTATGACAAGCAAGCACCGATTATTGCGCGCAGCGGTCCAGAATGCCTTGCAGCCGGAACCGGCGATTGTGATGAGCAAACCAACGCCTTCCTTTCCTTATTGCGTGTCAAAAACCTACCAGGTTGGTATGCGTTTGGTGCGTTAACGGATGGAAACTATCAGGTGTGGGAAGCCCACGCATGGGGATACATTCAGCTTCCACTCAGCAACGAGTATTGTGAACAACGAGATATTGAACTTGCAACATGTTATGTTCAAGGCCAAGTCGATGTCGTCAATAACAAATGGCTTCTCCATACGCCAACAGCCTACATCGCATGGATTGAAGAACCAGATCCAAGCGGTGACCTTCTCAATGCATATTATCGGCCTGGAATGTATTCAACAGGCATCGACCGTTCCCCACCGTTGTGGACAACCATTGGTGATGTGAATGTCAATGGTGGTACGTTCAAGGTACCAATGGTAGCTGAAAACCTCGGGTGATTTTGATGAGAATAATAATTGGTGGAGCAGGAAGAGTCGGAACCGACTTAGCGAAGGCCCTACGAGCAGAGGACATTGATGTTGTCCTTGTCGACTCGGATTCACGGGCCGTAAAGAATGCACAGAATTTGGATGTTCTCGTCATTCATGGTGACCTCACCAAACGGGAAAAGTTGCATGAGGCAGGAATCGGTCAATCTTCTGTCTTCGTTGCGGCAACGAATTCGGATGAAAGAAACCTCCTCGCATGTGCACTTGCCAACCATGCTTACCTTGAGTTGGCTCCAGAGAACGCTGATCCACTGCTCTCCATTTGTAGGGTCCGTGGGATGAACTTCATCGAAGAACAAAACAATGGCCACCTCAGAGAATGGGCGAAGGTCAACCATGTGGTCAATCCGCTCGAGGGTGCAATTCAACGACTTCATTCGGGACTCAGATCCTCCTCAATTGAAGAGGTCATTCCATTTGGCCATGATGCTTACATCATCGAACTCGATGTGACAAGCAACGCCAAGAGCGTCGTCTTCAGTACCCTAAGGGAAGCCTCGACCCAAATTGAAGGCGGAATGCCATTGATTGTTGGTTTGAAGCGAGAAGGAGAAAAAAGCATTGTTCCTGATGGAGATTTCATGCTCGTTCCCAATGATAGAATCGCTGTCGCAACGACTGGCCTAACAAGTTTTAATCGAATTCTAACGATTTTTGGCCACACCGCCACTGATTTTCCAGTGAATCCCAGAGTTGCCGTTATCGGAGCAAATAAGATTGGCCGAAGAATCGCTGACGACTGGCTTGAATCTGGTGCAAAAGTTACTGTCATTGAACGTGATTTACAGGTAGCGAATGAACTGTCAGGCTCTTCCACTGGTGCACACCCGAACCTCGAAGTCATTCATGGTGACCACCTTGATCGTGATATCCTTACTGAAATCGGTATACCTGACCACCACATCGCCATCGCAGCACTCCAAGATGACTTGGCAAGTATTGCAGCAGCGCTTTTGGCGAGCGACATGGGCGTTCAGCGAACTGGTTTACTCCTATACGATGCTGATTTGGTCAAGGTCACCCAACGAATGGGAATCACTTTTGCAGTTGACCGAAAGCGAGTCGCTGTCGATAACATGCTTGCTCAAATCCATACAAAAACAGCTGGGGCATATGCACTTTTGACCAACATACCCAACATTGTAGGTGTTAGTATGGAAGTCAACGATCGAGCAAAGTTTTCTGGCAAGCGAATTGTTGAAGCCAATTTCCCAGAATGGATGAGAATTGCTTTCATTCAACGACGAAACACCGCTGGCATGTGGGAATCCCTCAGGCCTTCTCCGGAAAAGACATTATTGGACGGAGATCGTTTGATTATCTTCTGCAGTCCAGATAGGATTTCAGACATTGAAAAGCGATTTAGGGTGTGATGGCCATGCGCTCAGACGTGCTGTATCTGATCTTGGGATGGACGCTCATTGCGTTATCAATTCCTCTTGCCATATGCGGTGTGTTAACTGGCGTTTTGGATTCTGTTGAATTAGCGTTAAGAGCGTTTGCGATTCCATCGTTCATCTCAGTATTTGTTGGGATCTTGATGGTCAGTTTTGGCACACGTACAAACACAAGTGAGCGATTAAGGGACAAAGAAGCATTTGCTGGTGTGGCGCTCGTTTGGCCAATTGCGGTCTTCATTGGCGCCTTACCGTATTGGCTTGGTGGCATGTTCAATGGTCCCTTCACTCCAGACATAGCGTTGATTGACATGGCTCGAGGTGCTGTGAATTCATGGTTTGAGTCCATGTCGGGATTCACCACGACTGGAGCCACAGTGATCGCCCATAACATGAGTCCGAACTGCATACCTGGTGTGACTGAGGATTGCATCAACAGTCAAGCTCGTGGCTTGTTACTTTGGCGTTCATTGACCCAATGGTTTGGTGGCATGGGTATCATCATGCTTGGAATGATGATCTTGTCAAGGGTCATTGGAGGTGGAATGGCCCTCGCACGAGCTGAATTAACTGGACCTTCCTTGTCGAGGTTGCGACCAAAACTGAAGCAAACAGCGATTGCATTGTGGTCGCTTTACATCGTCTTGACCTTGTTGGAATTTGCACTTTTATTTGGGACGGGTTCGATGGACTGGTTTGATTCAATCAACCACGCATTGACAACGCTTCCATCAGGAGGTTTTTCGACACACGATGCGAGCATAGGATACTTCGATTCTCTGCTTGTTGAAACGATCATCATTGTGTTCATGTTCATTGCGGGAATCAATTTTACACTGATGTGGTTCATCAAAGAGCGCGAATTCAAAAAGGCATTTGCGGATGAAGAATTCCGCTACTATGGAATCTATGTGTTGGTTGCCTCTTTAGCGATTGCAGGTGCACTCATCGGCTCTGGGACATCTGTTGGAACCTCATTAAGGCACAGTGTGTTCCATGTCATCTCCATCGGTACATCTACCGGGTATGGAACAACGGATTACGCCAGTGATTCTTGGCCTATGGTCACTCATTTCATTATTTTCATTCTCATGATTGTCGGTGCGAGTGCTGGGTCGACTGCTGGTGGATTAAAACTGCTCAGAATTACACTGGCGTTCAAGGTGGCCATGCGAGAGCTGGTCAAAATTGCACAACCCCGAAAAATCGATCAAATTCGTATGAATGGTGAGGTCGTTGAACAAAACCAAATTGGATTGATTGTAGGTATGTTGTTCGTGTGGGTAGGTTTGTTTGGTCTCTCGAGCATTCTTTTGTCCATTTTCATGCCACACGATACCTTCGAGAGCGTGATCACAGTGGTTGCCTCATCGCTAGGAAACACGGGACCTGCTCTTGGCGACTATGGTCCTGCTGCAACATGGGCTGGAATGAATTCAGGTGCTTTGGTCATGACTTCGATTTTAATGTGGTTTGGTCGACTTGAGCTTCTCACTGCGGTCATCCTCATGCATCCTCACACATGGCGTAGGGAGGAAAAGGTTCAATCCGATCGTGCGGCAATCGCCCTCTTCCGTCGAATTATGGAAGACGATGAGAAACCCTAGTTCAAAATAATTTCATCTGGCCTGATGGCGGATCATCATTGTTCTTCTTGGCCTCACCATCCGTTGATTCAGGTGTGGATTCAATTGGAAGTGGTTTCTGTGTTTCTTGCGTCGCCATGTACGCATTAAGTTCGACATTGTATGCCTCAAGCAGGTCCTTTGTCGATCGGCGGCTCAATGGTAACCCTGCCATGGAGGCGTGTTCTTCTGCTGAAAATCCGAGTTGAATGGATAGAGAAAAGTCAGTTGAATCACCGATGTTTGGTGAATCTTTCACCATCGCAGAAAGAAGAGGCATCAATTCATCCCTTGCCGCTGCTTTACTGGAACCAGAAAATTCCGACAATCGTTCCACAATGGCGGGCCTGACCCAAGAGGCTTGACGTCGCAAGAAGGCTGGATAGGACGAATAAATTCGATCTCTAAACGGCACTTTATTCGGTACGGACGCTGAAAGGCTTGCAAGTTGTCCGCTCCAGTACCACGAACGATGGGCCGTGTTTTGGTATTGAGCCATGAGCATTTGAGCAGCAAGAGCGAGCGTATGGTTCGCTCTGCGAATGGAGATTTTTTCTGGGAACAACGAAGCGTTGTTCCAATGCACCCAATTGATCAATTCACTCGGTGGTTTATCGATCAGACGCCCGAGTTCAACCGCTTTTTGTGCTTCAGTTGACCGGTAGAGTGCATCGAGACCTGGAAAGACCTCTAAGGTCGTGTCGCGTCGTCCTGAATCTGCTTGTGCCTCAACCATTGACTTTGTAATCGCACCGTTGGCGGTGGATGCGAGTACTTGCAAATCACGGACTAAGGCGCGTAAATCCCCGGGGTTACTGGCGACTAAAGCACTCACTGCTGCTTCATCGAAGTCAAGATTTTCTTCTCTCAAAACTCGCTTTGCAATCCTCCTTAGTGCTTCATTGCTCGCCCGTTCAAAGGTAATGATATTGACGTGTGGTTTGAATCGATCTCGGGTGTTGCGCCAACTGGAGCCCTTTCCCCATAGACCCATAATTTCGTTGCATGCCAAAATTACAGGTTGTTTGGTGTTGGCAAGAAGCTCAAGCAATTCTGCCTTCCCTCCTGAGTCGCCTGCAAGTTTGACTTCTTTCCCAGATTCATCTGCACCTTGCATCGCTTTGGAAATTCGATCTTGACTCACAGCACGAAGTCCACCCGAAATGTGATCGACTTCATCAAGCAAAATCAGTGTGCGTTGTTTTTTTGCGTTTGGATCGTGGAACAAAGATCGATGTGTGCTGCCTTGAGTGGCAGCTTTTCGAATCGCCGCGGCATTTCGAGCGTCCGATGCGTTCAATTCAATGACGTTCCAACCAAGGTCTTGGGCGATTGCCCTTGCCACTGATGTCTTTCCTACACCGGGGGGGCCGACGAGCAAAATCGCTTTCTTTTTCGGTGTACTGTTCTGCCAATCGTCCAACCAAGCACGGATTTTTCGACGCTGTACTTCGTTGCCTTCGAGATGGCGCTCCGAGGTGGGGCGGTGGCGCTCAGTCCAATCGCTCACCTCGGTCATGGTGGTCGTTCGTTCCGAGGGTCTTTCAATATTGATGAGGTTATGAGGTAAAGTTAACCAAGCAGGTCTTCAATGGCCACACGGTGTTGTTGACCTGTATCACGGTCTCGTATGGTAACCGTGGCGTCTTCGAGCGACTGATGATCAACGGTCAAACAGTGCGGCACACCAATTTCATCCGCACGAGCATACCTACGCCCGATTGAGCCACTGCTGTCGTAGACTGATACGATGCCGCGTCGACCGCAAAGGGAACGATGAAGTGAGCGAGCGAGTTTGCCCATTCCATCCTTTTCAAACAGTGGGAACACGCAATAGTCCACCGGAGCTACATGCTCACTGAGCCTCAATATTGTGTAGTCTTCACCATTCTTGACCTCATCGTCATAAGCGTGATCGAGGATGTGCCAAATGATTCTGTCAATACCGAATGCAGGCTCCACCACATGAGGAATGTACCATTCACCAGTGATGGTTTCTGTTCGTTGAAGACGCTTAACGTGCTCTGGCAAAACTTCCACCTCTTGACCGTCATCAAGGCTGCAAACCATTGGAAATGTAGCATCAGCCGGAAGCTTTTCGACCAGAACTTTGACTTTTCCAGCAAGGGCTCGGAAGGCTGGTCCTGCTGTAGCGCCATTCATGGTCCATCCATCAATTTCGACGACTTTTGGTTCGCTGAATTCCCTTCGAGCTCTGAGTGTTTTTCCTGTTGCCTTTTCATGGGCTTCGAGATCATAACAACCTCGGTGTGCGATACCAACACATTCGATCCAACCGTATGACCCATGAATTTCTGCGTCCCAGCAATCCGTAGCATAGTGAGCCATTTCATCAGACTCATGCTGTCGAAATCTTAGGCGAGCAGGATCGATGCCGACCTTGATCAAGAAATCATATGTTTGCGCCATGAAAAAACCAACTGTAGCATGGCGAACTATGTTTGAATCCAATGCGGCTTTAATCGTGATTTCTGTTTCCTCACCCTCATCAGGCACCAGTCGGAAAGGGATTGATTCCCAGGGAGTGAAATCATGATCTGGATCTTCATGTGGATTAATGAAATATTCTAGTTCTGCCATGTTGAACTCGCGCAAACGAATCATCCCTTGGCGTGGCGAAATTTCATTCCGGTAGCCTTTACCAACCTGAATCGCACCAAATGGTAGCCGATCCCTGTTGTGCCTCAGTAAAGCAGGAAACGAAGTGAACATGCCCTGTGCTGTTTCAGGACGAAGAAATCCTGGGCGACCTGAAGTCCCTGCTCCTATGGTGGTGTTAAACATCAAATTCTGTGCACTGACCTCACTCCATGAATGGGCCCCACAATTGGGGCACTCAGGATTGACGCTAACAAGAAACTCTTGCAGCTCGGATTTCGACAAAGCATCAGGGTTAGGATGTGAAGATTCAAGCAGTGTATCTGCACGACTCGCTTCACCACATTCTGAGCAAATCGTCATGAAATCAGAAAACTCTCCAACGTGCCCTGATGCTTCCAAGACAGCATAAGGAGTAACGGTTGGGCATGACAATTCGACGATGTTGCCAAGGGCAAGCCAATGGTCAATCCATGTTTGATTGACACGATTACGTAGACGACCGCCCACAGGTCCGAAATCGTAGAGACCCTTTGCACCGCCATGGATTTCAAAGGCTGGCAAAATAATGCCACGACGCTTGAACATCCCAGACATGCGTTCCAACCGCTCAACATCCTGTTGCATCGTTTCCACGCTCATGCTTCCTAACACGAACCACCTTTCAATCTCACCGTCGATTTCGGCATGAAAAGCCCCAACCGTAGCGTTAAGAAGCACGGCGATATGCAAGAATCATGGGACAATCGATGGTGGCGATCATCGAGGCAGATTGTACGGGTTGTGACCTTTGCATACCCCATTGTCCATTTGAGGCACTTCTCCCTTTGCTTCACTCTCCCGAAGGCCGTGACAAACCAAAGCGTCCCGTCGTTGTGGTGGAAGAACAATGCGTGGGTTGCCTCTCGTGCATAGGCTCGTGTCCAACCCAAGCACTCCACGAAGTCAAGACACCCCCAAAAGCTGAATCATCCCCATTACTCAAACCATCACCACGGCCCCAGACAGAAGTCGTAAATCGATGGAAAAAAGGCGGATTACGCTGGGCTTGAGCGGATTCTTCCCTCGAGCCATGCCAGTGGATGAAAACAACAGGTTCATTTACTCCTTTCGTTCGATTGACACTCACGGGCATGTGAGAAAAAAATGGCAGATATACACTATCTTGACCAACCTCTGGAAACAGAGGCCTTGTTGGAGCGGTTATGTCCACCCGTTCGCAACTGGTTCAAAGATAAATTTCCAGATTTCACACGTCCACAAAAATTAGCAATTCCAGCTATTATTGAACAAGAACATCTGTTGCTCTGCTCCCCGACTGGTTCAGGAAAAACATTGACCGCTTTTCTCTCAATTATTGACCAGCTTGTTCGCCGAGCTCTTGACGGCAAACTCGAGAAGCGAGTCTATTGCGTTTACATCTCACCGATCAAGGCTCTCGCTAACGACATCCAACGCAATCTTCTGGGCCCACTCAAGGAAATATCTGAACGGTACCTGCCCGATCGTGCTCAAGAGATTAAAGTCGGACTTCGAACCGGAGATACACCACAAAGCGAACGACAAAAAATGCTTCGCAATCCTCCACACATCCTCATCACCACACCCGAAAGCCTGGCTATTGCCATCACTTCACCAAGATTCCAACCAATCGTAAGCGAAGTTGAATACATGATTATTGACGAGTTGCACTCACTCGTTCCAACCAAACGTGGCGTTCATCTTGCGCTCACATTGTCCTACCTCGATACGCTTCTCACACGCCCAGTTCAGCGAATTGGAATTTCTGCTACGATGGAGCCACTGGAAACTGTTGCAGAATTTTTGGTGGCCAGTGATGATCAAGAAAGCAGGACTGCAGCGACGAAGGTTTGCATTGCGAAGGTCTCAGGTTCACGGGAATTGGATCTTGATATTTTGATTACAGATCCTAAATTCAGTGATTTATCTGTGATGAAAATTTTTGACAAAAACATCGAGGCTGTCGCAGATTTGATCGCAGCACATAACACAACCCTTGTCTTTGCGAACACAAGAAAAATGACGGAAAATATTGTGCTCAAATTACGACCCTATCTCGGTGATTTGGTCGCCGGCCATCACGGTTCAATGGACAAGAAAATACGACTGGACGTCGAAAAGAAACTCAAACATGGTCACCTACGAGCTGTCGTCACCTCATCATCCTTAGAAATGGGAATCGACATTGGTTCGGTTGACCTGGTGCTGCAAATTGGTAGTCCTGGCGACATTGCGACAGCGTTGCAGCGAATAGGCCGTGCTGGCCACCATGTTGGCGGCATACCTCGTGCTCGTTTCCTCCCCTCAAGCGTTGATGATTTGTTGGAGTTGGCGGCATTACAAGCAGCGATTCAAACCGGT
The DNA here is from genome assembly GCA_965662715.1 of Candidatus Poseidoniaceae archaeon. Lineage (GTDB taxonomy): Archaea > Thermoplasmatota > Poseidoniia > Poseidoniales > Poseidoniaceae > MGIIa-L1. The sequence continues at coordinate 28,629 of CBFIIS010000008.1, read as the reverse complement.
GACATGGACAGGTTAGATTTCCCAGAAAATTGTCTGGACGTCGTGGCACAGTTCATGATTGGTCTTGTGATCATCAATCAAATTGACATTGATGAGGCCTACGAAATTATCGTGAATGCATGGTCGTATCGAAATTTCGAATATGATGATTTTATCGAAGTTCTGGATATGCTGGAAGAAGAACGACGTGTATGGGTTGACTGGGAAGAAAACATCTACGGAAAACGTGGGTATTCTCGAATGATTTACTACACCAACATTGGAACCATTGCGCCAGACAATTCCTACCTTGTGTTCAATGCCGAAGGGTCCATTCTTGGACAACTTTCGGGCTCATTCGTATCCAATTTACGTGGTGGTGACGTGATTCTTTTGGGTGGCTCAACATACAGGGTCACCAATATCCAAGGGACGAGGGTCAATGTGGCCTCCGTTACTGGCCACCGCCCAACCGTTCCATCGTGGTCTGGTGAAGCGCGTTCTCGTTCAAGGGAACTTTCTAGTGCGCTGTTGGACCTCATTGGCCACTGCATTGTCTCATTAAGAAGAGAAGAGGACCCACGCATTCTCTTGCGTGATGCCTATGGTTTGTCAAATGATGTAGCGAACGCCATCGCAAGGCACCTCGAGGAGCATAGTTTCGATTCATTCCAAGTCCCAGACCCGAACAGAATTCTCGTTGAACAAGTGCTGACTGGTGGACATCCAACCTACATGATCACCACATGTCGTGGCCGTGGATTCAATACCGCTCTCGGCTATTTCATGGCAGGTATCGCAGAATCCAACAACATCGCAGTGATCGAAATGTCATTTGATGAAAATGGATTGTTGATTCGAACCTCGGAAGAAGTTGACCCTGGTCAAATGTATAAGGAATTTAGAAATAATAACCACAATGAAGTCATAGAGCGCTATGTGGTGAACACCCAAATTTTCGCTAAACGGTTCAGAGAAGTAGCTGGCCGTTCAATGATTATCCCAAAACGAATTGGTGCGGAGGAAATCAGCCCGCAACAATTCCAACAGAAGGCAGAAGCCTTACTCAACAAACACAGGACAACCGATGACAGCCTATTGATGCGGGAAGCAAAAAACGAAATTTTGTTTGGCGATATCGACATGAAGAGTTTAGAGGTGTTCTTACAATCGTGTGTGCAGGGTGATGCAAGGATTGTTCACAACAAAGTCACTGTACCTTCGCGACTCGGAATGTCATTGTTCATGTCTGCATTTGAAGACTTGATGGCAATGAAAACAAGAGCATATCTGGTCAAAGATATCGATCCTGCTATCTTACAACGCCTCCTTGGAACACGCAGTCTTGCCACAGAATTGACTGCTGAACAATTGGACAAATTCTACCTCGATAAAGCACCAATTCCGACCAATGCAAAGGAATTGATGACGCTCATGTCACACGGCGGTGGACTTGATCAAGAATTCAACAATCCGTTGTACAAAGAGAAACTCGCAGGCATCGAAATCGATACCATTCGAGGTTGGGTCACAGAATTATGTGCCGAAGGAAAAATTACCAAACTTGACGGTACGGGCTCTAAACAACTCGATGGAAAGTGGTTCTCGCCATTCATGGCAGAGATTCACGGCACGCTCGGTTGCCTTTCAGTCAACGGAGGCAAGGATGTAACAGATCTGAGGGAATTGCACACTCGAGGACTTTCTTACAAAACTGCAACGTCATTTAACGAGCGAACTCCTACCGCTTGGAGCGAGCAATCACTTGGTGATCCACACGAAGCAATGCGTGTCAAAATCATCGAAATGTTGGGCAGTGAAGGCCCTCATACTGGGGACCAGTTGGAGGAGCGTTTACCGTTCCCACGAGCCATGGTCGACAAGATTCTCCATGAGTTGGAAACTCGAAATGTTCTCTCTGTAGGTTTCTATAAACAAACAGACGAAGCGGAATATATCCTCAAGATTGATGAGCATCGCCTGATTGATAGTTCAGAAGATGTGGTTGAATACCGCTGGGTACAAAATTTAGTTCTCGACAAAACATTCCAGCAGTATGGCGATGGTTTTTCTGCTTTTGACTCGCACGTTTTGTTTCAAAAACAGCAGGAACTCCTCTACAGGGTGACTGACTTTAGATTCAAAGATTGGCAAGATTTGCAACTCGATTCAGACGTCATCATGGGCCGATTGCTGCACAACAGAATGGGTTATACGACGAAGGAAACCATTCCAATGCTCCTGGGGCTCAAACCCGAACCTTGGGTTGGTCCAATGGAAGAAGAACTGCTCAAACGAATTCCAATTGGAGAAAATGTCACCCGGCAAGAAATCATGGCAGATTTCCCAAAGGGTGATGAACATCGCTCCCTGCAACGTGACCTCAAGTACGCCATGTCGAATTTAGAGCGGCAAATGCTTGTGGTCAAGCAATTCGAAGATGTGCCTGGTAGACGAAGACGCTTGTCGTTGTTCCACAGGGTTCACGATGTCTATGAGCCACTTGATTTCGAAAGCGCTCTCGTCGATGTCATTCGAAGGATGGGGCCGGTCAAAGGCAATACATTGAGATTCTACGTCACGCGGTCGTTCGAGGACCTCACCGTTGCGTTGATGAATTTGGAAAAATCAGGACGAATTGCCAAGGTCATGGCCTTAGTGCCCGATCCTGAAGCGTTCTATTGCATGCCTGAAGAAGTGGAATTGCTGCAGCAACCACGCCGTGAAGACCGCACCATGCGTATTCTTACTCAATCTGATCCATATGTGTCTCGTTTCATTTGGGAAGTCCGTAGCGTTCTTGACCGGGGCTGGTATTTGCCTGTGTTCAAAGGCATTGATCCAATTGGCAAGGTCTTGATGTTCAAGGTCAATGATTACCTTGTCATCAAGGATTTGCATGTTCCTACGGCTTACATCGACGAATTTTGTGAAGCATTCAAGCTGCTGCTTGACAACCATGCCGACCAACTCGTCGATGTTGCCGTGCTGTCAAACTTCAACAGTGAACCGGTTTCCAGCCTTGGTAAGGAAACACGTGAAGCCCTCGAGAGGATTGGTTTCAAAATAACTGGAGAGCGCATGATTCGGGGCGGAGTCGTTGACCCACAACCTCGAGAAATTGCGGAGCGAGCATTGTTCCATCGTCACAATCTTCACCAAAAAACAAGGATGGAAAATGAAGTTATGGCGCTTCGTGAAGTCACCGAAATACGCGATGATTTTGCCCTTCGTGGACGATGTGAATTGTACAGGGTCGATCTCAAGAGCATGGCGAGTGCAAATCGACTTCATCAAGGCATCAATCTACGTGGCCATCAAGTCTGGGCGACCTACGAGCATTTCCAGAATTTATTAGCCATCCGTGGTGAGCCTTTTGATGAGGATTTATGGGATATCGTGGAATTCTTCAGCAGCAATACTGATCCTAACCTGTTCAAAGAACGCCACGCACTAACCCAATCGGAATTTAGGAAATTAGTTCAGCCTTTGATTCGATCAGGGCATATCGTTCAAGATTTCCGTGGTGGTTTTAGAACCGTTAAACAACGGGCTAGCATCGATCCGGTTGAGTTGCGCAGAGAATACATACGAGCGCTCGTCCAAGATTTCCCAGTGATTACACTCAAACAATTACTACGATTGGCAGGCACACCGTTCAAACCCGAAGAAATCAAAGCCGTCTTGACCTCATTTGAAGAGGATGGAACGCTCGTGAAAGGATTCCTCATCGATGAGTTGGACCAAGTCTGTTGGGGCCGTAAAAACCTACTCGAGGAAGCTAAAGATATCCCGCCTATCCGTGATTTTGTGCTTCCTCCAAGTGATCCAATCGCTCCATATTTTGCAGACATCATGAAGGAAAGGTTTGGTTTTGGATCAGCCTACTTAGTCTTCAAGAACGCCGAACCAATCGCTGCATTCAAGGCAAACACCAGAAACAAAATCATCGATGTCAAGGATTACGAAGGCTCGGAAAAGGCATGGCGAATTGTCAAGGAATTTGCTTGGGAACATCAAATGCCACTTCAAACAGAATTAAGAATTGGTGGAAAACGCCTGAAGTGAACTTGCTTCAAATTGTAAAAACAGCGCACCAGTGAGTATATATCCAACGCTAAGAAGTTTGCACCATGCGAACGAAGGCAACTGTGCTGGTCATGCTATTTCTGTTGAGCCTCATGGCCCCGTTTACCCCCGGAGTGCATGCTCAAGAAGTCGAAGATGTCGTCATCCTCGACACCGCGGTGAACCCAGCAAATAACCACACCTATTACCTTCTGAGTGAGAGTTCTTGGACCGTTGCTGCAGAGGTCGCACGCGGTTTAGACGGATTCCTCGTCACGATTGATGATGAAACTGAGAATCAATGGCTGTTTGATACCTTCGCTTCATATGATAACACGTCTCGTCATCTCTGGACTGGTTTGTACGACGATGATAATGATGGCGCATACCGTTGGCATAATGGTGCTCCCTTCTACTACCGAAACTGGGGTGCCGATCAACCTTCTGCAAGCGATGACGAAGGATATGTTCACATTGCCAGCACCAACATGGGCAACATCATGCCAGGAACTTGGAATGATTTGGAAAATGATCCTCAATACTTCCCAGTCTACGGCGTGGTTGAAGTCGGACCTGGTGCCGATTACTCGTTGAGGTTTGCTGACGAAGGCGACCGAATTGAAATTGAACACACTGAAGCTCTAAACATCAGCGACAGTCTTTCTCTCTCGGCTTGGATTTACCCATTCCACGATGAAGGCATCCAATTCATCACGATGAAAGGCGATTATGGTTGGGGGATGTACCTGAATGCAGGCACACTCGCTTACGCATCAGAATACAGCCTCTCACAACACCCCACCGCTAATACCAGTGTCCAGATTGAAACTTGGTCACACGTCGAGGTCGAAGTGATCGAAGGGGTCGGTGGAGAATTCCGACTCAATGGAATGCCAGTTGGAACGATCAGTGCTGAACAGGCTAAGATTCCAATTGGAGATTTTGGATCGAATGACTGCTTCACATCTGGAGATGATTGTGATGAACTCTTTATCGCCAGCATGGGCGCTGGATGTGATTGTAATTATTTCATGGGCATGTTGGACAACATCTCTGTTGGAACTGGGATGGCAAACCTCGGTGACGAGCCAACCTTGGTCTCCCATTGGAATTTCCATGAAGGTGAAGGTATGCTCACCAATGATGATGTTTCCAATGCAACAGGGACAATTTTTGGAGCTGACTGGGTGATGCCAGATGGTACAATTGTCGCTCAAGTGATTCAAATCAACAATGATGAAGAAATCGAAGGCATTTCGGCCAACGCTGGCGACAACCTTCTTTTCTTTGCCGACCTTGATGAAATGACAAAGGAATTGTTCTTCAATCTCTTCCCCACTCAATTCAAAGATGAAGAAATCACAATCAACATCTACTTTGGCCATAATAGAATTCCAAGCTCTTGGGACAATGACGGGTCCATTGAAGCCATGTGGGGCTACGCATTTGAGGAATTTACCTGGCCAGATGCCGGTCCATGGTGGGTGTTATTGGTCCCCGAAACTGACATTGAGGATTACACAATGATCGTCTCGTGGGACGTTGCCGACCCACCGCCATCCGAGGATGAAATGACTGAACTCAACAACGGAATCCCTGTGACTGGGCAAACTATTGATGTAGGGCGCCAAGCAGAATTTGAGGATCGCGTCCTCTACTATTATGTCGATGTGGAAGAGAACCTCTCGAGTTTGACAGTGAGCACTTACGGCGGAACAGGGAACATCGACATCGGTTTGTCGTGGGGCACTGTACCTGATCCGTTCAATTTCTGGTTCTTTGAGGATGAGCCTTCATGGGATGATTCTGGAGAAACCAACAATCCAAACCAAGGAAAAATTGCCTATGACAGTGGTCAAGGAAATGAACAAGATGCTACGCTTTACGATGTTGAACCAGGGCGGTATTACGTTACGGCCTACACCTACCAACGGGCTTTTGATTTCACAATTGTCGCGACGATGGCCTTTGCGCCTGAGAACACCGCACCAGAAGATGCCGTTGAACTCACACCAGGCGTGGCTTATGGACCGCTCACTGGATATGATGGTCTGAATCAGTACTTCAAGATTGAAGTTCCCACAGGAACTGAACGCTTGGAAGTCGACCTCTCGGAAGGCTACGGTGAAGCCACCATGTACATGCGTCTTGAGCAATTCCCGACGGCAGGTGAGTATGACCTCCAATCTTCAACGCCTGGTGCGGGTGACAAAATCGGATTCAATGACCCAACCCCTGGCACGTGGTACATCCTTCTTGCCACAGAGGATGTCTTTGCTAACATTCTGATCACAGCTTCGTTTGAAGACAGGTACATTTGGTCCTATGATGGCACACCAATCGAATTGTTCAATGGCGAAGAAATTAGCGGATTGGAAGCACCAGATGGTGAATCATTACTGTTCTTCGTCGAACTTGAACGTCCTGGAAGTTATCTCGAAATCAACACATACGGTGGAACTGGAAGCCTTGAACTGGAGGCCTCAGGCACGGTTCTTCAATTTGATTTCGGTGGTTTCTTCGAAGAAGATGTTGAAGATGAAAAAGCAGAGGATGGAAAGACCGAGGGAAGACAGGGTCGTCCGATGGATCAATTCACATCTCAACAAGTTGAAATCGAATCGGATGGCGAAGGCACGGAGCACACACTCTACATCGAATTACCAGCCAATGGACGGTTTGATATCACACTCAAAGTCCAAGAAGAGATCAGTGATGTGAGCATCGTTGCAATGTGGGAAGATTCACCAATAGATCCAATCGAACCGGTCGAACCAGGTGAAGACAATGCTGTTGAAACATTCTGTGAAGACGAAGCAAGAACACTCTTTGAGGAAGCGGATCGCAATGGCGATGGCGTTGTTGACGAGCGTGAATTTATCTCGAACGACGAAACGGATGCCAGTGACTTTGCCGCGGTTGATATGAACGGTGATGGTGAAATCGAATTTAGAGAAGCGCTCCAAGAATTGTGTTCATGTGAGAATGAATTGCTGATCATTGCTTCTCAAATATCTCCATTTGGTGATGGGGTCTCGGTTAAGGAATTTGCCACATTTGATCTGAAAAACAAATATGATACGTCAGAATTTGATACAAATAAAGACGGATTCTTAAACGCTGAAGAACTTGAAATTGGAGGCATCATCTGTGCAACATCATTCGATGCATTCGATGGTGATGGAGATGGCGTGCCAGACGACCAAGATGCCTTCCCTGAAGACCCCAAGGAATCAGTCGACACCGATGGTGATGGGATTGGTGACAACTCAGATCTTGCTCCGAGTGTTTCCAATGATCTCATCTACGGCTCGCTAGGTCTGGTTGGTGCAATTGTGTTTGTACTGTTGATTTTGGCGTTCGTCGGTGCCAGTCGTGGCCAACATGGGAAATCAGCAAATGAATGGGAAGAAATCAAGCAACAAGACATAGCATCACAAATGCTCGGACTCAATGAAGATTCTTCGCTTCCGGAGTCCTCAACCGCACCCAATGAATCCTATTTGACTGAGACATCAGAAGTTGCCAGTAACCAGGTGTTTGCACCACAAGAAACACCATCGGTACCTGAAATCGCATCAATGGACGCTTTTGCCGACCTGCTTGAATCTGGACCGGAGCCCACCGTTTCTGTTCCCCCGCAACAATTGATGGGGATGCTTGATTCGACTGGTGCGGAAACAATCGAATACCCAGCTGGAAGCGGAGTTTCCTGGACTCGAAACTCACCAACTGAGCCATGGCATCAACGTTAATTCCTACGGTTTTTTGGTTGAAGCAAGCCTAACGGTTTCAACAACCGAACGATGTGGCGGTGTAATTCTGGTAAAAGATCAAACATGATCAAGGCCATAATGAACATGGCAAACAGGGATACAAATCGGGCGATATAACTGTGGCCAAATTCGAACACCGACATGCCAAGGAGTGTCCATTCGACATATGTTGTGTGCAACCAGATAAGACCAGCATTTCGAAAAAGATTCAGGACATGAATGAGTGGAATCGTTAGGAATAAGACACGAAGGCGCCGGCGCCAATCAATGTCGAGCACAGCAATCGCTCCGATGAAGATGACCATCGATTGCAAAGCAGTACATGCCAACACGAAGTTGATTCCAATTGGCGTACCGTCGGCGAGGAGCAATTCTGTTTGGAAGACGTATTCTTCTGCAGAAGATCCCATGAACCATCTGTTTCCTTCAAATTCAGACCATGCGACCTGTCCTTCTGCCGTATTGACCCATGTTTCACCCAAGACAATATTGTCGCCTCCCGAAAAGCGCAGGAAAAACGCCGCTTGGCTCGCCACAAACCAAATCGCAAGGACACTGAGGTATGGAACGTGTGCGATGAGGAGGTATGGACCACCTGCATAGGCAACTGCACCGCGAGCCCAGGTGAGTGACGACTTGCTTTTTTCGTCTTCTGCACGAGCTTCCCACACCGCCATACCTACAGCCATTGGTAATGTCATGACTGAGAACAGCGTCAAAATTAAATCGTCATGAGCCAAATAGAGAGATGCATCGTTGAAAAAATAAAGACCAACGCATACCCAACCAATCTGCGCCAAGCGAACTGGAGAGGCGTTCCTTCTGTGCCATGAAAGAGCCAGAGCGATGAGGCCAACTGCCCCAACGACTGAAATCACTTCATTTGACACCAGCATGGACCTACCACAGAGCCGTAACATTTCAACCAAACCCATCTAAATACAAAACGCCTTCAAATGAAGTGTACACGCACGACTATGCGGGGGGTCATCGTTCAGTGGACGCCACAGGAACTTCCTGCATCTGCACCCGATCATGGAGGTATTGCCTTCATCGACAGAGATGGCGTGTTGAATATCGGCTCACCAAACTACATCAATACCCCGTCTGAACTCGTCCTGTTGCCTAACGTTGCAGAATCCATTGGGCAATTACGCCGAGGTGGTTACAAGATCTGCATCGTCACCAATCAATCTCCAATCATGCGAGGTTTATGGGGCGTTGAACGAATTCATCAGATTCACGATGCTATGCGAACAATGCTCCTCGATATTGACGAAGATGCACACTTTGATGCGGTCCTTGTTTGCCCCCATCGGCATCGTGATCGTTGCCATTGTAGAAAACCAATGCCTGGTATGCTTCGATTGGGTGAGCGTTTGTTTCGAGGTGAAGCCCCGACACAATCCCAACTCGTGATGGAAATCGATGGTGGCACCAAAGTCAATTGGTGGAACGATAAAATTCAACCAAATCACTCACTCGATGCTATGATTGGTGATCGAGACAGCGACATGGGCGCTGGATGGGCGCAAGGCCTTCGTTGTTTCAAAGTCAATTGGAACCTCGGTTTGGCAAGTGTTACTGAACGAATTCTTGATCGAACTGACAAAGGCGACCCCTTCAATCCAATGAGGTGAGGACATGGGATGGCTCGGACTGGATGATACCGATACACTCACTGATGGTTGTACAACCTATACCCTTCACCGCTTACTGAATGCTCTCCCGGAGGGAATTATTGCTTCGAATCCAAGTCTCGTTCGCCTCTGGCCCTTTGCTGAACAACGAACAAGGGGTAATGCAGCCGTTGCTGTTGAATTGTCAACCAAAGATGAACCCCGACTCATGGAATTTCTTGAAGCATACTGGAATGAAAACCTTGCACCACTTCGCGGCTTAGTATCAAAAAGTGATCAACAGCGGCCGCAAGCACCTACCGATCCAGGGATGGTTTGGTTTCGTGAACGACCATCATCCTCAGACTATTATTCACGAGCAGTGCGAACACAAGTGACCGTGGACGAGGCTCCAACCCCTACGAGAAAATGGGGCGGGAAAGGGTGCATTGGAGCCATTGCCGCCGTTGTTTGGCCGAAGCATCTGACAACTTGGGAAGCGATTGCTTGGCGAAAAGAAGAACGTTGGAGCGGGGTGGAACGGAAGGTTTGCCGTTTGGCCATCGAACATGTAAGTGGACTTGCTCAAACATTCATGACTCGTGACCCAACCTCACAGCGAAATTTGATTTCACCTCGTGGCACATGCCCTGTATTGTTTGGAGTGCGAGGTACTTCACACGAAGCAACAGAGATGGCGGCTAAATTGCTGCTTGAAGCCGGGGAAACAGAACCAATCATTGGCATGCGAGTGTTTCAAACCAATCAAGCAAGCGATGATCATCTCGATTCAGTTCTCTCGAGCACTGTCAAAGGCATTGAAGTTCTTCGACGAGGTACAACAAAAATCGAAACCGAAGCCGGCGATTGGATGGCATTCGCCGAAAGTGGAGATGTCAAATTGATGGCGCAATCACTCCATCCCGGTGACCGTATCGATGTGTATGGATTGGAAGCCAGCCCTGATGTCGTTCACATTGAGAAGATGCGAATCACTTACGCTGCGCCGGACAAGGTACGGCCAATATGTGCAGCATGCAATCGAACCATGAAGGCAATGGGGACCAATCAAGGTGTACGATGCCCTCAATGTAAGGCAAGACAATCAGAGCCATGGAGCGAAATAGAACGTGGAGTGATGCTCGATACATGGGTACAGCCGCCGATTGATGCACGACGTCACCTCGCACGACCACTTGAGTGGGATTCGCATCATTTGTGCTGATTTTTCGGCAACGGCTAAATGCCGCTTCTTAATGATAGAACCATGGCCGACGAACAAACCACCCGAACCATTGCTTATGTTGTTCTGATTGTTCTATTTGTTGGGATGGCTTGGTTCATTGCACGCAGAGCGGGAGAAAACCGGGCCAACATGTTGGAAGCCAGTGCCCCAAAAATTGCTGGTGAAGATACACTCGAAGGTGGTGCAAAGGACCCCTCTCAATTTGATGAGCCTGACGAGGATGCTCTTGAAGAGATGGCGGAACTGCTTGGAGAAGATCCATCCGATGATGATTAAGCCTCAACAAATCCCACGTCATCGATTCGACAAGGTTTGACATCACCATTGATCGTCAGAGTGCGACGAGGGCCATCCGTTGGGCGTTCAAGCGACCATATCTCGAAACCTGCTGATTTCATTTTGTCATGGCTACGCACGTTGAGCGACGAACCTTCTCCACTTGCGTTAGTACCAGCTTTAGAAATTAAAATCAACCCAATATCATCGCTCAATCGTTCAGCAAGATGTTGTGCGTCCTGGATACGATCTGAAGGAATGCGCCCCGATTGAGCACACCAATCATCCAAGACAATAAGGCGAACACTTGGGAGTGCTGTTGAAGTTTCAACAAGAACCTCAACAGCTTGGCTGAGTGAACCGACGAGATTCATAGCATGAAATTTGGAGGAATCAGCAAGAGAAAGGTGCTCAAAAAGTTGTCCAAAGCGCACTCCATCAGGCATTTCTGGAGATGCCCAGAGGACCCTTCCACCGTGTTGTATTGCATCAGCTGCCATGTGCAATCCAAGCGTCGTACCGCCGGTGCTCCCCTCCACGGCCAAGTGAACGCGAGCGCTCTCAAACGGGAACGTGAGACGAGCCATGGATTATCCTTGTGACCACCGTGCAATATACTTCCGATGAGGTTCTGTAGAGCAACCTTCATGCCCTACCGGCTTCACGCAGAGGCATGGGAGACGATATGGTAGTCCGAGATGGCGAGAGAATTCCTCGACGCTCATTGCCAGAATTTGAAGAAGCTGGTTCATTCGCCGAAGCCATTTCCCGTGATGGATTCTTTGGTACAGCGGTTGCCGATAAGAATCAATATGGCCCCCTGGCTATGATGTTCCTCCTCTTGATTGTCGCTGGTGTCACTGGCGTCATCATCAAGCTTGTCGCCTCGGCATAATCGGAATATTCACCAAGGTGGCAGAATCACTCTCGCTGTCTTGGAACGACGGCAAACATGAAACCATGAACCTCACAACCGACCCCCATGGACGAGGGTTCGGTCAATGTTGAAAGTAGAACATCCTCCCAAGATAAACGCTGGACCATCATGGCGGCACTGCTGGGTACAAACACAGCATTCATGCTTTTCCAAGGCATCGAACAAGAGAACCACTACACTGCTGTTCGTGAGGTAGCCCTTACGATCATAGCAACAGCCATTCCTTTTCAAGGCATATACTTCCTCATTTACACCTATGTCCTCGAACACGAAGGCACATTGAGTGAATCGCATTTGTCGCGATTGCAAAAGGCATCTGCAATATGTCAGATGATGGGTTATGGGTCATTGATCGGTGTCGCAATGATGTGGTACAATATTTCCAATTATGTAGGCATCTTCTTTGTTCTGTCGACAGGTGCATCCATCATTCTGATTCGAACTGCTATGCGACCCGACCAGCCAGAAAAGGCTGAGTTGGCTTGAAAAGCCGTGATTTAGGTAGGTTGAGGCCATTCAATGCCATGGCAATGTTGATGAATCGAGGCGTGAGCCTTCAACCATGTCCTTCTGCCCACTCGACTACAGGTATGGCTGTCAAGAATTCAAACACATTTGGTCTGAAGTTGGCCGCCACGAACGCCAATTGGAAGTTGAGCGAGCGTTGATTTGGGCCCACATGCAACTTGGTCGAGTGTCACAAGCCGACTATGACATCGTGGCATCAATCGCCAATCCGGTCTCTGTCACAAAAGAACGGGTCTCTGAAATTGAAGCAGAAACCCGCCACGATATCATGGCGTTGACCAAAGCCATGGCTGAAGCAGCAGGGGAGGCAGGTTGGTGCATCCATCTTGGAGCCACATCAAACGATATTGTCGATACGGCTGTCGCTCTTCAACTCCGTGACAGCATCGTTATGCTTCGAGAACAACTTTGCTTGCTCATCGGCGTTTGCGCCGATGTTGCTGAACGGGAACGCGACACCGTCATGCTTGGCCGAACCCATGGCCAAGCTGCAGTACCGATCACCTTTGGACTGAAAGCCGCTGTTTGGTTGGATGAATTACGAAGGCAATTGATTCGACTTGACGAAGCCACACCGCGTATTGCCGTTGGAAAATTCCTAGGTGCAGTAGGTACAGGCGCTGCTCAAGGAGAGAATGCAAGAGAATTGCAACGCCTCATTTTGACCCACCTTGGCCTTGGTGTCCCCCTTGCGACCACGCAAGTTGTTGGACGTGATCGCTACATCGAATATGTGTCGTGGTTGGCCAACATTGCAGCGACATGCGAGAAAATTTTGCAGGAAGTTCGAAACCTTCAACGCTCGGAAATTCAAGAAGCAGGTGAAGGATTCGACATCAAAAAGCAGGTTGGTTCCTCGACGATGGCTCACAAAAAGAACCCAATCAAATCAGAAAATGCATCCGGTCTAGCTCGGATTGTTCGTTCGATGATCATACCAACCTATGAGAACGCTCTTCTATGGCATGAACGAGACCTTGCCAACTCAAGCAGCGAACGATTTACCCTTTCACACGGCTCAGCATTGTGTGAAGATGTGATCCAAAAGACCCGGGATGTGTTGACCAACATGTGGGTCGATGCCGACCGCTGCTTGGAGAACATCAAATCACAACGAGGTCTTGTTATGGCTGAAAAAGTGATGATTGACCTTGTCGAGCACGGTATTCCACGAGATGAAGCACACGAAATCCTTCGAGAAGCCTCGTTTGCTGCGGTTGCCAACAAGGAAGAGCTCATCGATGTGTGCAGCAGAACTCCTGCAATTTCAGCAGCATTCAGTGCAGAGGAATTGGAAGCAATGTTTGATCCTGCAAACCACATTGGCGTGTCGGGAGAACTTGTCGACGAGTGCGTTGCGCTTGCTCGAGCGGCAATCAAGTGAACTTAACGGAAGACAGGGGCCACTTTGGAACATTCGAATGTTCCTCGGTTGCCTTTCCAGACCACATGACCCTCAATCTCCAAACGTCCAGGCAAATGCGGCCCACCTACCACCAAGGTCTCGTATTCACCGCCTTCACCATCAACATTGAACCTGAACTGTTCGGCTTTACGCTCCAACTTAGCAAGAGATTTTTCCGTGAGGATCTGTCCCAACCATGAATCATCCAACCCATCGCAACTGACGGATGTTAGCATGACCTCGAAACCATTTGACACCAAACCACGCATGTGTTCAAGGCTGCTTTGGTGCCAAAGTGGGGTCCAACTATGGATTCCAAGGCGCTCTGCCATACGCTCCAGTCGAGCCTTTTGATAATCAGAACGTAGTGCACCACTCACAATACCATCAATCTCGAGTGATGAAAGTGCCGTTTCTAAATCCGAAATCTCTTCCTCTTGAACACCTTTAGAATCGACCTGTAGCCATGGTACTTTGGCAAGGTTTGCCTGGTGCTCCACAAGGTGAGTGCCAGGGATTTGAAACATCCAAGAATCATCGCCCGTGATGTTGACTGTGACCAGCGCAGTCACTTCCCACCCCCTGCATTGGGCCCACCACCATGCAGCAGCGGAATCTTTTCCTCCAGATGACAAGACGGCAACTCGCACATTTCCCCCACCTCGTAATCGCTCATGAGGTTAGGGGTGGAATTCGTGTGAGGGTTCATATGAGGTGGAGTTCTTCATGGGTTTGTTGGCAACGAAGATGAGAAGGTGTGGGTTCATCCACATTCACCCTCATCCTCATAAAGCGTCGATACAACGAGACAGATGAGGGAAATCAAATGCAACCAAGCGGAAGAGGATATGACCACGGCATCACCACCTTTAGCCCAGATGGGCGATTGTTCCAAGTTGAGTACGCTCGTGAATCGGTCAAGCGAGGTACCACAACCGCAGGACTCAAATTCCGAGACGGCGTTGTGCTGGTGTGTGACAAGCGAATCGTCAGCAGACTGATCATCCCGGAATCCATCGAGAAGATGTTCAAAATCGACAACCATGTTGGTATTGCAACATCAGGACTCGTCGCTGATGCCCGTCAACTCGTGGCTCGAGCTCGCGTTGAATCTCAGGTCAACCGAATCACCTACGCTGATACCATTCCTGTTGACGTCCTCGTCAAGAAAATCTGCGATTTCAAACAATCCTTCACCCAATACGGCGGCTCCCGTCCGTTTGGTACTGCGCTCCTGATTGGCGGCGTTGATGACAACGGCATCCACCTTTACGAAACCGATCCAAGTGGTGCGTACCAATCCTACCACGCAGGTGCAATCGGTAGTGGACGAAACACAGTTATTGATCACTTTGAATCCAATTGGAAGCCTGGACTCACACTCAATGCGGCAATGAAACTTGGTCTTGAAGCGCTTCGAAGTGCAAACGATACAGAATTGAATCGAGAGGCTGTTGAAGTCACCGTCATTGATGACAAGGGCTACCGTGTCTTGGACCGAGCAGAAGTGAACAAGCAAATCGACCGCCTAAAGCCACTTGAGGATTGAAGTTCAACCGCCAGCATGAAGTGCTGGGTTAGCCTCTTCGGCATGAGGGAGACTCCATGGTAAGTTTAGACAAGGCCGTACTCGCCCGAATGGAACAAGGCGGAAAGCGCTACGAAGTCCTAGTTGATCCTGACTTAGTTGATGCATTCAAGGCAGACCCAGAGGCTGTTGATCTCAACGCATTTCTGGCGATGGACGAAGTGTTCCACGATGCACGTGGCGGTGAACGTCCGACCGAGGATGCGATTGAGAACACCTTTGGTACCCAAGACATCAGAACAATTGCAACGACAATTCTCACGAAGGGAAGCATCCAACTGACAACATCTCAACGCAAGGCGATGGTCGAGCGAATGCGACAGCAAATCGTTCACCAAATCCATGTTCAGGCAGTGGATCCAAAGACCAAGAGCCCGCATCCTAAAACACGAATTGAACTGGCACTGGAAGAGTCAAGGTATTCTGTGGACCCGTTCAAAAATCTAGAGGACCAGGTGAAAGAGGCTATTGACCGTTTGAAGCCAATGATTCCACTCTCCTTCGAATCTGTACGCCTCGCCTTCAAAGTGCCTGGTTCAGCCATGGGAAAGGTTTCGAGAATTTTACGCCCCTACATGCAAAAAGAGCAATGGCTCGAGAATGGCTCCTGGGCCTCAGTTGTCGAATGCCCTGCTGGGATGAAACCAGATCTGATTGGACAAGTGATGAAACAATCCTCAGATACTGAAGTTAAAGAACTCTGATTCAACAGCAAAAACCTCCCCACATCTACAGTTTGTTTGGGGGTCGGCTTTATCATGGGTTGGTGGGTGGCGCAGAATGGAGAGAAAGAAATGTCCAACGGTCAAAACGGCGCCGAGCTGCGCCTCGTGACCCCAGGAATGGCCATCGGGCCAATCGCTGGGAAGCGCGTAGGAAGCGGTGCAATCGCACAAAACGATACTATCATTGCTACCCGACTTGGGTGGGCAAAAGAATTCAACAACACTGTCTCGGTTGATCCGATTAACAGTGCTTACATGCCACGCTCAGGCGACCTCATCGTCGCCGTGGTAGCAGAGGTTCGAAACAACCTCTGGTTCATGAACATCAACGGACCATTCCAAGGATTGCTGCCAATGTCACTCGCACCATGGAAGGTCGAGTTTGGTGCAGCACGGCAACACATGGGCATCGGCGATGTCGTATTGGCACGTGTCCAAGAAGTGGACGAGTGCCACAACGTGGTCTTGACGATGAAGGGTGTTGGCCTGCGACGACTTAACCAAGGCACAGTCGTCTCTGTCCCAATCAATCACATTGACAGGTTGCGAGGCGAAGGCAACGCAACAGTTCAACGACTCCGAGATGCTGCAGACAGCAGAATCATCATCGGAGAAAACGGTAGAGTTTGGATCGATGGCGATGCAAAAGGAACCGCATGGGCTCGTGAAGCGATTGCCCTAACTCAGGCCTCTGGTCACAAAACAACATTCGAAGCAGAATTGTCTGCTCTTGAACAAAATGCTCCAAAGAAAGGTGATGCTTGATGGGTGGATATGGTGATGTACAACTGCTGCGCGACGACGGGCTACGGCTCGACGGAAGAAAAATTGACGAAATGAGACCAGTCACAGTCGAAGCCGGCGTCCTGCCTGCTGCTGATGGCTCTGCTATGGTGACCCACGGATTGAACGTGGCCGTTGCTGCAGTCTATGGTCCAATGGAAGCACATCCTCGTAAGATTCAGCGCCAAGACCGGGCAGTCATTGACGTCCGGTACAACATGGCCCCCTTCTCAACCAGCGACAGAATCCGACCAGGGTACAACCGACGTTCACGAGAGATTTCCAAGGTCACTGCCGAAGCACTCGAATCCGTTGTTCTTGTGGAGCGGTACCCTCGTTCCAAGATCCGTGTCGAGATTGAAATTCTTGCTGCAGAAGCAGGTACACGATGTGTCGGTATCACTGCCGCCGCTGTCGCACTCGCTGATGCAGGCATTCCAATGCGTGACCTCATCGTAGGTGTCGCATCTGGAAAGGTCGAAGACACTGTTGTCCTTGACCTTGACAAAGCAGAAGACAACTATGGACAAGCTGACTTGCCGGTCGGAATTCTTCCCAACACTGGTGAAATTGCCTTCTTGCAAATGGATGGCGACCTTTCCCCAGAGGAGTTTAACCTCGCTATGGAATACAACTTCAAAGCCGCTGGTGAGATTCACGAAATTATGGTGGATGCTCTCAAGCGCCGATATGAAGGAGGTGAGAACTGATGGTCGAACTGGTTCCAACCTTGCTTCGCCAAGAACTTGCTCGTCTTGCAGAAGATGATTTGCGCCTCGACGGCCGTGGTCGATGGGAAGGCCGAGAAGTTTCCCTTGAAACCGATTGCTTGTACAACGCAGAAGGATCTGCAAAAGTCGTCATGGGCGATACAATCGTCTACGCCGGTATTAAGTTCGAACTTCGAACACCATGGCCTGACCGCCCAACACAAGGTTCCTTGATGTGTGGAGCTGAACTCCGACCTGTGGCTCACCGAAAGTACGAGCCTGGACCACCTTCACCACAATCTATCGAACTTGGCCGAGTGGTCGACCGTGGAATCCGTGAATCTGGTTGCATTGACATGGAAAGCCTCTGCATCGTCCCCGGTGAGAAGGTCTGGGGCGTCATGATTGACATTCACGTTCTTTCAGATGGTGGCAACATCTTCGATGCATGTGGACTTGCTGCTATTGCTGCACTTCGCACAGCAGTGGTTCCTGCCGAGCGTTTTGACGTTGGTGAAGATTACACTCTAAAGGTCAATGGTACACCGATTATGGCATCCTTTACACGGGTTGGTGGACGTTATATCTATGATCCATCCGAAGAAGAAGAATTGGGTGGCGATGAGCGCATTCACATTACTTTGGGTGATGAAGGTCACCTCCACTCCTTGCAAAAGGGATTAAGAGGGGTGTTCACGCCCGCCGAATTTGCCGAGATATTCGAAGTGGCGCATCAACGATGCACTGAACTTCGAGAACTCGTTGCAAACCAGGAGGGGAACTGATTGGCAAAGCGAACACAGAAAGCAGGCGCAACAGCACGATTCGGAGCACGATATGGTGTGTCCGTACGACGAAACGCAGGTTCAGCACTGGCCAAGAAGAATGCCAAGTACACCTGCCCAGTTTGCCAGTACCGCAAAGTCACTCGTAAATCACGAGGTATCTGGTTCTGTTCAAAGTGCGACCACACTTTCGCTGGTGGCGCATGGGAACCTTTCACACGTGCATCTGATGCGAACAACAGAATTCTACGACGATCCGTTGAAGGCGCTACAACCGCCGACATGGCATTCATCGCTCAACAAGCCGCTATGGACTACGAACGTGCATTGGCTGCTGGCGAGATCTCTGAAGAAGAGTGAAGCATGTGAGTGCGGTGAACACCGTGAGTTCAAAATGGATTCTTACCCTTGAGGTCCAAGCCTCCACACCATCTGAAACCAAGGCTCTTGGTGACGCGTTGACAACCGACGAGGCAATTGAATGGAATGAAGAGCGTACTTCGTTCTCATTTTCCTTGAACGAATCAAAAGCAAAAGATCTACGGGCGATGTGGAACACGAGAATTCGTGGCCTCATCGCCGTTGACTCTCTTTTTGAAGCATTGAAGGAATGAAAGCTAGGCGAGGATTCATCAACGCCAAGCGATTGAGGTGAACACATGGACAATATGGAACAACTCCAAGCCGTCGTCAACGAAGTGCAAGCAGCGCGACAACAAGTGGCGAACTTACGAGCACAGGTCGTGGAATTGGAAGCAACCGTCGATGCGGTCAGCAATCAACCTGAGGACCTTGCCCTCCACCAGCAAATGGGTGGTGTGCTTGTCGAAGTCTCTGATCGTGATGCTCTGCTCAAGGATCTTGAACAGACCCTTCTCACACTCAACGAACACCTCTCTCGCTTCACTGAGCGTGAAGAACAACTCATGGCAACCTACGAAGAATTGCAAGCCGTACTCAAAGGAACTGAGTGAATATGAGTCAAGTAAAATTTGGAGATCTTGCATCATTTCATGCATGGCTCTCCAGAGCATGTGAGCGTGGCCCTGTGCCGGTCCTGACCGGGAAAAACGGGGACATGGACACTGTTGGCTCCGCTATTGCCCTTGCTGCATCCCACCCTCGACTTATGGCATGCGGCATACATTTGGGGCGAACAGCGAAGAGGGTGGTCGAGGAATTGCAAGCCCCATTTCGAAAGATTGCCCCCGTTCACACCTCCTGGCCAAATGCCATTGGAGGGATCGTCATTGTTGACGCTGCAGCCCCAGGTCAGGTTGGAGTTTCACTGCCAGAAGGCGTACCATTGTGCATTCTTGACCACCATGCAACCTCGGATTGGACCTTGACTGATGACGACCTCAATCTTCAATGGGATGTGAGGGCCACAACACAAATTATCGATCAATACCTCATCGAATACGCCCCAAAAGCTCGAACCGATGTGGTCCGAAAAATGCTCTTAGCAGGCCTCATCACCGATACTGGTAGGTTTCGTCATGCAGATTCTGGAGCCTTCGCTTCCGCCCATGCATTACTCGACAATTCAGAAATCGACTACGCCTCATTCCTGCAGTTTATAGAATCTGAAACCACCTCACCGAGTGAGCGAGGAAGTCTTCTTCGAGGACTTTCAAGAGCAAAATCAATCGATTCTGGTTCGTGGAACATTGTCCACACATATTCAGGTACACTCGAAGGTCGATTGGCCAGTATGCTTGTAGGCACGGGAGCGGAAATTGCTTTGGTCAGCAGGTTCCGTGATGGGGAAACCCGTCTGACCGCCAGAGCACCACGCT
Source organism: Candidatus Poseidoniaceae archaeon (assembly GCA_965662715.1). Taxonomy (GTDB): domain Archaea; phylum Thermoplasmatota; class Poseidoniia; order Poseidoniales; family Poseidoniaceae; genus MGIIa-L1. Next base: position 8,405 of record CBFIIS010000008.1, on the reverse strand, counting down.
CCAGCACGCAACAAGGCGTGCACCTCGGAAACCTCATGGCTGCCGTCGCAGAGCGGATTGGTGGTGAAGGTGGTGGCCACGACGGTGCAGCTGGTTGGTCTGGTAAAGCGGATCGAATTGCTGCTGAATCTGCTTTCATTGCCCAAGTGGCCACTGCAGCACGAACGGAGGCGAACACATGAGTGATATCGAAATGCCAAAAGCGCCAGGATATTTCATTTCAAAATGGCGAGAAGAAGGACCTGTTGATCTTGAAACGCTTACTGCATGGCGTGATGAAATGAATTGGAAAACATGGCTACCTCTTGCGGAAGCCGCATTATTTCTCGACGCTGCTGAACTGCTGGCCGTGATTCAACCCGAACTATCTCCCGCTCAAGATGCAACACTGAATTTGGTTCGTAGAAGGATGTTAGGTGATACTCGTCTTGAACAAGCGATTAATGAAGCGCTTGAAATTTCCAGAGCCAAAGAGACCCGTGACTTGGCATTGGAGGGGCGATTGCGCATGGAACGTGGATTGTCTCGATATGAGATGGGTGACAACGAAGGCGCTGCTGACGACCTCACATGGGCTGAAACAAGATTGAAGTCGGTCGCCAAAGCAAGCAGGGATCACGACCTCTCACTGATCAATAAAGCCGCCTTCCACATGGCAGCTGGTGAGCCTTTGATGGCGCTCACCACCTATTCTGAAATTCCAAGAAATGGCAGCCATGCACACGAGACGGTTGCTATCTCCAGACTTGGAGCAAGCCGTATTCGTGCTGGCTTAGGACATACATTTGACGCCGCAAGGCACGCCTGGAACGCACATACTCACGCTATCCTTGCTCATCAAACAAACATGGCTGTTGAAGCGGGTGCGTTGTTCTTGGATTTCTCAAGTAACTGCATCGATGAAGACGCCGAACGTATGCATGTGCAAGTGGCCGAATCTAAACCTCGTGGAGTAGAAGATGAGGAGCCTGTACTCAAGGTCCACCCAGACGATGCCAATGGCGTGTTCGATTGGTGTTGCGCTCAATTGCCAGAGAGCAATGCTGGAGACGACCGACCAGACCTTCGTGCCATGCTTACGCTCGCTCACAGAATGGGAAGAATGGACCGGTTTGCGGACCTCCTCAACAACCCCGATTCCGTTGAAGATCCAATGCTTGCAGCAGTCGCTCAAGCGTGCCTTGATGATGAACAATTAAACGAAGCATGGGGCGTACGTTTGGCAACACTCACCATGCTCTAACCATCAGGTATGGGCCACGCAAAACAAAGTGTATTGATCGCATCTGCTATCTATTCACAATGCCAAGATGAAAGGTCAACAAATTCTTGCTCCGTCCATTCGATCAGCGGAGGAACCTCCTCCCACCAACGAACTTCAACCACATTAGAGTCTTCGACACTCCAGGCGTTCGTGGGAGTCGAATCAACAATCATGTGTGCAACCCAACCCTTGGGATAATACGTCTTGTTCCAGCGTTGAATTTCACCCACAAGTCCTGTCTCTTCCCTGAGCTCACGAATCATGGCTTCTTCAGGCGATTCTCCTTCTTCCAAATGGCCACCAGGAATCTCCCAACCACGTGTTGGGTGTTGAACGAAAAGAACTGAGCCGCCTTGACCAATTGGCAATGGTTGACCATCTCGAACGGTCACCCATGCAAGGACAAAAACAGGCTCAATTGACTCCATGTTCAAGCCTCAAATGCTGCTTTTGCTTTATCGACCCAAGCCTCTGCCCAAGCCTCACCCTGGGCAACAAGACGGCGGGCGAAGAAAAATGCCTCGGAAGCATCACCCGCATCCATAAGCATCTCAAGACGCTCGAGGTTCGGATCTTTTTGTTCTGAAGTCTCTTCCTCAATGGTGTGTTCAACAACCGGCGAAGTTGTTGAAATTCGTTGAGAAAGGGATTGCATTTGGCTCAGGAACTCTGAGCGTTTTTCGACGGTTGGTCGAGTCCATGGTCCGGACGACTCACCATCCATGCCCTGCTTGAGCCGTGCAAGGAACTCATCACGAGGTGTCATATGTGGACGCAATTGTTGGACGTGATCGTAGCACAACCATGCTTCATCTGCTTCATTTCTCCGTTCATACAAGCGACCCAATTCCATCCACAATTCATGATTGTTAGGTCGATGGGCAAGCAAATGCCTCGACAGTTCGATGAACACATCTTCTCGACCACTTGAGCGGATTCGTTCAAGACGGCGCCCGTAGACGATGTTCGCCCTCTGATCGCTAAAATCAAGTCGTTTGCATCGGGTAGAAAAGTCCACCATAGCCACTTCCGTATCCTCTGAGGATTCAATTAACGACCACCACGCATCTGGTTCAAGAGGATCTTTGAGGAAAGCAGCCTCCAGTAATTCGACACCTACCATGAGAAAATCAATCCCTTTCAGTTGGTCCACCTGTTCGGCATCTCTGCCTAGCACCACAAACAAATCTTCGAGCAACGCAGCGAGTCCATCACTGTCCCCAAGAATCAATTTCAGGTCTGCCAAGCATCGCCAATTCTGCTCATCTGTAAAGTCATGCAACAACGCTTGGCGGGCGTTTTGTTCAGCCCATGCCATGTTTTCATTGAACCGAAGTTCGTCCTTGGCAGCTAAACGGGCAAACTTCTGCGCTTGAGAACGGTAGCGATTGCCGAGGTTCCGACGAGGGTGCTGCAACAACGATGCATTGTCCCCCGACATGGCTTGAACTGGGGAGGTTCACCTAACAAACCTACGGGTGGTTCGCTTCATTGAACCGATTTGAAGCCCTCATGGTCAACACCCCATGGCAGGGTTGCATCGAATCCAACCTTGGCGGTTAATCCATCGCTGTCCCGTGACGGGTCAAGAGAACTTCCTTTTTGGTGCGAGAGAATGATGGTGTCGATGTCTGGTTGCCACCTTGTGACCTTGGCCCATTCCACACGAACAGGATCGGTAATATCGATGTCCTCATCGACAATGGTGACCATTTTCATGCTGCGGTGGCCTGCAAGCGCTGCCATGATAGCGTTTTTCGGATCGTCTTCTTTTGTTCGACGAATCTTCACCACGGCTGCCAACCAGCCACAGCCGCCCTCTGTCATGTGGACATCAAGGCATTCACAGACTTCACTCACAGCAGATTTGATGGTTGGAGCACGAGGCAAGCCCATGAGCGTTTTATGTTCGGCCTCGCCGGGGATTAATGCGTGGAAAATTGGGTTATTTCTGTGGATAACACCTTCGATTTCAATGACTGGTTCTTGTCGAACGTCGTCTACGGTTCCCGTGATGTCAACGTAAGGGCCTTCATCATCGTTTTCGCCAGTGATCCTGCCCCACAGAACATATTCTGCATCTGCGGGAGCCAAGACACCATTTGGCATTCGTGTAAGTCGAAGGGGCTTACCGTAGAGTTTCTCGTGCAGCGCAGCAGCAATCGTCAATTCATCGATGTTTTCATCAAACGACATAGCTGCTGCGAGAAGGACAACAGGATCTGGGGCGTTCACCACTGCGATGTTGACTTCGCCTCCGGTTTCTCGAGCATTCATTGTCATGGTGCGAAGGTGGCGAGGAACAAGCCGCACAACGAGATGATTCTCATCGCGGACAAATTGTCGATGAAACGACATGTTGCGAATCCCATTGTCTTCAGCAATGATCACGCTTGCAGAAGAGTAGCGGCCTCTGTCTTGTGGCCAATGATGGGGAATGGGGAGATCCATGATGTTGACCTGTTCTTGTATATTGTCAAAGCATTCTGCTTCGGACGCATCGACGATGACCGGCTCGCTCGGATTGGACATGGCCCAACCAAGGGTGTCGATGTATTCCTCAGGTGAAATTCCAATCGCCTCACAAAGGCGGTCCCTTGTCAGAATATTGACGGCTGCTCGATGTCCTGGCGTTTCGATAAGATTGTCAAAAACAGTCAGGGCGTGATTTGACGCCCGTGAGTGCTCCCACAAACCATGGATGATGCTGACTGGTGCGCTTTCGGTTTGCGCCGCTTTCAGGTGGTCGCGAAATGCCATGGTGGCGCCACCGGCACCCGCCGCTTGAACTTTCGTTCAGAAAACTCCTCCGGCCGACACAGTTTTCACCCTTCGAATTCGACCCAAATTCGATGCATTTCATACCATGTCATGGGTTCCGGGTTGTGTAGGCCTCACACGCTTCTATGGTTGTTGTTAAATAGGGGCTTCAAGTCGGCGAAATGCTTCAATGCAGTGATTATCATGGGTAGAGGACTCTTCGCTGGTGCTAAAATGGCAAAAGACCGCCAAAAGTTTCGATGGTCTGACCGTCGATACAAGAAGCGTATGCTCAAGTCCCGAGCCAAGCACGACCCACTTGCAGGTTCCACTCAAGCCAAGGGTATCGTGATCGAAAAGGTCGGTATTGAAGCAAAGCAACCGAACTCCGGAATCCGCAAAGCGGTCAAGATTTCCCTCATCAAGAACGGGAACAAACTCACTGCCTTCGCCCCAGGCGATGGTGCAATCAACTTTATTGACGAACACGATGAAGTGATGGTCGAAGGTATCGGTGGACGCATGGGTCGTTCATACGGTGACATTCCCGGTGTCCGCTACAAGGTCATCCAAGTCAACGGTGTTTCACTCGATGAAATGGTCCGTGGTCGAAAGGAGAAGCCTGTCCGCTGAGGTGCATATCATGTCCGAAACAGAAGTCGTCGAAGAAGCCGTGGAAGAAGTCGAAGAAGTTCGACCAATTGCAGGAATTGGAACCCTTGTCTTTGGCAAGTGGGACGCTTCAGGCATTACTTGTAAGGATCCTGGACTCGCACCATACATCAACCTCACAACAGTCGGTGTCCCTCACACTGGTGGACGCCACGCTAACGCCTGGTTCGGTAAGGCAAAATTGTCGGTTGTAGAGCGCTACATCAACAAACTGATGCGAACCGGCCCATACACCGGCAAAAAGCAAGGTGCAATGAAGGCGTTTGAAACATCACTCGACACGATCGCAGAAAAGTCTGGTCAAAACCCATTGCAGACCTTCGTCGACGCTCTATGCAATGCCGCTCCTATGGAAGAAATCACCCGAATCAAGTTCGGTGCAGTCTCCCAACCAAAAGCTGTTGACTCCTCACCATCACGACGTCTTGACGTTGCTCTACGCAACCTAGCGAAGGGCGCACAACAAGGCACACACAAGTCCAAGCGAACCTTGACCAGTTGCATTACCAATGAACTGACCAAGGCCGCAGCAGGCGACGTGACTTCCTTTGCCGTTGGCAAGAAGGAAGAAGTTGAGCGAATTGCTGCATCAGCTCGCTGATCGAATCAGCAAGCCCATCACGGCGGGAAATCACCTCGTTTTCTTCATCGTCGAGTGGAAACTTTGTTGGCTTACAGCATCGCTTTCTTCGCCTTCGTTGCGAGGTCCTTAAGAACCCCTTTCAGGTGGCCAAGAACGACGAGAAGTCACAGGTGATTTCATGGGACGAAAGGAAGACAACATCAAGAAGGCCACAGAGGTCATGCACATTTTGCCGCAGATTCGAAATCTGTGCATCGCAGCACACATTGACCACGGTAAGACAACCCTGTCCGACAACCTGATTGCAGGCGCCGGAATGATGTCAAGCGACCTTGCAGGAGCCGCACGAGTTCTCGATTTCGATGAGCAAGAATCCGCTCGTGGAATCACGATCAATGCCGCATCTGCTTCAATGGTCCACGCCGTTGAAGGCACTGACTACCTGATCAACCTCATCGACACACCAGGTCACGTTGACTTTGGCGGTGACGTGACTCGTGCTATGCGAGCTGTCGACGGATGTTTCATCCTCGCTTGCGCTGTTGAAGGACCAATGCCACAGACAGAAACAGTGGTTCGTCAAGCCCTCAAAGAGAAGGTCAAGCCGGTCCTGTTCATCAACAAGGTCGACCGACTGATCAACGAATTGCAAGTGACACCTGAAGACATGATGGCCCGATTCACAGAGACCATCAAGAAGGTCAACCGACTCATCAAGCAATTCGCCCCTGAAGAATTCAAGAAGAGTTGGCAGGTTTCCGTGGCTGATGGTACTGTTGCCTTTGGTTCGGCTTACCACAACTGGGGAATTACTGTCCCTTACATGGCGAAGTCCAACATTTCGTTTAAGGAAATTTTCGAATACTGTAACAACGAAGACCAAAAGACCCTTGCTTCCAAGGCGCCAGTTCACGAAGTTCTTCTTGACATGGCGGTCACCAAGTTGCCAGGCCCTGTTGAAGCACAACCATACCGTGTCCCTAACATTTGGACTGGTGACCTCGATTCCGCAATTGGAAAATCGATGATGTCCTGTGATCCTGAAGCAGAGCTGGCCATGATGATCACCAAGATTTGGATGGACCCTCACGCAGGCGAAGTCGCTGTTGGCCGAATCTACTCCGGTGCAATTGCACAGGGTGAATCTGTCTACGCTATCGGCGCTGCAAAGCCAGAACGTGTTCAGCAAGTCAGCATGATGGTCGGTGGCGACCGTATTACCGTTCCAAAGGTTGTTGCAGGAAACATCGCTGCGCTCACCGGTATCCGTTCGGCGGCTGCTGGTGTGACCCTTTCACACGACAAGGACTTCGTTCCTTTCGAAGCCATTCGACACTATTCCGATCCTGTGGTGACCGTTGCGGTTGAACCAAAGAGCATGAAGGACCTTCCAAAGTTCATCGATGCTCTTCGCTCCCTCGCTAAGGCTGATGCTTCATTGCAAGTCACAACCAATGCAGAAACCGGAGAAGCACTTCTTGCTGGAATGGGTGAACTCCACTTGGAAATCACCGTGTACCGAATCGAAGAAGAGCAGAACATCAAGGTCAAGGTCAGCCCACCTATTGTGGTCTACCGTGAAGGAATTGAAGGCAGCAACCGTGGACATGCATTTGAAGGCAAGTCCCCAAACCGCCACAACAGATTCTTCTTCGAAATAGAAGCTCTATCCGAGGAAGTCGTCGCAGCACTCCGCAATGGTGACCTCGGTGATGGACCAGTTCGTTCCAGCGACGCCAAGGAAAAAGGAAACATGTTTGGTGAACTCGGTATGGATAAGGATTTGATGCGCAAGATCTACGCCATCAACGGAACCAACGTTTTGGTCAATGACACCAAGGGTATCCAAGGACTTCACGAAACCCGTGAACTCATCATCGAAGCGTTCAACGCAGTCTGTGTCAAGGGCCCAATTGCTGATGAACCAGTTCAAGGCATGTTTGTCCGACTCGTCGATGCAAAGTTGCACGAAGACGCAATCCACCGTGGACCTGCACAGACCATCCCTGCCGTCCGAAATGGAATCAAGGGCGCTATGCTCCGTGCTCGCACCGTTCTTCTCGAACCAATGCAGAAGGCGTTCGTTTCCGTTCCAAATGACTGGCTCGGTCAAGTCACCCGTGAAGTGACCAACCGTCGTGGAATTATCGAAGATATGCCATCTGAGGGTGAAGTCACAACTGTTGTTGGTGTTCTACCAATCGCTGAAACATTCGGTTTCTCAAACGACATTCGTGCGGCATCTCAAGGGCGAGCTGTTTGGAACACTGAAAACCTCGGTTTCCAACAACTTCCTCCTCAATTGTTTGACAAGGTCGTTGGAGAAATCCGAACACGTAAGGGACTCAAGCCAGAACCTTACCCAGAATCTTACTACTCCGAGTGAGGAAAATGATTGGCTCGATTGCGGGCCTATTCGCTTCACCAATTGGTGGCGTGCCAAAACCTCGTGTGGACGCTTTGCAAGTGACCATCAATGGTTGTGAAGGTGATCGACAAAATGATCTCAAACACCATGGAGGTCCATCACGGGCTGTGTGCCTCATGTCAATGGACGTGATGAAACAACTCCAGGATGAGGGCCACCCAATTTCTGGAGGGACTACAGGTGAAAACCTACTGATCAATGGCATTGCTTGGACTGAGTTCAAGGTTGGTTCTGTGATTCAAACTGGCGAAGTCACCCTTCGAATCACGAGTGATGCTCCACCCTGCAAAACCATCAAAGCATCATTTTTGGATGGTAAATTCAAATCTTTATCTCACAAAATGCTGCCTCAAAAGACTCGCTGGTATGCCGAAGTCCTACGTGAAGGCGTGCTCCACCAAGGGGAAACCATCCGAATTGAATGAATCAACTGATTCGTGCCAATTGGAAGTCTGTCAACTCTCGAAGGGCTCGCAAAGCAGGTCCATCTGGCAATTGATCGAGGCACGCATGTGCCTTCGAGTGGTACGCTTCCGCTCGTTCACGAGCGTATTGGATTGAACCAAGGTCAGCAAGTGCTTTGAGACCCGCATCAATTTCTTCTTGTGACGCAGCATCTCCTTTACCGAGAACACTCAACAGGGTTGCCTTTGCATCGCTTTCAGGTTGTCGTAGGGCATGAATCACCATCAGGGTAC
>CBFIIS010000007.1:0-44608 GCA_965662715.1 Candidatus Poseidoniaceae archaeon | reverse complement strand
CACAACGGATTCTTCAATCACCGTTCATGCTCTTGAAGACGCCTTTGGACCTGCACCAACTCACATAACAGCCGATGCCATCGTAGCGACTCCTGAAACAATCAGCATGTGCCACGCCATTAACGAGCAACGGCAATCCAATGGATTGCAGCCATTGTCCATCATCGAAGTCGCTCACTTACGCGGTATCGAAGGTGGAATTATCAGTTCCTCTGCCATACGAAATGGAGGAATGGACCAAGAGGGCCACCCCTGGATGAGAGAGTATCTCAGAGATTCAATGTTGAAAATGGCGCCTGCGCTGGATTCTGAATTGAAAACCCCAATGGGGACACTGTTTCACGGCCCTGAAGACGATCCTGAAATTGCTATGGCTTCCGCCCTTGACGGCATGCCACTTCATGTCAATTTGCTTGTAACAGTGGGCGATGTGACCACAAGAACACTGTTGGAGATGGGAGTCACGCCCGACCTTGCCCTTATCGATGGCATGACAAAACGAACCCAGTTGGACGCCGAAGAACTCGTGAATCCTGAGGCCTTCAACCACCACATCAAAGCGATCAACCCTGCAGGTTTCCTTACCCCGTCGCTGTGTTCTGCCATCCAAAGGGCACTCAGCGCTGATGAATCGGTTCTTTTGGAGGTTGATGGTGAAGAAGACTTGGCTCCTCTGATCATCCATTGTTTTGCTCCAATTGGAACGGTGGTCTTGTACGGCCAACCAAAAACTGGTGTTGTGATGCAAATTACATCTCTTTCTGTGAAAGAACGTTGTCGGAATTTACTCAATCTTTTCGAGGTCGTGACATGAGCGAACATCCCCTTGTGACGCTCACAGTATGTGTCAGGGACGGGGTGGATTGGGTTGATGGCTGCCTTGAGGCTCTTGTCGCTCAAACATACAGGCCCCTCGAAATTATTGCAGTTGATGATGGCTCAATCGATGGTTCGACCGAGCGGTTAATGAAATGGCATAATGAAACTGGAAGTCCAAGCGTCAAGGTCCTTACACAGTCTGCAAAGGGTCTTTCAGCAGGCCGACAATGGGCGGTTGAAGAATCAAGAGGTGAATGGGTTGCAATCACAGACATCGATGTTCGACCAGAACCTGATTGGATTGAAATGATGATGGCAGAAATTCAGCCTATTTCAGATGGAGAATCGATCGTCGCCGTGACTGGTCGAACTGTGTTCGCACATGATGGCGACATTGCAAGTCGGGTCCGGTCGGTGGAAATCGCCCGTAAATACAGAGCTAGACCAAGACGAACAAGCCTCGCCAATGGCCCGTGTTCGATGTTTCATCGAGCGTCACTTTTGGCTATTGGAGGATTTAACCCTGAATGGTATCATGCCGAAGACATGGAGGTCAGTCTAAGGTTAATCAGCAACGGGGGCACGATTATTTACGCACCGGGAGCGGTTGTCAATCACGTACCTGAAGTTGAGAGGAAGCGATTTCTCGCGAAACGGAAGCGCGACGCCAGAGCTCACGTTCGTATCCTGCGGCATTTTCCTCGACGGAAACGAATCGGGCCTGGATTGGACTTTATTGGCAGTTCAACCTTTGTTCTAATGATTCTTCCTTTGTGGATTTCTGCCCTCGTTTCAGGACTGCCTTTTGCATTCAAGGCATTGACAATGACTGAATGGTCTTGGGACACAGCACGACAATGGTGGCAGACAAAAATACTCCTTGGCACTGGAGCCTTGATGGTCATTCATGAGTTTCTGCTCTGGCGTGGGCCTTTGGGTGAAGTCAATCGTGGGGCTTTACGGGAGGGTAAGGTCGATTTGAAAGGCATATGGAAGATTCGGAAACTGACCTTTCGATGGAGCATCGCTCTATGGCAAGGTTTGATCCTAGGTATGCTTGATGCCTTACGAAGAAAAAATGGACATCGTCCATTGTTTAGAGCATCTAAGGATGACTTCAACTAAGGGTTTCATCGCCTTCTGGGGCATTTGCTGAGGCCTTGAGTGCGAAACCAAAAGCAATCATTGCAATGCTCACTGAATAGACACCTGGATCGGTCCAACCGGTGTGGGTGATGCCGTAATACGCATAGAAGCCAAATCCAAGAAGAAGGCACCATGCTGCGGCGAGCATGGACCAACCCTTGTGAGAAGGATCGGCAAGCGCTGGCCATGTATCATTGACAAGCAGGCCCTTTGCCCATCCGCCAATACCACCTTCTTCACCAGCCATGGTTTTGAAACCAAGCCCAGCGAGTGCAGCACAGATACCAATGAACACAAAGTCTGATGCAACGATTTGCATACCACTTTCTTGTTTGAGTTCATAGGCAGCATTCGTTGTTTCGAAGGTAAAAAGTCCTCCCCATGACCAGTGATATGTTGGGTGAGCCTGTCCCATGATGTTGAGAATTGCAAGCACAATGCCCCACAATCCAAGGGCGATGAACCATTGGGAAACACCCTTGGAAGGATTCATTATTGCTGTGATGAGGTTGCTCGAACCGTCGTTCTCATCTTTGCTCATAGACTGCGCCACCTACCTTTTGGATATAAGCACACCGAATCAACACGACGATGAATCATCCTAACCTCATAGCCGAGATTGATGTCGATATGGTCGTTCAAACACTTCTTTCATTTGCGATTCGGATTCGACCATAATTCCTTCAGCATCAATGTTTTGAGGTATGCATGAATTGATTTCTTTTGTACGCCCATACCTTCCGCGTGAAACGGTTCTTGCTGTGATGAGACCTAGCATATCCAAATTAGAGATTAATCCAGAGACACGGCGTTGTGTCAATGGATTTTGCCTGACATATCGACAAGCCTGGGTGTACACATCGTAGACTTCACCTGTCTGAATGTTTCTCAACCCATTTCGCTCATTGAGAAGGATGGCGGCAAGAACCAATTTCTGTTGGCTTGGCAATGAAGCGAGCACGGGGTGCATCTGATCGGCTTCGAGTTGATGTTGAGCCATACGCACGTGGGATTGAGTCACACATTCATCTCCAGATTGCTCTGCTTTTTCTGTCGATACACGCAGCAGGTCGAGAGCGCATCGAGCGTCACCATGTTCTTGAGCGGCGATTGCAGCACAGAGGGCAATCACGCTGTCCTCCAATGCACCTTCAACGAGGGCACCTTCAGCGCGTTGGCGGAGGATGTTTTGGAGTTGCATAGCGTCATAGGGGTTGAATACAACATCTGATTGACCGAGGCGAGAGCGTACACGAGGGTCGAGGAAGTCTGTGAATTTGAGATCGTTCGAAATTCCGATCACACAAGCTCGGGCTGATTTTAGCGATGCGTTGATGCTCGTTAGGTTGTACAACAGGTCGTCTCCAGCTTTCCGAACCAGATGGTCAATTTCATCGAGAATAATCACAAAGACTCCGCCTCTGTTATCCATTCTTCGAACGAGTTCACCAAAGACACGGTCAGTTGGCCAGCCGGTGAAGGGGATTTCATCGATTTCATGTGATTCGAGCAAGGAATTTCCAAGATGGCTCAAAACTCTGTACTGAGTATCGATTTGTCGACAGTTGACCATAATGGTCTGCACTGGTCGATTGATTTCTCTCCCCTTTGCTTCAAGTTCATCACAGACATAGGAAGTGACCGCAGTCTTACCTGCACCAGTCACGCCGTAAAGGGTCATGTTCGATGGGATGTGGCCGTTGAGGGCTTCAACCAGATTGAAGGTCAACTTCTCAATTTCACTTTGTCGGTGAGGGAGTTTTTTCGGGCGGAAGTCATGACGAAGGACCTCTTTGTCAACGAACAGAGTTTTTCGTGAAAGGAAGTCATCGAAGATGTTTCCAGACATGGTCGTACCTCAGTTTTCCTATGCGTTCGTGAATCCGCCGGAATGGCAGATGCGCGATAATGTGCGTGAGTCCGAGTCCCCCTCATAAGCATGTCCACTCGAACAAATCGCTTTGGCTAAATTGACGAGTATTCGCATTGACCTTTGAGAATATAAAGGAGAAGGACATTTAAGTTAAAAATGTAAAAATAACTCATTGAAAGAACAGAAATTTGTCATTTTCCGGAAAGGAAATTTTATTCTTCAATTTTTTGCACCGACCAAATTGATCCTTCCCGAACGACTCGCAAACCATCCTCGGCATGATTCACATTCGATGGGTGATTTGGATATGCATCTGTGACCGTTGGCGTTCGACCTGAACCTGGTGTGTCCACATAGGTGTGCGTGATAATGAACTCAACATCTGAATGTTTCATGGCGATGCTTTCGACATCCGAAGGTTTGTGATGGGTATCAGAATCCACCCATTCCGGTAATCCCATCTCGAGGATCGTCATACTTGATTGAGCTATTTCCTCATACAATGAATCACAGGGTCCAGAATCGCCGCTATGTACAAAACTTCCTTCTTTTCCCTTATCGAAATGGTACCCATAAGGATCTACAGATTCATCATGATAGACAGCAAAGCGATCCCAAGTCAATCCACACCCCAGTTGACCGGCGGCACTTTCCCGCCATTGTATTCGCTCAAAGGATTCCTCCAAACTTCCAGGATAGGCCAGATCACACAATTGCTTCAAACGTGCCTTCACGCCTGGTGCAGCAACCACTGTGAGTGGCTTTTCATTCGCTCGATCAGAGATGTACCGGCGTTCGAGAAGGAGAAAGGGAAAACCAAACACATGGTCACCATGGACATGTGTGATGAAAATTGTTTCGATCTCACTCACTGATTGGCCTTCACGTCGAAGGCTTGCAAGTGCTGTTGGAGGACAATCAATAATGTGTTTTTTGTCAATCATAGCGAATGAATGATACCGGCCATAAGGAAGGAAGGCGTTGCCAGTTCCAAGCATTACCACCTCATGCGCCATGATGGCCGGTAAGGGTGGTTGCACTTGTCTTCATCGGTCACAAATACATATCTTGATACGCAGAATGATTGATTGAAAACTAATGCCAGAGGGGCCTGAAATACGTCGTGCGGCAGACCGGTTGGGCAAGGCACTGATTGGTAAAAGACTCGTAGAAACCAAACTTCCTTACACGACTTTTCTTGGCCGAGAGCATTTGATTGAACATCAAATTGTTATCGATGTCACAAGCCAAGCCAAAGCCATGCTGATTCGTTTTGAGAATGGTTGGACAATGTACAGTCATAACCAATTGTACGGCAGATGGACGGTCCACTTGAGAACAACTGAGCCACGAATGAGGCGCACACTGCGTGCTGAATTGTGCACGGATAAGCACGCTGTGCGTCTCTGGTCAGCAACGGATATCGATCTCATACCGACTGCAGAAGAACCTCTTCACTCATTTTTAGCCCGCCTTGGCCCCGATGTGTTGGATGAAGGCGTAACTGTAGAGGTGCTCCTTTCTCAACTCAAATCCAAGAAGTGTTTCCGAAAGAAGGCGGCGACCTTGATGCTTGACCAGAGAAGCTTTGCAGGATTGGGAAATTACCTACGCTCGGAAATTCTCTTCATGGCAGGTGTTCATCCTGATGACAGACCATGCGATCTCTCAGAGGAGAAACTTCAAACTTGGGCTCAATGCATCAAGAGGGTCACCGTACAAGCCTATGAAACTGGAGGTGTTACCGTTCCAAAAGACGTCGCTGCTGCGGGTAAACAAAGGGGAGAGCCACGCAGAACATGGCGCCACTACGCCTTTTGCCGGAATGAGCGCCCCTGCTTACAATGCAGCACGTTGATTGTTCGTCTTCGCTATGGAGGGCGTCGTCTTGATCACTGCCCTCATTGCCAAATGGCTCACCGTTGAGTTATTGCTCACTAGGACGAAGGGTTTGACCGTTGGCAAGTGCCTCTTGAACTCGAACAAAGGTTTGGTGATCGACCCGTTTCATCTCTTCACTGCGCTTTGCCACATTTCTCATTGCCATCGAAAGGCGATGATTACCCGAAAATGCAAGCGAGTGGCGATTGAGGTAAGCCCAGTAGAGTCGCCCAATTGGGCATGTTTTTTTCGGATGAAAATCACAACTTTTGCAGTGATTGCTCATTCGGTTAATGTATGCAGATCCTGCAACATATGGTTTTGTCATCATCGCAGATCCGAGTGCAAAGGTCCCCATCCCGAGCACATTGGGTTCAACAACCCAATCGTAGGCATCAATGAAGGCAACATGGAACCAATCGGTGAGTTCTCGTGGATGAACATCAAGCAGATGGGCAATATTACTCAGCACCATCAGCCTTGGAATGTGATGTGTCCAACCTTCATCCATCACCGAACTTACTGATTCATCCAAACAGGCAAGACCACTTTTCTGGCCCCAGAACGCCTGTGGCAGTGGGTAGGTTTGCTCGAGATGATTCGGATGAGGTTCTGAATCAAGTGGCGCAGATTCATACCAATTCGCGTCCCTTCGTGACATGGACCGGTTGATTTCCAAGCTCCGGAAGCCATCGGTCACTTCGTGTATGTGATGAACATACTCGCGCCAGATAAGTTGACGCACAAACCCCTCAATGTTGTTGAGTTGGGCGTCGCTCTCAAGGGCAAGTTGAATTGCAGTTCGAGGCATGATTCTGTGAAGATTTAGCAAAGAGGCAAGGCGTGTATGAAACAAGCCGCGACTATCGGTCGACATTGCATCTTCATAGGTTCCAAAATGCATGAGGCATCGTCGAGCAAAATCAAGCATTCGACTCACATCAGCAGATGTGGTTGGGATTTGGTGAACATCGATTGAACCCGGATGATCGTGGAAAACTCGATTGACGAGTTCTTCGACTTCAGCATCAATCTCATCAGGTTCGAACACTGGTACACGGGGAGCGGTTGGTTCACCCTTCCATGGTTTGCGATTTTCTTCATCAAAGCTGTATTTTCCCCCCACGGGCTGCCCGTTCTCCATGAGCCATCCAGTGGATGTTCGAACCTTTCGATAAAATCGATCCATTCGGAAAGGTGGCGTTGTTCCTACTGCTTCGACAAACCAATCGCGCGGGGTCAACCATCCACGGTGTGGGTGCAGGACAAGGTGGCCTGAATCAATTAATGGTCCAAGTTCTACTCTCATTGAATATTCAGCAGCTTCGATGCTGTGAATTGGGCGTTGTGGTTCTGCAAGTGCTTCGATGACTCCAGCATAGTTTCCCTTGGTAACGATGTATTGAACGGCATAGCCTTGGGCTTGAGCCTCTAGACTGAAGTGACGTTGATTGGAGAGCAAGAGTGCCAACTTTTGCTTGTGATAGGGTCGAGAACGCCCTTTCATCTCAGACTCAATGAACACAAGGCCAACCGTTCCAATGCGCTGTTCAATCTCTCGAATCAATTCGAGATTTAGTTGGTCATAAGCCAACCACACCCAAGCATCGACAGCATTAGACTCTGAGAGAATCTTGTGGCCAAAACCCCTCGAACAGGTGGTTTCATTCAAACTGTACATCAACTCAACCTCGGATGTAAGCATCAACGGCTTTCGCTACCGACTCTGCAGATTGGAGCGCTCCCTCAACACTACCATGAAGGGTATGGTCTCCGCATTCAAACCCGTTGATTCTGGGTGCAGACTCAAGGATACAATCTGACCCAACTTCGGGCAAAGCATGTTCGATATGTTGAGTGGCGAGAAGGCGCCATTCAGGTGAGGAGGAGGGGAACCACTGGGCAAGTTCTTTTCTCACACCCGCTTCGACGGCCGCAGCGTCTGTGTACCCTGCAGCATCGGCTCGCTCCCCAACGACTGTGACTGTAACAAGCGAACGCCCAGGTGGTGCATAGGTTGGTTGTATATCGGAGGGAACTGCAAGATGGGCAATTAATCCATTGTTGAGTTTAACATCCCCGTTGAGGAGCACATGTTGGCTCGCGAGAGGCGAGGATTCTGCATCGAAGTGGAGCGTCCAAACATGGCGCTTTTCCAAATGCTGCTGCGTGTTAAATGCACGAATGACTGCGTCAAAGGAGGCGGGTTCGCCATCAATTTCAATCGTGGTTTGATCGACAATATTCACATGACAATTAAGATGAATCCGTTCAGAGCCTAAGCGCTCTGCGAGTTGATTTGGAGCTGCAATGATTCCATCTTTGGGCAGGACCATGTCCCCTTTAGACATCATTCGAAATACAAATCGGAACATCCTTTCATTGGTTCGTAAATCATCCTCGAGAAAGATTCCGGAGAAGAGTGGGTGGAAAAAACGGTCGATCATTGAACTTGTGAATCCTGAACGCTCGAGGAAATGGCGTGCATCATGGTTCTCGCCGCCAAAGACTCGCTCGGCTCCACCACGGCGCACCGAAAACCGTAGTCGAGCGACACGCAGCAGATCAAGTGGAGATGCAAAACGGTTGAGCCCACTCATCACGCCCTGAATTGGGCGACGAAACGGATCGGCCATGCGCCAAAATTTCGCCTTGTTTTTTCGTTGTTGAACAATAATGGCACCCGGTTCGAAGGCTTTGGCGCCCATGGCATTGAAGTCAAAAGCCCGTTCTGAAGTAGGGTAAGCCGTCTGCATAACGTGAAAGCCATGATCGAGCAGAAAACCATCGACGTTGTCGGTCCTCATTCGCCCGCCAATCGAACTTGAGCGTTCATAGACGGAGACATCGTGGCCCGCAGCCTGCAACAATGTGGCGCATCTCAGACCTGAAAGCCCCGCACCAACAATTGCAATCGCTGCCACATGTTCACCTCAAATTCCCAATTTTGTCTTGAATTCTTCCAAAAATGGACCCATGGATTGAATCAGCAATGCATCGGGATGCGTGCGAATCACAAGACCATCGAGGTACATCAAAGCACGAATGATTGGGAATGCCTCTTCTCCAAATGTTGCTCCAGCATGTTCGACGGCCGCTTTGACAGTGCCCATCATTATGCGAGTCAAACTTTGTTCACCAACAGGTTTCTTCTCGAAATCAGTGTAGATTTCGGTCATTGTGGCATAATATTTGGCCAATTTCTTTGGTGTTGGGTTGACCTCAGTCATGGTGAGAAGGGCATCGAATGCCTCCTGCATCTCTTTGCGGGAGAGGTGGTCAAAGAAGTGAAAGAGGGCGTGAGCTACCTCCTTTGGCGCGTGGCAAATCGCTCCATTATCGATGAACACAAACCGTCCATCGTCATCGACGATACAATTCCCTGGATGCAAGTCTCCATGAAAAGTTCCGATTCCAAATAAGTAAGCGCCGTGGATTCTGAAAAATTGGAGAAGGAAATCCCATGTGAGAGCCTTTTCTTCGATGCCTTCCTCAAGAGACATACCTTCAACAAACTCAGAGACGAGGATGTCTTGATTTGACAATTCAGGATAGTATGTCGGAAATCGTAGCAGATCCATTTGGAAGGTACCATCGAGTGAATGTTTGATCTCAGCGAGTTCTTGTGCGCCCTTGATTTCATTTCGGAGGTCGAGCTCTCGAAGTGTGTAGTCCGCAACGTGGTTGATCAATGCCATGGGGTTACCGACTTTGCGAAGTTTAGGTGCGAAGATCAAGAAGATTCTGAGCCAGCGACGCATTCGTACGACTTCTTTTTTGAATTCGACAGCATTTGTTTGTTTGATGAATTTGATGACAACTTCTTCTCCAGTCTTGAGCCGTCCCCTGTGGACTTGGCCAACTGAGGCTGCTGCAAGTGGTTCATCATCGATTGATTCGAATGCCTCCATGAAACCCTGAGGTGCTTTCTTGGCGATGGTTTCGTGAAGATTTTCGGAGGCAATTGAAGCTGCATGTTGGTAGAGTTGTTGAAGTTGACGTGCCTTTTCCACACCCAGCAAATCTGGGCGGAGGGCAAAGATTTGGGCAAGTTTGACTGCGATCAGTCCCTGCCGTTGAATCCAGTCCAAGTCTGCTGGCTTTTTTCTTAGAATCTGCCGCATAAAGCGGAAGAACGTCAGCATCCTCATACAAATGACTCAGCCGTTGGGCTTATCAAGAGATGTTTTCATTCTAACAATTCTTCATCGGTTTCATCGATGAAAATGAGGGTATATCGCCATGAACCCTCCCCTTCTGGCTCTCTTCGAATCCGAACATTACCATTTTCGGGGTAGCGGGCAAGCAGAGCGCCTTCGATGATTCCATCATCAAGTTGCCAAAGTGGAAGAACATCGTCACCTTCAGTTTCAGGGTGTGCAAGATTGACGATGATGTGGAAGAAGGGGTCGGCGTTGTAATCCAATTCACCAAGTCCTGCATGTTCCCACCAATCCATTAGTTCGTTCAAGAATTCTACGTGGCCCTCAATTTTTCGAAGGCTGAAGGTGAGTTCTTCTCCAATACGTTGACCAACTTGTCGCAGCATCGTCGCAAGATCGATCCCCAGTTCATGCAAACTGCTCATTCGTCCGTCTTGCAATGCTGCCCTCGCTTGGTTGATCTCACTGCTTGATGCCAAGAATGATTCCGGATTGAACGGTACATCATCAACAGGCAAATCTTCGCTTACCTTGAGCGCTTGCCTGAACTGTTCGAGGAACGACCCCTGCCCTACGGTCAGGCGAAGAGGATCAACAATTCGTTCTTCGGTGAATCTTTTCTTAGCCGCCTCGATATCGATGGCTTTTGTCCAAATAGCATTCACGAAATCACTGTGTGAGGCGGCAAAGACATCTGAATTCACAACAAGTGCTGCATCATCTCTGCCGCGGCCGACTGGGTTTTCTTCAACATGGAGAAACTGAATCACGTTGCTGTTATCTTGTAGGACACCTAACGAACTCACTTCATCAGAGTGCCGTACTGAAATTGAATCATGAAGTTGGTCATAAAATCGAACTGTTCGACGGTCCAATTGTGCGAGTACAGTGATGATTACTCCTCGTTCCGCAGCAGAGTTCACTTCTTCAAGACCAACCGAGCGGCAAAGATGGAGAATTCCAAATCGTCCAAGGAGTAAAACAAGGCGTTCTTCTGCTTGCGAAGCGAATTCACCAATTCGCTTGTGAATGTGTTCTCTGCCTTTGAGGACTGCAAATTTTGCGTTGGTGTCTTCGGCATTCTCTTCACCGCTTTCTTCGTAGTCAGCGGTTGCACCTGACATGATGGCATCGAAGGCTTTGGACGTCCGTTCGATTCGCTCGCGCTGTTCGTTGAGCAATCGCTTGAACAACACTGGCAATGATGAACAAGAAAAACGCATTGGCCGGTCGGCTGTCACAGAGACCAAGCCAATTTCTGTCAGTCGTGAAAGAGAATTGTATGCGTCGAGGCGGTTTGTACCGAGTTCTTTGGCTAATTCACTTGCTTTGAGCTCTTTCGAGGAGGAAAGAATCACCAGCGATCGTGCTTCCCTTTCAGACAAACCGGCATCTTCGAACAATTCGAACCAATTCATTTCATTGTGCCCCCAGAAGAAAGCTCGCTGAAAGCGTCAAGAATTCGTGCCACGTGTCGGCGAGGACGAAAGAGCCAGTCGTATGTGTAATGGACTGTTCGATCTGGTCCAATCAAAAAAGATGACTTTGCCGGGAAACGGCCCAAGAACACCGGCACTCCGAAGGCATCTGCCACGAGTCGCTCAGGGTCGCTCAACAAAGGAAATGGAAGATTCAATTCTTCCTTGAATCGACGGTGATCTTCAACTGAGTCTTGACTAATACCGATGACTTCAACAGGCGGCGTGAGGGATTGAAACAGGTCATATTGCTCCTTGAATGTCAAACAACCCCGCTTGCATGTGGGAGAGCCGTCCTTTGCATAGAAGAACACCACCTTCCACTTGCCGTCAAAATCGGAGAGCGAAAATGTTTCGCCGCTTGAGGAGGGAAGGGTGAACTCTGGTGCGCGTTCTCCGTGAAGTTTGTTTGCCATACCTTCCCCTCAAATTCACTGTTTATAATTTGAGTGGATTCAAGCCCCTTCGGGAATCAAATGACCCATACGCTGCTGCTTGGTGGAAAGGTAGTGGTCGTTCAACTCACATCGCCCTGCCAAGTGAGGAACTCGCTCTGCAACCTTGATTCCATTGGTACGCAATCCTCGAATTTTCAGAGGATTATTGGTCATCAAATTGACCTTAGAAACCCCAACATGACGAAGCATCTCAGCGCAAAAGGAGTACTCACGTGCGTCCGCTGGTAGGCCAAGCGCTAGATTTGCATCAAGGGTGTCAAGACCTCGGTCCTGTAGTGCATATGCCTTGATTTTGGCTTCGAGGCCAATCCCTCGTCCTTCCTGGCGCATGTAGAGAATCGCCCCATGACCATGTTCTTGGATGCGGGCCATTGATGCTTGCAATTGCGGACCACAGTCACACTTTAGAGATCCAAAGGCGTCTCCTGTAAGACATTCTGAGTGAATACGAACAATTGGGGTAATCTCTGGGTGGTCAAGACCAACGGAGAGAACTGAGTGTTCAGCACCTTGATCGTCAACGAATACCCTCATTCGGAAGTTTCCGTGTTCAGTCGGTAGGTTGGCATCTGCTTTGATTTCGGCAGCGGGCTCGATGTGCTCTGACATGGACTGTGGTTACGAAGTTGAGGTTATAATGTCCTGTTTTTTTTCTAACAAGACCCAAAACAGCCCTTTATACGCATACTCCAATGAATACTGAATATGCACAGCGTAGATTGTGATGTGGGGGTTGCGGCAATCGTCCGCAGAGCTCGCTCAATCTTGCTAGTGAGAGAGCTCCATGGCCGCTATGAAGGTCGCTGGGGCCTGCCCAAAGGGTATGTCGATGAGGGTGAATTACCCCGCAACGCCGCCCTGAGAGAACTCAAAGAAGAATGCGGCGTTGATGGTGTTGTTCGCGGAATCCAATCCGTACGGGAACGATTGCTTGATGGCATGCCTGCCATTTTCATTGCGTACCTTGTTGACATTGAGCCATCTGCTGAACCTCAACCAAATGACGAAGTCTCCGAAGCCGTCTTTGTCCCTGCCAACCAGTTTTCTCAACTTAACTGGATCAGCGATGCAATGCATGCCATGGCAGCGAATGCTGTCAACTCAAAACACATCTTAAGTTCAAATGATTATGAAGCTGAGCGGGGCCATCCATATGTGTTGCACACCCTTCCTCATTCACGAGGTGGGATCTCATGAATCAACGCCTGCACGAGCGAGCCAGAGCGCTCAACACCAAGCCCATCAATGAGAAAGGTGAATACATCCTTTACTGGATGATTGCAAATCGGAGGTTCCACACCAATGCAACACTCGAATACGCGGCCCACGTAGCCACTCAACGAGGTGTTCCGTTGTTGGTGCTTGAAGAAATCTCAACCCGCCATAAATTCGCTAACGATCGAATTACCGCTTTCATGGTCCAAGGCATGCTTGACAATATCCGTGTCTTCAAGGAAAATAACATTCGATACGTTCCATGGGTAGAAACTCCCCTCTCAGGGCACATTGGGAAACTTCACGAACTCGCCCAAAATGCAATGATGGTCATCAGCGATGAATTCCCCACATACTTTCCACGCAAGGCTGTAGAAAGCGCATCCAAATCATTGCCGCTTAGGTTCATGGTTGTGGATTCAAATGGAGTCTTCCCGATGTCATGGACAGAACGTGCCTACCCAACTGCACACGGATTTAGGCGGTTTGTTCATGAGAAATTTGTTGACTGCATGGAAACGTGGCCAGCTCATAACCCAGTCCAGCCAGGCCACTCCTTGTGGATGGATGATGAACGCTTCAATGAAATTGTCAAAAATTCGAAACTTGGTGTGACGCCTTTCGAATGGCTCTGGAGGGCTGGAGAGCAGGGCTCGTCTGGAAAAGATGCATTGTCAACACTCGACATCGACCATAGCATTCCCCCCGTGGCCAACGTCCAAGGTGGACGTGACACGGCAGTTCGTATGCTAAGGGAATTTCTTTCCAACCGATTGAACCGGTACCATGAAGATCGTAATCAAGTCAAAAACCCTGCAACAAGTGGTCTGTCCCCTTGGTTCCATTTTGGACACTTGTCGACCATCGAAGTTGTTCGAAGAATTCTCGATGCAAATGGGTGGATGCCTGATTTGATTAACGCACCTCGTCGAGGTGCTAGAGCAGGATGGTGGGGCTTGCCAGAACCTGTTGAAGCCTTCCTCGACCAAATCATTACCTGGCGGGAACTTGGTTTCAATAATGCATTCCATAATCCAGAACACAATCACTACGCATCCTTGCCAGAATGGGCCAAAATTACACTTTCAGAGCACGCTGATGACGAGCGAACAACCTACACGCTCGAACAAATTCGGGAAGCCGACACCCATGATGAGATATGGAATGCTGCACAGCGCCAACTTGTCCGAAAAGGCATCATTCACAATTATTTGCGAATGTTATGGGGCAAGCGTATCCTTGAATGGGCCTCCTCTCCAGAAGAAGCTGCTGAATGGATGATTGAATTGAACGACACCTATGCTTTGGATGGACGCGACCCTAATTCCTACACGGGGATCTTCTGGGTGCTGGGTCGCCATGACAGAGCTTGGGGCCCAGAGCGTGCCATCTTTGGAAAAATCCGATACATGTCGTCCGAGAATACGCGACGCAAATTTGACCTCAAACCTTACCTTCAAGAGTTTGGACACCGATGATGAGGCGATGGCATGGAATACACACACGTGACTCAAGTTCCTGATGACATTGAAACCACATTCGCTTGGCATGAGCGAAAAGGTTCATTTCGCCGTCTGATGCCGCCATGGGAACAGGTCGAAGAGGTCCGAGCAGATCCTACATTAGAGAATGGTTCAGAACGCATTTTCCGATTTCCGATGGGTCCTATCAAACTGCAATGGATTGCAAGACACAAGGGCTACAATCCACCACATGCATTTGCTGATGACATGATCAAAGGCCCTTTCAAATCGTGGTCACACGTCCACGCCTTCCTCAGCAATGAAGATGGTACATGCCGAATCGAAGACCGTGTAGAATACAGCGTACCTCTCGGTGCTCTTGGGTCATTGGTCGCCGGGCGTAGCGTTCGCAAAAGAATCGATCGGATGTTCAACGCAAGAGGGATTCGACTGACCCGTGACATCCAACGTCACAAAGAATTCCGTCATGTAGCGCGCAAGAAAATTCTCATCGCAGGATCATCGGGTCTTATTGGTAGGCAACTTGTAGCCTTCCTTGACACTGGAAACCACGAAGTTTGGAGGCTCGTACGGAGGACGCCAACCAAGGGGGCGCAAGAAATTCAATGGGATCCAAAAAACGGCACACTGGATGCTGCAGCTTTGGAAGGCTTCGATGCTGTCATCCATTTGGGTGGCGCAGGCATAGGCGATAAGCGTTGGAGTAAGAAGCGGATGAAAATCATTCAGACCAGTCGAACAGAAAGCACTGGGCTGTTAGCAAAAACACTTGCTGGATTGGATCAAAAACCAGAGGTCTTCCTTGTGGCGAGTGCTATAGGATACTATGGAAATCGTGGTGATGAGGAACTTTCAGAATCCTCCGATGCAGGCGAAGGATACCTCACGGAAACCTGTCTTGCTTGGGAAGCCTCAGCTCAGCCAGCCAAGGACGCAGGTATCCGCACCATTCACGCTCGAACAGCAGGAATTGTCCTCGATGCAACCGGAGGCGGGCTTGGCAAAATGCTCCTCCCGGCCAAACTTGGCGCAGGAGGCCCTATTGGACGAGGGCGGCAATGGCTGTCATGGATTTCAATGGACGATGAAGTCTATGCCATGCACCATCTTCTCATGACTGAATCATGTGAAGGTGCATACAATCTTGTCTCACCCGGGATCGTACAACAGAAAAAATTCGCAAAGGTGTTGGGCAAGGTCCTCAGGAGGCCCGCATTCATACCAACGCCACCCTTTGGCATTTGGATTCTCTTTGGCAAAATGGGTGTCACACTTACCACAGACAGCACCAGGGTTGTACCGGGGCGCCTGCAAGAGATTGGCTACCGATTTGAACACTCGACGCTCGAACCTGCGTTGCGAGACACGCTTGGAATTTGGCGTTAGTTCAGCAGATAGGCACGGTGCGCCTCAATCAAGACTTGGTGTGAACAAGGTTGAGAGTGCAACCTGCATCTTTCGATAGAAATTGAGTGTGAGACGTCGACTGAGCACGTCCCCATTTCTTCGAATGGCTTCTTTGAGAATAGCGTTGTAAGCGGTGCACATCAGTCGTGGGGACCTGCGTGCATCTTTGTCGAGCAGTGGCAGCAGTCCCAATGCATTGTTGCGGTTGGTCACCACATGATCGATGTAATGGCGCATAAAGTTCTGCCACCCTGGGCGATTTGCCAATGTTGGATCGGTTAAATCATCATGGGAAAGGCCGAATTTGGCAAGTTCTTCGGTTGGTAGATAAATTCGATTCCGTTGCAAGTCTTCTTGAATGTCTCGAAGAACGTTGACCAGCTGCAAAAAGAGCCCCATCTCCACCGCATGGCGACGAGCGTTTGGGTCACTGTAGCCATAGATTTCAATGAGGCAAAGACCGACGGTTGAGGCAACACGGTAGCAATATCGTCGCAAGTCTTCGAATCGGGCATAATTTGTTTCGAACAAGTCGTCTTCCATGCCGTTGATGAGTTCATGGAGGTGGTCGACTTCAATTGGATAGCGTTGAAGTGTATCGGCAAGAGCGACGAACATCGGTTCAGACATTGGTTCACCCTGCACGATACCGTCCAAGCGTTCCCTGAACATCATGAGGGCGCGCAATCGTTGATGATGCTCTTTTTGTGAGTAAATAGGATTGGCTTCTCGTTGCTCGAGAAGTTCAGCCAATCGTTCAGAGGTCCGCTGATCTAAATTTGAGAGGTTTGCTTGTGGTAGCCAATCACCATCAACAATATCATCGACTCGACGGCAGAAGGCATACAGCGCATTGACTGACTTCCGCTTTTGCTCAGGAAGGTGGCGGAAAGAACGGAAGAAGGAGCTGGAGGCTGCCCGGGCGACAGATTCGCAATGCAGGTAAGCATCCTCGAGGCGTTCGGAGAGGGAGGACTCTCCATTTTCAACCAACAAGAAACTTGACGACATACGATATTCCACCTAGACAGCAATCACCAAGCGAGTCTATTCATATTTGAAGTATGGTTTTTTTCCGTCAAAAAGACGGTGTTCAACCTCAAGCCAATTCAGTCCAATCCACGTCGGCTTCAGCCATTTCGACCTCATCAACATCCATCTGAGCAAGTTGAAGTTTACCAGACAGTTCATCATTGACTGCGTGCCAATATGAATAGGCTTCAATCACCCAAATACCGGATTCCCGTGTACCGTTGCCGCTGCCCTTGACACCGCCAAACGGAAGGTGAGCCTCAGCGCCAGTCGTTGAGTTGTTAATTCCTGTCATTCCAGCCTTGATGCCAGTCTTGTAGCGGTATGCTTCGAGTCGATCGTTGGTGTAAATGGCAGAGGAAAGACCGTATGGGCTTGCGTTTGCCAAATGAAGTGCATGTTCGAAATCCTTGGCTTTGCAGATGGTGACTGCAGGGCCAAAGACTTCTTCGTGGAAGCACTCCATGTCTTCAGTGACATCGGTAAAGACGTGTGGCCACATGTAGACGCCATCATCGGCATTGCTCAGGAAGTTCGTGGGTTTGTTGTCGTTCGTAACACGTCCTTCGCCGTGAATCATGGTTGCTCCAGATTTCTTGCACATTTCGACAGCTTGTAGGAAATCTTTGGCGTACTTCTCTGACAACATTGGGCCGTAGAGAACACCGTCGTGGACCAGTGAATCACCAATCCGTGTCGCCTCGACTTTCGCCATGAATTTGGTCATGAATTCATCATAGACATCTTCGTGAAGAATGAGGTTTCCAAGAGATGTACAGCGTTGACCTGCGGTTCCAAAGGCACCCCAGTATGCACCCTCGACAGCATTGTCAAGATTTGCAGATGGCATGACAACAAGAGGGTTCTTGCCTCCTAATTCAAGAGAACAGGACACAAGGTTTCGGCCACAGACTTCGCCGATCATCTTTCCGACTTCAGTCGAACCGGTGAACGAAATCTTGTTGACGCGCCCTTCATCAACAGCGTCGACAAGGTGTTGTCCAGCGCCGCTACCCTTGCCATGAACAAGGTTGATGACACCATTTGGCAATCCTGCTTCGTGCATGATTCGGGCAAGAGCAAACGAAAGAAGAGGGGCATCTTGCGGACTCTTCCAAACACAGGTGTTTCCACACATGATGGCTGGAATCATCTTCCAGAATGGCACTGCTGCAGGGAAATTACACGCATTGATGATGCCACAAACACCCAGTGGCCGTCGGTAGGTGAACAGTTCTTTGTCGGGCAATTCAGAATTGACGGTTTGACCGTACAAACGTCGGCCTTCAGATTGGAAAAAGAGGCAGGTGTCGATGGCTTCTTGGACAGATCCAGCAGCTTCCTTCAAAGTCTTACCAATTTCACGGGTTTCAAGAGCAACGATTGCATCTTTGTGTTCCATGAGTAAACGGCCCATGTTTCCAATGATTTGGCCACGGGTTGGAGCGGGTGTTGCCGCCCATCCGGGGAAGGCAGCATGGGCTGCGTCCAAAGCAGCATTGACATCTTCCTTGGTGGAAAGCGGGAAATGCCCAAGCGTATCGTTGAGGATCGCCGGGTTGATGGAAGAAAAGGTCGAACCATCGCTTGCAAGGGTCAAGTGGCCGTTGATGATATTGTAACCGCGAACAGCGGGTTTGCCGTTTGGATTGTCGTGGGGTATGAACTCGAGACCTGTTTCTAAAACATGAACCATGCCCCGCCGAGGAAAAGGCCCTTCTTGAAAGTGATGGAGGCGTACGGTGACTCTTCACACGTCATGAACCATAGAAAATCGACATTAGGTTAAAAGGGGGTCGGCATGAAGAGGGAGAGGAAGGGCACTGTTAGAGGTTTAAATCATCTCGACGGATTCCTTCTCGGAAGTGGAAATATGGCTGATGATGAAAACACAATGTCCTTGCGGGTAGCAAAAGCGATTCCCTCCGATGTCGGACATGGTCGAGCACGGATTTCGGGAGAAAACGACCTCGGTTTGAAACCTGGTGACATCGTAGAGATCAAAGGTGAGAAACGCTCGACTGCTGCAATCTATTGGCGAAGCCGACCCGAAGACACGAAAATGGAAATTATTCGTGTCGACGGGATCATTCGAAAGAATGCTGGTGTCAGCCTCGGTGACCGCGTCACTGTTTCCAAGGTTGAAGCAAAAGAGTGCACCAAGCTTGTGCTCTCGCCGGTCATGGCCAACAAACAGAAAGTGAAGTTTGGTCCAGGGATCGAAGGCTTTGCACGCCGTGGACTCTCAAAGCGGCCTGTCGTCCAAGGTGACCGAATTTTCATTCCGGGCATGACCTTGTTTGCCGAAGCCCTTCCGTTCGCCGTTGTCAGCACCGTGCCGAAAGGCATTGTCAAAGTGACAAATGACACGGACATCGTGATCAAAGACGAAACCGTTGACGATGAAGATGCTGGACAATCCGAAGGCATCACCTACGAAGATGTCGGGGGCATTGGCCAACAACTGCAAAAAGTTCGAGAAATGATTGAACTGCCACTTAAGCATCCAGAATTGTTCCGACGCCTCGGAATTGATCCGCCAAAGGGGGTCCTGCTCCATGGACCTCCCGGCACAGGAAAAACCATGATTGCCAAAGCCGTTGCTACTGAAGTGAATGCCCACTTCAAATCAATCAACGGGCCTGAAATCATCTCAAAGTATTACGGCGAATCAGAAAAACAACTCCGAGAGATTTTCGATGAAGCTGCTGAAAACTCACCAGCGATTGTGTTCATCGATGAGATTGATTCCATCTGTCCGAAGCGTGAGGATGTCAGCGGTGAAGTGGAGCGCAGAGTCGTCGCCCAAATGCTTACCCTCATGGACGGCATGCAAGGGCGAGACAATGTTGTTGTCATCGGAGCGACCAATCGACGAGACGCTCTGGATCCTGCCCTACGACGACCCGGTCGATTCGACCGTGAAATTGAGATCGGAGTCCCAGACCGTGAAGGCCGACAGGAAATCATGGATGTTCACACACGTCAAATGCCAATTTCTGAAGATTTCGAAATCAATTGGGTCCTTGACAACACCTACGGATTTGTCGGTGCAGATCTTGCGGCACTGGTTCGAGAAGCAGCAATGAAAGCACTGCGACGCTACCTGCCTGAAATCGAACTCGATGAAGAGACCATTCCTCCTGAAGTACTCGAAAAGATGGAAGTTCGAATGGACGACTTCAAAGAAGCCATCAAGGACGTTGAACCGTCTGCGCTTCGTGAGATTTATGTCGAAATACCAGAGGTTACATGGGGCGAAGTAGGTGGTTTAGAAGAAGTCAAAGATCGCCTCAAGGAATCGGTCGAATGGCCGTTAACAAAACCTGAGTTGTTTGAGCACTTTGGAATCAAACCACCTCGTGGTATTGTTCTGTTTGGAGCACCAGGAACTGGAAAGACACTCTTAGCGAAGGCCATTGCCAACGAGGCACAGGCCAATTTCATCAGCATCAAAGGACCAGAATTGATTTCCAAGTGGGTTGGTGAGTCTGAAAGGGCGATTCGAGAAATTTTCAAGAAAGCAAAGCAGTCTTCACCTGCAATCATTTTCCTTGATGAATTTGAATCCATTGCAAGCATGCGCTCATCGAATTCCGATGGTTCTGGAAGTGATGTCTCCAACCGAGTGGTGAATCAACTCCTCGCAAGCATGGATGGGGTTGAATCACTTGACGGTGTCATCATCGTTGCTGCGACCAACCGCCCTGAAATGATTGACCCTGCACTTCTTCGCAGCGGACGATTCGAGCGAGTGCTCCATGTGCCACCGCCGGACCTCGGGGCACGCGAATCGATCTTTGCCATTCACAGTGAAGGCATGCCGCTTTCGAAGTTCTCTTTGAAGGACATCATCGGAGGCCTTGACGGCTTCACTGGAGCGGACATCGAAGCAGTGTGTCGCGAAGCCGCACTCATCTGCATGCGTGCAGGGAAGAAGAAAGTCACAAAGACACACTTCGAAGAGGCCATCAAGCGGGTACGGCCCACAGTCACGCCCGAGATGCTTGATTACTACCAGAAGATGGAAACTCGACTCACAAGTGGCCTATCAAACATCAAGCGAAACCGGGACACCAGCTTTGGCATGGAATCGATGTGAGCGTGTCACACCCGTCGACGCATTGATGGGGCGCGTGTTCTTCGCACAAGATGGACAAGGAGTGAACATTCGTGGCAATTTTCGCAAAGGACATCATTGGAAGGGATGTTGTCGGCCGTCAGGATGAACGGCTTGGGGAATTGAAGGATGTTGCTTTTGATACGGCGACGGGATCCGTGATGTCAATTCGTGTTCGGATTGAAACCGATATCGACCCTTCGAAATTACCTTGGTCGATGGTTGACGGCTTGATGGAAATTCCTGTTGATGACATAAGTCGAATCGCCACAAAAATCCACTTAAAGCGCTGAATTAACGGCAAAAAGGCCGTTTTATCAGGAAAAGTAGAAACCATTTGAATGAGCATTTGTTTCCCATACAGTAACAACCTTCTAAACCGATTTGAAGCCGTCGTCATGTCGGAATCGTGCTCCACTTGGTGATTTAATGTTCGGCGAGCGAAACATCAACTACCGAAGGGTCGGCCTCCAAGCCGCTTTTTGGTTTGTGATGTCCCTTCTCTTGATGACCATTCTCCTGAATTTTGTTAACCTTTCAAACACCAATCAGTTGTCTGCATATGATGACGACTGGGACGATATGTCTGCGTTTAGGGCGGACTTGAAAGCCGCAGATATCAAAACGAGTTCTCTGGTAAGCAGCCCACTTCTTTTGGCCGATATCGAAGATCCTCGAAATACGACCTACATTGTTGCAGGCGTTGAGCGCGACACCCTTTCACTGCCACAATTTGATGAAGACGGATTCATCACTATTGCCGCAGAAGATGGATACTCACCGTCTGAGATCAATGCCATAGTGGAATTCGTAGAAGCTGGAGGTACAGCCCTGGTCCTCGATGATTACGGGTTTGCAGGAACCATTGCTGAAGCCTTTGGCATTCGATATACGGGATACCAATTGTATGACACGACCTATGTGCCAGAATTGGATTACAACTTCATTTGGATGTGTGTTCAAGCAACCCCGTGTGGCATGAACGGCACCACCATTGATGCAAGCACCCTTTCGGTCCACGACCGATGGAGCGGAAACTTAGGCGAAGGAGAGCATCCTTGTGCTGCCCTCAATGGTCAAACCATGCCGATTGAAGACGCTGGGCTGTGCGCTCATCACTGGCAGGCTGGAGAGATTCGATACAATTCCACATACCAAGTCCTGCTCAACGATATTACGGCATTGGAACTGATTCCAGGAGCGATCGGAGCGCTCCCTGAAATTTCAGTTCGAGCCGTGACGAGCAACGAAGCAACTGTTGACGTGAATGGCGATGGAGAAATTTGGGTTGGCAATGAACAAAATTCTGAAACTCCCGACCTGTGGGGTCAATTCAACCTCAGTTTCGAAGCATGCGCTCGAAGCACGTGCGATCCAAACGACGGTGGTCGAATTGTCTTCATGGCCGACGGGTCTGCATTGATCAACGCCATGTATGACTACGAAGGCTTCAACGAAGGTGAATATGGTCCAACCAACAAAACCATCCCGGAAAATGACAATCGAAAGTGGGCTATGGATTTCATTGCTGAGGCATTGATGTCGACTGAACCCGGCGAAGAGGGACAAGCCTCACCAACCGCTATGGTCATCTTCGATGAATCGAGGCACCCTCAAAACGCACTTCTAGCGGATTCATACAACACCATCTATTTCCTTCTGGTGTACTTTACCGGAGAGGGTCTTGCCATGCTCCTGCTTTTCTTAGTGCTGTTCGTGACCTTTGAAGCCGTTCTGCTCAAGAAGCGAGATCCCGAGCCATGGCGTCACGTCTTCAGCATCATTTACTACGGATTTGGTGATGCTAATCGCTACACATACTACGCAAAGAGCGAGAAAATCCGCCAGGTGTTCCTTTCGAAGGTCCGCAATCAAAACGGCCTTACTCGTGAAGAGTTCCATGCCATGCCAGCAAAGGATCTTGTTGCCCTCATCAATGACCCTGTGCTTGCGAAGTTCGCTATTGAGCCCAGCAAGTACTCATTAGAACAAACCGTGGCTGTGGTCAAGAGAATCAAAGCGTGGGGCAGAACCTGAGGTGAAATCATGTGGACACGTAAGGCATCATTCACATTCACTGGAGGTATTGCTCTGGTGCTCATTGGGATGATGATTTCTAACCTTCAAATGATGATTTTGGGGTTGACATTCGTCGCTTTCATTGTGGTCAATTCATGGATCTCAGGCCACGGTGAAGTCGAAGTCCAGCGAACTCTCTCTGCAGACAACCTCTACAAAGGCGATGACTTGTATGTCGAATTGCTTGTCACGAACCGCTCCAATAGGAACACACAGTTGCTCGAGGTCTACGATAACATTCCACATGAGATGAAATTACGGAGTGGCCTCAATCAGATGCGACTCAACCTAAAGCCTGGTGAAAGTGCTCGAATTCGTTATGTATTGCGATGCCCCCTACGAGGCCACTATTCCATTGGACCTGTTTCGCTCCGTTCACGCAACACCTTCAATCTCGGTGTCGATGAAATGTACGTCGATCACCACAGTGACATTGTGATTTTCCCACAAATCAAGGAAGTCGAGGAAGCGTTCCTTCGATCTCGCACTCCAAAAATGTACACCGGAGCAACAACACTCCGAACACCTGGACAGGGTTCCGAATTTTACTCACTTCGCGAATATGTCCCCGGCGACCCGTTCAAGAACATCAATTGGAAGGCGTTCGCCCGAACTGGGGAATTGATGGTCAACGAAAAGTGTCGAGATGCGGTGACAGACCTGTATTTATTGCTGGACAGTCGGGATATTTCTCGAATCGGAACCGTGCTCAAGAACCCGCTGGAAATGGGAACCGTTTCGGCGGCTAGCCTTGCTGCCTTCTTCCTCAAACGACGAGACTCTGTGGCTCTGGCCATTTTCGATGAAAAGCTCTCCTACCTTCCACCAGATACCGGGGACAAGCAGTACTTCAAAATCCTGAGCGCCCTTGCCGGGGTCTCGCCAAAGGGTGCTATGCCCTTGCAAGCCGTGACCAATTCGCTCAGTGGCCGCTTCAGTCGTGGCAGCCCTGTGTTCATCATCTCCTCGTGTGAAGGCGATGGGACCGTCCCTGCTGCAGTAAGAGATCTGGTCGGCCGAGGTCACGAAGTGACCGTCTTATCGCCATCGAGCATCGACTTTGAACGCTTGGTCAGCAGGATCCCACGTATGTCCTATGAGGTGCTCAAACTTGAACGTCAAAACAGACTCACCACACTCGCTGGTTCAGGAGCGCAAGTCATTGATTGGATGCCCGACATGGACCTTTCTCAAGCATTGATGCAGGTAAGGGGGTACTAAGCATGGCAGATGATGTTGGCCTCCAAAAAGACGTCACCGTTGGTGGTGATTACCGTCCGAGAACGCTTCATCTCAAATTGTTGAGAAAGCAATGGCAAATTTTAGCTCTGCAAATCATCGCAACCGTCGCTCTTGTCGGTATGTACCTCGAAGTCGTATCCACCTATGTTGTTGGCTCGATTGACCACACCATGCTGTTTGATACGATTGAAGTCTTGATTGGACAGCAGCTTCCAATCGGAGACTTCCTCACCGGTGAAGGCAGTTCAGGCCTTGGGCGTTTCTCCGTTCCACTTGTGCTTGGTCTTTCCCTTGGTGGAAGCATGGCACTGCTTGCCTTCCAAACACCAAAAACCCAGCAGCGAATCAAACTTGGTTTTATCATCACGTTGATTGTCATGTTGATTGGAAGATTGGTCGTATCGTGGGGCTTTGGCATGCTCACCAGTTTTGATCTACGTCTACCCGATCAAGCAGAACTATCAACTCTGGAATGGCCACTGCTGATGATTTTGTCGTTGATGATTTTGTTCATGTACCTCCTACCTGTCATCATGGGCACCCGTGGGATTTGGGGCCTCTCTCGTCGTTCGATTGCGTGGTCAATTGGTTTCACGCTGCTTTTCCTTGGCATACACGCTATCCTAGCGTTCCCACTCATCAATGGACAGTTGGGTTCGTATGGAGATGCATTGACAACGGTCGAGACACAATTTACCGAACCGACCATTGGACTGTTTGGACTAATGTTGGTCACCAATGAACAGTTTGCTTTGATTATGATTGCCGTACTCATCATGGTGTTCCAAGAGTCCTCATATGGTGTCATTCGATACCTTGAGTATGCGTATCGCCTTCCTGAGTCGTGCAAGCGAGACCCGGAATATGTCCGACAAATGGACAATGTGCTGAACACCCATCTGAAGCACACCTTTGGCTTCCTTGGCCTGACCGGAATTGCAACAATGGTCGCCCTTGGATTCCACAGCGTTCTGCTCGATATCGTTGAAGGCTCGACTGGAAGTCAATGGGCTGGACAAGTCTCTGAATCCATTGAATTATCACTCACCTACGGATTGGTGATTTCTGCACTGATGTTTTTGAGCATCATGGCCTTGTTGAGGTTCTTTGTGCCTTGGGAACGGGTATGGGGACTTGTCAATACCATCCGGGGTCAAAACCCAGCGGCCCCAGTTGCATCGACCAAAGACGTCGTTGACCTTTGATTGTGAATTTACCAAAATCGTTGCAAAACGCGTCCAAGGAATTCGGTCAACAACATGAGGCCAATGGGTAAGCCACACCAACCCACAATGAACGAAAGCCATGATGGAGAATCGATCGCATCCATTGCGCTTGGTTGAAGGACGACAAACCCCACAATAGCAGCAACAAACAAAAGCCGCTCGAGAACCATTGGATAGGCACGACCAGGTGATTCATCGCGAGCCATCAGTGTCGTTGCATCTTCTGACATTCAACCACCTCAAAGATCTAGGCCTGAGAGTCGTGCTTCCAATGCCGCAAGTGCGGGATCTACTTTCACTTCAACGACCGGTTCTTTTCGGTGCTCCCAAGAGGCATCAAGTTGTGCTAATTCAGCTTCTAACGCTGCCCGTTCATCGCTGCCTTCGCCATCCATCGAGACGACTGGACTTGGCTCGGCATTGACTTGAGTTGTAGCCTGTGATTCTACAGCATCATCAACTGGAACAGGCATTGATTCCCAGCCATCTTCATTGGAGGATGAATGTTCTGGAGTTGCATCGAGCGAGACTGGTACTTCACCGGCAAGAGACGATTCCATGGTTACAACCATTTCGGCCTCGACAGGGGTGCGCTGAGAGGCTGGGACGGATTCTCGCTCATATGGCAGTAGACCATCTCGCTGGAATTCCCAGAGCATACCTTTTGGCACTCCATCCGCAAGGCCAGAGGCATCGAGTTGTGTGATGAGTTCCTCGAGCACCCGAGCCGTATCTTCCAAGGCTACAGCCTCTCCTGCATCCCTTTGGTCCGCCTCAAGATAGATGTCGTCCAATGCGACTTGGATCAGTTTTCGAGTTGCCTGAGCAATGCTCGGTAGTGCTTCTGGGCGGGTACAATTGTTGAGCAGGGCTTCCACTTCCTCTGGAGGGGCACCTAATCGAACCAATTGCTCGAGCACATTTCTCAATCG
Organism: Candidatus Poseidoniaceae archaeon; assembly: GCA_965662715.1. Lineage (GTDB taxonomy): Archaea > Thermoplasmatota > Poseidoniia > Poseidoniales > Poseidoniaceae > MGIIa-L1. The sequence continues at coordinate 18,053 of CBFIIS010000007.1, read as the reverse complement.
ACGAAGCATGGTGATCGAACGGTCGTAGTCTTCGAGAAGGTGTTCCAAATCGATAACAACATGGCCCACAGTTTCACCAAGTTGGTGCTCCAGACGCTGTTGCACTGACCAGCGCGCAAGCCCTCGAACTGCACCTGCGGTTTGCGGCACCTGACGTTCAAGCAAGGTCATGACTTCGCTTGACAAAAGATGCCGTGGTGTTGCTGCGACATGGTCCACTGTGGATTGAATCACTTGAAGACCACGCTCAACAGCCCGGTCGAGTAAAGTCACAGAGTACCCCAGAGCTCGGGCATGCTCGAGCCGTTCGAGGACAGGACCAAGGCCGTCAAAGGTAGCAGCATCATCAAGCAAGGCTTGGGCGAGTGGTTCTTCTGCGAGCCTCGCCCGTAGCCGCTCAGCTTCTTGGATATCCGTCACTGCTGCTTCATGAGCATCTGACAAGGCTTCTGCTCGCTCAATCAATGATGCAAGTTCTGCTTCAGAATGACCACGGCGTGCACCAAGATCACCCAATTCGCGTAGAATTTGCCGGCGTTCTTGCATCAGTTCTCGTAATTCTGCTTGAACTTGGGCTTGCCTTGCCTCATCGGCAGCTAAACGATTTCGATCTTCTTCTGCCCGACGGCGGCTTGCCTTCGCCTCTGCTTCAATAGCAGCAAGTTCGGCGGTATTTGTTTTGATTTTCTCATCGAGAAGGAGCACTTCCGCTTGAGCTCGAGCGTGGCGTTCTCGCGTCGCTGCAACCTGTTCTTGAAGGACTTGAAGGCGACGCTCGTCGTCCTCTGTTTGTTGCCGTATCGTTGCCAATTGTTGGCTGTGAGTGTTCAGTTCCGCATTGAGTGCTGCTTCCTTGAGCGACATGTCTTCAATCGCTGTACGAAGCGATTCGCTGGAGGAGGCATCCCCGAGTGCTTTGGCCAACTCAGCAGCCCGTACTGAGACTTGGTGTTCAAGTTCATTGACCCGACGAACCAAACGCTCTGCTCGATTTTCTGCTTGCTCTGTCAATGCCTTGGCTTGGGCCAATTCGATTTGCATGGTGCTGTATTGGCTGTGAGCTTCCTCAAGGGAAGTTGTTGATTCCGTACGGGTTTCAGTGGCTTCTCTTGCGATGATTTGTGCAGCATTTGCTGCTGCAATTGAAGAATCCAAGTGACTTTGCAGGGCGGCCTTTTCCTTCTCCAATTCATCGATTCGATGATCTGCAGTTTCCAGACGCCGACGCAATCCTGCATCCACGGCCAAGGGTTGGGCTGTATCACCGGGCAAACCACCACTCACGACATCAACTGTTTCTGAAAATGTAGCACTGGCTCGACTCTTGCGCAGTTGTTCCATTCCAATTTCGAAACCAAACAAATCATTCAGTTTTGCTTTGAGAGTGGCCCTGCGGCTCTCCGAACGAGTCCGGAGCGTCACAAGCAAATCATGGAAATCGTCAAGTTTGAATTCTTCAACTGTGCCTGATTCCCTGGAGATGATGCTTCCCGCAGGGAGTCGGTGCAACTTCAGAACGCGAGTGGAATCTGTGAAGGTCAGCATAGCCTCTTCGAGGGATTGGCCCTCGGGAGCGGAAACACCCACAGGGACACCTCGTGCCAACAACACCGAAACGGATGTCGAGGATTGACCAGATTGAAGATGTCCAGTGACCTGTTCCTTGACGCCAGCGGTGAGCATTGACAAGATCGCATCCGGGCCACCTCGGCCTTCACGAAGGACGAACCCATCGGGAATTGGCCCACCGGCTGCACCAATGGCTCCAACTTCCCCATCGAGAACTGCAGCCACCGCAGAAATCAATCGCGCATGATTGGTATTCGCCTCGGTCCAAACACCCAAAGACACGTCACCAGCCTTGGCTAAGAGGAGCGAGCCATCCTCGTGGTGCATTGTCCAATGGCTGCCATTACTGACGCCATCCTCATCGAGCACGCTGATGTTCATGGATTCAAGTGTGGAATGGATTTCTTGCGCTAACATTTCCGGAGAATTAGGCAAATCGCCAACACTGTCGATGAGCATACCTTGGTCGATGGCAACAGCGCCACGAACGGTTTCGCGTTCCACCACAGCTCGTAGCACGGAGGACAAATCTCTGGCGAGAAGACGAACAACAGCGTCACCACGAGGCAGCAGTCCCTGGCGGTCTGCTTGATGCTCAAACGCTTCAGGGATTGTTTCTGCCACACTTCCGAGGCCAGCGAGCGAATACGAGCCAGCGATGTGGCGGCAATGTTCCTTGGCCTCGAGTTCCTCGAGTCTCAGGCGAGCTTCCTTTCCAGCCAGCAAAAGTTTGCCTTTCCCGGATTCTGCAAGCCAACCAACAACCCGGCCCGCTCGAACCAGACGGTGACCTGCTGGCGTTTTTCTTCGGCCAATCCACGTGCTAATGACGCCGTGGTCGAATGATTGAATCGCACCAGCCTCGACAGAAATTGCGCCTTCAACTGGGGTTCCTTGTGGTAGTGTAAACATATCATCAACTCACTGTGGGGTGGTGGCAAAAATCCTTCGATCTCTATCAAGGGCATGGCGCCAGCGTGCCAAACGGCCGCCAGAACCGGACAATGCTACAATCCGCGTTGGGGACGCCACGTCAATCATTGTACGTTCTTTCCCTTCACACCAAACCTCGTAAATTGCCCCCAATCCAAGAGCATCTGCTGCTTCGAGAGCAGCGGATAGAACTTCCACTGCATGACCGGTCGGGGGTATTGATCCCTCATCGCCAACGCTCGCCAATAGAGAACCACTGTCATCAAACAGCATGGCTTGTTGAACGCCATCAAGGCGATACAATCCGGCCAGCGCACGTTGTAACATGGATGCTCAAACCTCTCGTCAGCGTTGTGGCCTTCAAGAAGGTTGCTGTTTCCATCCCCCTAAAGGGGGATTTGCAGACCCAAATCAATTTCCCAACTGGACTTCATCGTTTTGAAACGCGGAAGAGTCTCAGTGCACCTTTTTCCGCGTACAGTTTCCGACACGAACGCACAGATCTGATGCCTCAGGTGATTCAACCGGCGCCCTCATTCTTGCAATTTATCAATTGGAAAGTTAAAATTTCAATTGGAAAATTTGATTCACTTGAACCGCCTTATGTGCAAGAACTGAGCGTGGAGTTCAAACCACAATGGCCCTCCCACCACACATGGCAGAGCAAGAAACACCGGGGTTCGAAATCCCCCAGTGCGACAGTTGTTCACGTCCTGCTGTATTAGAACAGGCCTATTCAGGCCGAATTTTATGCAACGAACATATGGCAAAGTCAGTTCGCAAGAAAATCGCAAAAGAACTGCGTCAACAGCTGGTGTTGCCAAAAGACCGTGACACGACCATTTTTGTTGCTATTTCCGGAGGTAAGGATTCCGCAGTCCTCCTCGACAGCCTTGTCGATTTGATTGGAGCACGCCCTGACGTGCGCATCGTTGCAGGAACTGTTGATGAAGGCATTGAAGGATACCGCCCTCCATCCCTTGAATGCGCCCAAGAATTGTGTGATCGCCTCGGAATCGAATTCATCACCGTCTCTTATCCCGAGTTAAGTTTCAAAGAAATGGATGAGGTTGCTAGCCGTATTCCAGACCTGCTTGAATCAAACCCCAGTGCTCCACGATTGCCCTGTTCCTATTGTGGTGTATTTCGCAGACAGGGCATCAATCACCTCGCAGACAAAATTGGTGCCGACATCATTGCTCTTGGGCACAACCTCGATGACATGGCCCAGACTGTGTTGATGAACATGACCAATGGCGACCTTGACAGAACCCTCAGATTGGCCCCACACACCACCACAGTCGTGGAAGGGATGGCACCGAGAATTGTCCCCTTACGATGGATTCCTGAGCAAGAGGTGCACCTCTATGCACTGCACCGAAACTTACCACTGCACCATGAAGAATGCCCGCATGCACAAGGAGCGCTTCGTTGGAGGCATAGAGAGTTGGTAGCTAAGATGGAAGCAGATTCGCCCGGTACGAGGCACGGACTTCTTCGCATGGCAGACAACATCAAGGCCCTCAGGAATAAACAGCCTGGAGACGAACCATCCATCGCTCCGCCAACACCATGTCCAAAATGTGGAGCAATGACATCGGGAAGTCAGTGCAAAGCCTGCGATTTTAGAGCGCTGCTCAATGACTGATCAAAGGGCATTCTTGACCAGTTCATCAAGATCTTGTGGCCGGCCACAGTAATGGCATCGCAATTGCAATGGGTCCCTGCTTACGACACGAAGTCGATGAGCAAGTGGCTCCCGAGAATTTGTCGTAATGCAGTTGGAGAACGTACATCGGACAACATTGACAACTTCTTCACCAAGATTAATTGACAATTTTTCTGCAACAACATAGGCACGAATGATGGCGACATGGGCATCAGGGGCCACCAATGCTAAGCGGTCCAATTCGCTTTGAGTAAGTTCACGATCTTCGACCTTGATGATGTCTTTCGACCCGAGTTTCTTTGATGGCACGTTCATCACCAACGACACTGGGACTGATGTCTCTCCAGCGATACCAAGCATCTCAAGCACACGAAGGGCCTGACCAGAAGGCACGTGATCGATCACCGTACCATTTCGAATGGCGGTGACACGGCGCATGCTTTGTTCGTTCGACATCAGAGCACACCTCCTTCGGAGGCAACATCAGCAGGTACTGTGACGCCAAGTAAACGGCACAACAGTGCCATTCGAGCCACGACACCGTTGAACGCTTGTTCGAAGTATCGAGCGTGTCGTGTGTCATCCACCGACGGATGAATCTCATCGACCCTCGGAAGTGGATGCATGATGATCATGTCTTCCTTGACATCTGCAAGGTGCTTGACATCCAGTTTGTAGGCACCAGCGCAGCGTGCGTATTCGTCTTCATCTGCAAATCTCTCCTTCTGAATCCTGGTCATGTAAACGACATCCGCCTCGCCAATCGAGTCGTACAAATTCTCGGTTTCAGTGACGGTTGCACCGTGCTCTCGAAGATCCGAAACAATCTCTGCTGGCATCTTCAACAAGGCTGGGCTTGCAAAAATCAATTCACAACCAAAGCGTGTTAGTGCATGGGAAAGTGAGTGGACTGTGCGCCCGTAGCGCAGGTCACCTGCGAGCACCACCTTCAGACCATCGAGGCGACCATGCGCCTGTCGAATAGTAAACAGATCAAGCATGGTTTGTGTGGGATGGTGACCAGCACCATCGCCACCGTTCAAGATTGGCACTCGTGCTGCATCTTGGGCGTACTGAGCTGCTCCTTGGCGAGGGTGGCGCATGGCAATAATGTCAGTGTAGCCATCGACCATTTGGATCGTGTCGAAGAGGGTCTCACCCTTCACGACTGAAGAGGTTTTGACATCACCAAGATTGATGACATCACCACCAAGGCGCTTCATCGCAGTTTCGAATGACATTCGAGTTCTTGTGCTTGGTTCAAAGAAGAGATTACCCATGATTCGCCCCTTGAGAAGTGGTAGATACAATTCCCCACGAGCGACAGGAAGAAGGCGCTCTGCGTCATCTAAAATGCTGAGGATTTCCTCATTGGTTAAATCGTCCATTGTAATGAGACCGGTCATTGTCACTCCTCACTCCTAAGAAGGCGGTGAACGACACCCATGAACATTCCCGTCATATCAATTGAAATTCGCGGCTCTCAACCGAAGGAAAATACGCTCAACTCTGGCATGAGGTGGGGGTACAGCGGAGCGGAGTGATTATGACTGTGCGCTCAAAGTCGCAGCCATGATGGACGCTTGGGCCGATGTAGAAACGGCAATTCAAGCTGCCATAAAACAGCGCAAACAACGCCTTGAAAGGCTCACTAGTGCATCAGCACTCGTCCTTCTCGCGGGAGCATTGTGGTTGATGTGGCCCAGTTTGAACGCCGCTATGCGCGGTGAGTCTGGCCTGCTCAAGGGACTGGGCTTTCCTTTAGTCATCATCGTTTGGGGCCTGATCATACAGGATTTGACTGTCGATCAACCTCGTGCACGTACAAGAGTAGGCTCTGCCGCAAGCGTCGTTTGGCCGGTTCTATTGATGACAGGAAGTCTATCGCTCGACATCTCAGATACGAGCATGGTCGCTGGAAGTCTGATTCTTGTGTCGGTTGGCCTGGCTTGCTTGAGCGCCTCCAAAATGATCCTACAAGGTGGATTGGACGTCCTTAGATGGCGGGCAATCATGACAGGGCTTGGAACCGTCGTCGCGTTCTCAATCTTTGCTGGTTCGCCTCCAGAATCGATGACTTATGAGTGGTTGGCTGCGATTGGAACCCTTGGATTCAGTTCGGTTTTGACCGCCTACATCTGGTTTGTTGGTGATGACCAACGAAGTGCACGCAGAGCGTTTAGCCGTCGACTCGATGCTCTTGAAGTCCGTTTGCTTGAGTTGAAAGCACAAGGTGCAGCCGTCGATCAAGCGTCGAGTTTGATTATGACGGCAAAAGAAGAAGGTCACGTCGATCCATCTCATGGAATGAATCTTCTCGACGAAGCAGAAGATGACATTGAGCGGTCACTCTCGCTGTCCGGCGATGTTGAAGCGATTCGAGAGGATGCTCGAGCGGCAATGGATGAAGCAGAAGCCATCGCACCAACCGCAAAGCGACCTCGTAAATCCTTTGAAATGGGTGAACGAGAGGTTAAACTCGGTTCGCTCCGGGAAGGTGAAATGCTCTTCAGAACCTCAAAGAAGTACTCAAATGAAATCATCGAATGGTGGGCTGTTGCAGAAAAGGCAATCGCTGAAGCCGCACGACAACTCCAAGGCAACGATGGTGAAGGCGTCGCCCACCTCAAAGAAATGCTGAGTGATGCAAAGAAGAAGTTGGCTGCAGAGGCACCAAAGAAAGCCTACGAATTTGCTGTTGTCATCCCTGCTCAACTTGCAGCAGACGATGATGCACTCGGAAAGGCTGCAGAGTCGCTCAAAGAAGCACATCGGCAATTGAAGCAAACCGATGGACTCGACACCAAAGCAATGATTGAACGACTCGAACATGCTGAATCCGCTCTTGATTCAGGTAATGCAGGTCAAGCGATTGGGCTCGCTGACGGTGTCGTTCGTTCGATTCATAACGAGCGTGAAGCCATGGATACCGTGCAACGCGCACTTCGTCAGCGAAAGAAACTCGTTGCCCAATATGAATCAAGGGACGATCGAAAAGAATGGGATGACCGTATGGCTGCCATCGAAAAAGCGGCAGATCAGCGACAATGGACCGAGGCGGCTGAGTTGTTGAGCGATATGAATCAAAGCCTAGACAAAGAAGGTAAAGCAAGCGAAGAAGCACTTGAGTTGTACGATTTCGTTATGGATGAATGGCGCATCTTGCGCAACCAATGTGAAGCTGCGCACATTTCTGTCGAAGACGACGACCGGAGAGCTGTTGAAGAGGCCATTGCCTTAGCAGGAGAAGGCCTTGGCGTTGGACGGGTTGAGGATTGTTTGGAGCAGCTTGGGCTTGCAGATGCTGGCATGGAACGATTACGACGCCGAATTTAAGATGAAAGGTCGAGAAGGCCATTGTTTTGAATGGACTTCAAATCAAGACCACCAGGGAAGCCAAGGTCGACTGGCATGCCACCAATGGTGACCACAAGACCGGTGAGATGCAAAAACAAGCACGCAGGTAAAGCGGACTGATCGATTTTTGCCAGCATCTTCCAACCGTTTTTTCCTTTCTTTGCAGCAATGGTCAATTCATTTTCAGGTCCATGTGCAATCCAAGCATTTGCTGACCATGCATGCTGCCGTTCAGACTTCTTGTTGAATTCAGGAGGAGGTGAAACCACGTGCTTATTTGCCCATGCCTCTGAAACATTCAATCCAGCTTCAGTGGCCCATTCCATATCGGTTATTTCACTCGAACTGTGAGGGGTAAGGCCAGACCGTGAGAGGTGGCCAAGCAACGCCCTCAAGTGTGGGTGACGTCCATGCTGCTCGGCAAGCTGCTCTGCCATGACAACAGCGGTGTTCACTCGCCCTTGATCAAGATGCAGAAGACAGCGAACCACCTCGCCATGAACCCATGATTCAACGTCGTTTTTCTTGATGAACCGTTCGAGCAGGTCAAGCGCATCTTCACTTTGTCGAGCCAAACGCATCCTTGCGATATCGCCTAAAAGGAACAAGCGACCTGCCGGTGTGTTCAAACTCTTCAGGTCGGAACATGCGGTGTTTGACTCGAAGCGTTGAACAAGATTGATGTTTCTTTTTGTGATGCTATCCATCGCCAGTAATGGTTTGTACCTCTTGTCGAGCGGTCGGCTTTTTGGCTTGAACAGGGAGGCGACCCAATGAAGTCGTGCACTTTCAATGTCATCTTCCGCCAAGAGGTTCAAACGAGGTTTTGCCTCAGGTAAATCACGCTGAGCGAGGCTTGCAGCAGCAAGGGTCAGTCGTGCCATTTCTGCTTCTTTTCCACCGCGTAAAGCCAGCAAAGACACCGCTTGTTCTTCAGCTTCGTTCCATCGACCAAAACCAGAATAAAGCGTCATGATTGCACCGGTTTTTCGCCCGAGTGCAAGCCCGTCTAACTCCTCACCGTGACCTTTGAGCACACCATCAAGTTGGCCAAGAGCTTTCACCCACTCATCATTGGCGATGAGTGTTGTCAAGGGTTGCTTCTTGAGGTAAATCATATCTTCCATCTCAGAAAATCGAGCACGATTTCCTTCGACAGCTGCATCAAAAGTGATGTCATCGAGTCGGGAACCAACGCGAAGTGATTTCGCCCATATGGTGAGGAAAGCAACTTGACCTCCTGAAGAGAGCATCCATGTCAATTCCTCTAAGGCATCTTTGGTCAAAACGCTACAAACAGTCGAATCCCAAACACCGCACTGCGCCTGCTGAGGCAGGAAACTGGAATCCCAAAAGGTGATCATACCAAGAGCAAGTAGAAGCATGGATTGACCGGCAAATCCAGTAAAACAGAAGTTCAACACTTTGGCTTGTTGGGAATGTTCTGCCCGAAGTAAGCGACTGTCGGCGAGTTTGATCCCTCCGGCGCCAGAAACATCTTGTACGTCCAAGAACAAAATTCTTGCAACTTCATAGACAAACAAAAACCCGATAATGGCGACGTTCAAAAGCAGGAACAGCAGCACCATTGAGACGATGGGGACCCTAATGCCCTCGACAGGAATAAATGAAAAGAGTTCGATTAACCCAAACCCAAGTATGCCGCCCTCTTCCATAAATGTGGTCTGTGGCCGGTACTCTGGTAGAGCGAGAACTCGGTCCGAATGGGAAAGGAGGGTTGGGTTCCACAGCAGCACGGCAAGAGAAAGGAAGGTGTTGAATGCAACGAAGGGCATTGCTACCAGGTTGAAATTAACAATTTGAGCCACTGCCTGTTGGCGGGCACTTGGCGTATGGTTGTGGAAAGGCGAAGGTTCGCCCCCAGCGATTTTCTTTGAAGACTGTCTAAGCGCTCGCCATGATGACCCAAGAATTCGCCCATAGGCCAAAACCGATGGTGAGAACATAGCAAATGCTGCGATACTAAAACGGCGGTCATCTGGGACATCTAGCAAACCAAGTGCGATGTAGAGCATCGCAACCAAGCCCATCCAAAAGGCAAGAAGGATGATGTAACTGTAGCTGCGAAGCGTACTGGAATCTTGCAATGATGCACGATCTTGACCAATCGGTTTGATGACCTGTGCACCCAATGAAGAGCCACTGGAAACAAGCGCTGGTAGAGCAATAAACATCAATGCGATCGCCAATGATGGAGCGTGGTAGCCCTCTGCGAGATCGAACCGAGCCATCAGGAACTCGAAGAGGAGAATCAAAACGCCAACAAGGGCAAACAAGTATGTGGTGACCCCGAAGCGCATTCCTGGAGACCGAAGGAGAGCCTTTGCATCTTCAGTGCTGTGGGTCACTTGATGCACTTCATAGCGTAATTCTCCAGTTTCAAATGCGACTTGTAACCCCCTCAGTTGCCGAGGAACAACTTGCCTCCAAAAGAACCACGCTGTCGATGCCGCAAGAATCATCGGCACCACTGCTGCGAGTGAAAACCCGTCAACAATTGGTGGTGCGTTCATCAAAAAAACCTCGTTCAATCATCGGATTCGACAACAACAATCGAGGGTTGTGCCACCTTCGAATCAATCTCATCTTTCAATGCGGTTATGAACTCGTCGAGACCCATGCCACTGATTTGGTCACCATTTCGAGCACGCAGACTCACAGTTCGACCCTCTACTTCACCATCACCGACAATCGCCATATAGGCCGGTTGTAACTTGCGGTGGTTGCGGATTTTTTTACCGACCGTGTCATCCCCATCGTCAACAAGAACCCGTATTTCATGTGATTTGAGCGCTTCAGCGACTTCATTTGCATAGGCCTTATGCTTCTCTGAAATGGTGATGATATGAACTTGAGTCGGTGTGAGCCATGTCGGGAATTTACCTGCAAAGTGTTCGATGAGAACGCCACAAAACCGCTCCATTGAACCGAAGGGCGCCCTGTGAATCATGACTGGTCGATGGATTTCACCATCGCTTCCCTTGTATTCAAGACCAAATCGTTCTGGTAGATTATAATCAACTTGGACCGTTCCAAGTTGCCACTCCCGGCCGATGACATCTTTGACTACGAAATCGATTTTTGGGCCATAGAAAGCAGCCTCGCCTTGTTCCTCTGACCAATTGACACCAAGTGATTGAGCCGCTGATCTGCAGGCTTCTTCGGCCTTGTCCCATCGATCTGAGTCACCGACATACTTGTCCGAATCAGCATCTCGAAGGCCAACTCGAACACGGTAATCCGTCATGCCGAGTTTCTCAAAAATGATCTGGACCAACTCGATGCAACCGAGTACTTCCTGAGCGATTTGATCCTCAGTCACAAACAGGTGGGCATCATCTTGAGTGAAACCACGAACACGTGTCAAACCGGAGATCTCACCGGACTGTTCCCACCGGTAGACCGTACCAAACTCTGCTAGACGGAGGGGGAGGTCACGGTATGAGCGTTGTTGGGATGCATAGATCTTGACGTGGTGAGGGCAGTTCATCGGCTTCAACATGTAGCCATCGATTTCCCCGGCTTTCATCATGTTTGACAATTCACCACAAGTGCACCCCTCGTCTGCCAATTTCTTCATCAACTCCTTTTCGACCATCGGGGGGTATTGCGAGTCTTGGTAGTACGGGAAATGCCCTGATGTTCGGTAAAGGTCGAGTTTACCAACGTGAGGCGTAAACACTTGAGAATAGCCTTGTCGGCGAAGATGGAATGAGATGAAGTCTTGAAGTTCTTGACGAATGATGGCACCTCTTGGGGTCCACAGAATCAAACCTTGACCTACTTCTTCATCGATATGGAACAATTTCAAATCCTTGCCAAGTTTACGATGGTCACGTTTCTTGGCTTCTTCAAGGCGCGTTAAAGTTGCTCGTAGGGCTTCCTTTGAAGGTTCCACAATGCCGTAAATTCGCACCAATTGCTCACGATCTTGATCCCCTCTCCAGTAGGCAGAGGAGACGCTGGTTAGTTTGACATGCATAAGCCGAGAGGTGTTTGGAACGTGAGGACCAAGGCATAGATCGTACCAGTCATCTTGTTTGTAGATGGTAGAGCCACCACCGTCTTCAATCTTATCGTTGATGATTTCGAGTTTGTAGGGGTTGTCTGCAAAGTGATCTTGCAGTTCTTCGTCTGAAAGTTCGATTCGTTCGACCGTGAAGTTCTTGCGTGCCAATTCTTGCATCTTCTTTTGGATTGGTTTCAAATCGGATTCGGTAATGGCCTCCATGGCAAAATCGTAGTAGAATCCTCGGTCGATCGCTGGGCCGATGGTTGGCTTTGCATCTGGATAGATGGAGGTGACAGCTTGGGCGAGAAGGTGAGCTGCACTATGGCGAAGGATGTGAATGCCTTCATCTGATTCCGAAAAAATACCCTCGACTGAGCAGTTCTCTTCCAACTCGGTCGCCATGTCACGTTCGACGCCATCAACACGAGCTGCAAGGCAACCGTGCTTTCGTCCAAGTGCATCGGTGATGACCTCGGCACACGTGATGCCAGAGGTGTATTCGTTGACAGTTCCGTCTGGTAAAGTCACGTTGATGAGTGGCATGGTAATCGCTCCTTCAACCCCTACGGGGTTGCTTCTCCCTCATCAAACCACCACTCATATTTCCAACGAGAACGCCATAGTGAGGCGTTTGTCACCAAGGGAATTTCAAATTCCAATATATGCAATCGAGGAGGATGCACTGGATGCCGAGCAAAATCGATCCGACAAGCATCGCCCCGCCGCCAGAAACATCGTCTTGCCAAGCCGAATATCCCAAGAGTCCCATCATGATGTTTCCAATGGAGGCGAGCACCAACACGCCGATCACAAGGATTGGAGTCCAACTGTAATCATGGTCCAGATGGTAGATTGTAGCCTCAAGCCAAAGTGCGCTGGGTATGACCAACATGGCAAACGCCAGCAAGAGCCGCCCCCCACCATGACCGTCAGATTCGCCCCACGGCCAGCGTAAGTCTGCAATGACACTGGCGTCGCTCTGATAGAGAATAACCCACCAATACATCAAGAAACCAAACGCAGCCAAAAACATGAACGGAACGATAAATTTGGCTTGTGACCAAGGAATCCCGCCCCAAAGTGCTTCTTTGTCAGAGGCGTGGGAAAGCCCGTACATGTAGGACACAAGAACAAGCGTACCGAATATGTAGATGAAAATACGAAGGAACTGGCGGGAGACTTCCATGCTTGTCCTAAGAGCATTTGATTGATAAGCACCTGTATGCGACTTACCATTCCACGTCGAATTCATCACCAATCGTACTTGATGCTTGTTCACTTACCGGGGTGGTTTGTTTGCTGACATCTGTAGATTCAGATTTCACTGCTTTCATTTGGGTAGGTGGAGACACAACAAACTCTTCACGATCTTCGACTGCTTCGTATGTTTTATTGTACTCAATTGGCCGCGCAATGGGCTCTTTTTCGACCTCTTGAGTATCCATTTTAGGTAGGTTTGCTTCCCCAACTTTGAGTTCGGAGAACCCTTTGGCCAGAGCATCTTCGAGCGATGGTGCCTGCTTGTTATGACGGCTCATGTCGTTGTCAAAGCCAATCCTGCACATCAATGCTCGCCCTTCAGGCGCATTCATTCTTCGCTTTCTGATGCGATTGTTTGTTCCACAAAGGTCACTTCGGGTAAGAATGAGAGAATGGTGCCGAGGATGCCCGCAACCAACACATATTCCCAGGCTGCACCGGTATTGATCGCAGGCTCGAAGGCTTCTGTACAAAATTCAAGCATGTTCGAAGCCGAAGCATTGTACGCATCCCAATCAAAGTCATCACCCCAAACAGCAAGTTGTGCCGTGATCATCTTGTACAAGCCAATTGCAGCGCTGAGCGCAGCCCCCAGCCTTAACAAAAGGATTCGTTTGAAGGAGGGCGAAGACCACCAGATTTTTGCAGATACAAAGGTGACAAGTAGACACCAGTACACGCCGTTGTAGAAAATATCCATCGCATAATGACCGTGCATTGGACCATCGGTATCCCATGGCACCGTACCGATTCGGATGCATGAAAATGCACCGATGAGGCCGGGAAACACCGCGAGATGATTGAGACCATGCCATAGGTTGGAATGCCCTTTTTCTGTGAGCCGAGCCATGTTCATTGAGTGCAATTCCATAACGATCCAGAACACGAGGAATCCGCTGGCCAGTGTACCAAGTGTGAAGATGGTGTCCCCTGGCTCATACAAATCAAAATCAGAAATGTAAGGCAGCCATGCCCTGCATCCATTCATAATCCAAGTCGCATAACCAAGAACAAGCCAAAACGTCGTTGCAGAAACCATCGTCAGGATGGCCAGCCTTCGTCGCTGCATGTGCTCCATAATGGCCCTTGCAACACTGTTGTCATTTGAGGCCATCGCCAAAGTAATTCACGCACAGGCCTTCTTGAAGGAGAACCTCCACCGGCAACCATGCGCATCGGTTTGGTGGTCAATCCTGACGCCGGCCTAGGCGGAAGACTTGGATTCAAAGGAAGCGACGGAAGGGCGGCTGAAGCCCGCGCTGCTGGAGCAGAAGATCGAGCAGGGCCTCGAATGGAGCAAGCTCTTGAAACGCTCTCGGTTTTGTTAGAAGGTTCACTCAACAGGAATGAAACGGAAATTCTTCTGCTTGGGTGGGACGGTCGAATGGGCAGTTCTTGGGTGCCGCCATCAACCACACGGATGAAGTTCGAATCCATCGGCACAACGCCAAAAGCAACCAGCGATGAGGACACACTGGCCCTTGTCAAGGACCTCGTCAATGCGAAGGTGGAAGCCATTGTTTACGCAGGTGGCGACGGTACGACAAGGGACATCGTCAAGGCGTTGGAACACCTTGGTGATGATGCTCAAGAAATCCCCTTAGTTGGGGTCCCAGGAGGCGTAAAAATGCATTCAGGTTGCTTTGCGACCACGCCAAAGGCAGCTGCAGAAGTCGTGTTAGCCTTCATTCTCGGCGACTTGCGATGCGCCATCACAGAGGTCATGGATCTCGACGAGGACGTCTACCAACAAGGCGTTTGGAAGGTGCGAATGTATGGCGAGGCATGGACGCCCTCAAGCCCCAGATTCATGCAAGGAGCGAAGGAACAAGTCGAGAGGTCAAGCGAAGTGGAAACGATTGAAGGGCTTGCACATCATGTCCAAACCTTGCTTGAGGATCAACCTAAGTTGATGGTGGTTTGGGGCAGCGGAGGAACACTGCGTCGAATGGGCGAATACGTCAATGTCGAATTGACCTTGCTCGGGATTGATGTTCAAGGACCTGAAATCAACGGCATCAGAACGCTTCATTCAGACCTCAACGAACAGCAATTGATTGAGGTTCTTTCCGGACATGTGGACGAAGAAGGGGCGTCTCGTCCAACACTTTTGCTTCTCTCCCCGATGGGCGGTCAGGGCTTTTTGATCGGTCGAGGCAATCTCCAATTGTCGCCAAATGTGCTTCGAATTGTAGGGTTCGACAACATCCTCGGCGTTGCAACACCTTCCAAATTGATTGGACTGTCTGCTGTTCGAATCGACACAGGCGATCCTCAACTCGATGAGAAGTTCCACGCAAAGCGGTTCATCAAAATCCTACAAGGCTTCAGAACAACTCGACTCATTCGAATTGAAGAAGCGTGATGGGCATTGAATTCAAATCAAAGCACCAGCAAGGCATAGAGCGATTAATCCTGGGAAAATCACCATCGGTGCCGTTGGCATTTCATGGAGATAACCTCGTTGTTTCGCGAACAAAAGGGTGCCAAGAATCATACCAAATGCGGCCGCCATAGCGTAAAGCAAAGCCTCTGTTTGAGGACCTGCCTCGAGTGAAAAGCCGAGGATGAGACCCATCAATCCAACACTGCCAAATCCTCCACCCATCAACATACGCATGGTTGCGGAATTGTGGACTTCATCGGGGTGAATTTCACCAAAGATTTCTTCATTAAACTTGATTGGAATTGCAATTTTTCGTAGGGCAACAAGGAGGATAAGTGCAGAAGCAGGCACGATGGCAAACATATCGTTCATGACCCCCACTTAACATGACGGAATATGATTCTTTTCAAATTGATAATACAAACACCAATAACTTTGATTGCTAAAGGATGATTCCGATGACCAGCGGTGACTACATTGGACCGATTGTCTTTGCTTTTTGTTTCCTGTCTTTTACTCGTCTCGCCCCTTGCTGGGTGCATGGGAAGTGACGTAGAAGAAGAGATTCAACCCGTACAGGAATTGCAAGACGTCGATGATCCATGTTCAGAACCTTCTGAAATCTTGACTCAATCGATGATTGCAATCACTGTCAACAACGAAGAACGGTTGTTTCGATTATCCGCCCCAAATTCAGAAGCTGGTACAAAATTGGCCCTTATCCTTGCCTTCCATGGTGGAGGAGGTTCTGAAGAGGATTTTCAGCAGCAGAGTGAATTTGACCAATTAGGAGAACAAGAGAAATTCATCATGGCCTATGCTATTGCTGAAGATGATCGAACCGCGGCCGAAGGTGAGTGGTTCCTGAACACTGCTGCAACCTCAACCGAAGACAACGATTACGCTGAAGCGATTGTGGATGAACTTTCCAATGTCTATTGCATCGATGAAGAACGAATCTATGCTATTGGCTACTCGTTGGGTTCCATGTACACCTACGAGATAGCTTGTCAGTTGAATCATCGATTCGCTGCGGTAGCGTCCTTCGCTGGAACGATGCCTGTTGACCCTGAAACATGCGACTTAGTGGGCAGTATGGCCGTGATGCATATTCATGGCAAGTTGGATTACATCATTGATTATGATGACGACTGGGATTGGAAAGATGGTGAGCATGAAGGCGTCGGTACGATGAGCAGCGTCCCCGGCATGATTGATTCTTGGGCCGTTCGAGCACATTGTGAATCAGACGAAGTCAACGCAGATTTCTTCGTAGAGCATATCGTTCATGAGGGGTGTTTTGGGGAGACCAGAATAGAACATTATGGCCTCGAATTGCAAGAACATACCTGGCCGGACGAAGTTGACGGTACCAGTACCTATCAACTGATTTGGGATTTCCTCAGTGATTTCACAAACTAGATTCGGGCCAATTCACGGATCAACCGCTGAGGATAAGCTCAGGTTCGGCAACAATGAATCATGCCAAAACTTCCAATCAGTGACCCATTTAGACAGGATGAACGAAAAACACAGCGTCATATACCCCCTAACTCGTTTCTTCTACCATGAACGGAATCTTAATTGGGACCAGAAAGGTGTTTTCACCTCGAACGATTGTAACCTACCTGTTGGGGTTGATGGGGCTCTCAGTCCTAGCAGTCACACAATTTGTAGCGGAGCTGCTACCGCTGTTGTTCGCACCACTGGTGTGCGGCACGTTTGGTGTGCTCCTCTATGCATCAAAAACATTGAACGAACAGCCGAACCTAAGCGTAGGACCGGCACCAAATGCCGTTCAGGAATAGACGGCATCCTAAGCGTTCAGATGCTTTGCAAGGAATGCCTTTGCTCGAACGAGTGAATCCGCTCTTGCCTCTGGTTGACCCTCAACGTGCGCACCGCGTATTCGCAAGATACGGATCACCCATCGTCGCTGCCATCGTTGGTTCAAAGGCAGCCGTATACCAAGGAACAACTCGCCAGACATGTGGCCGTTTTTCGCTATACGTACGGTACGCTTCTTGATATGAACTGCATTGGGAAGCAGCGTGTACTCTTTCTCACTATCGAAGGAATGTTGTGCCCCTGGATAAGCATGTAAATCGGCATTGGGCAGTTGAGGCATAAGCCCCTCAACAAAGTGGAGAGGGGTCCAATCATCAGCATCGCCATGAAGGATGAGCATCGGGGAAGTTGACCAATCTTGAACTTCAGGGCGAAGGTGAGCGGCGGGGTAAAACGGCACATGAGCGTCGAATGGAGCCCCTAACAGATCGACAAGAGGAGCCCATGCCGAGTACAAGGCAACCGTTCCGCCCAAACTCCAACCGGCAATACCAATTTTCCCGATTCGAGGATCGTGTTCGAGCGCCGAACGGGTTCGAAAGGCATCGACGAGCATCATGGCATGAGTGACAGAGAGCTGGTCATTTACCGTTGATTCAATGGAACGAGAGATGAAGGAATTCACCTTACACACCGCTAAGCCCGCATCGAGCCATGCGTTGACATGGTCGTTGTGATGCGCCCCCCAACCTAAGCTACCATGGAGTGCAATGACGCAACCGAATGGCCCTTCACCTTGTGGCAGATACAATTCACATTCCACCACGGTTTCCGGTGTGTTCTCCAAACCAGTAAGTATGTGATGGATTTCAAATGGTGAACGGGATTGAACTTGAATGCGTTCGACCATGTGTCTTCGATGCCTTCCTTCACTTCAAAGGTGGCCATTTGAAGGGTTACACTTTTGATACCGAATGAATAAAAATGATGGTCCAATATTGTTGGTATGAGCAAGAAAGCTATCTTTTTGGCAATTTTATTGATTACTGTATCGTTAC
>CBFIIS010000006.1:0-50009 GCA_965662715.1 Candidatus Poseidoniaceae archaeon | reverse complement strand
TTCCATTACCGACTGCTTGCATGGTGACCCCGTAGTAAAACACAGTCAGGAAAAACAGTGGGTCAATATTACGAATCGTCATGTTTCCGATGGTTTGACCACCACTGTCGCCACCATCCTCACCGCTTGAGTTGGAACCTGCAATTGCAGGAATAAAGACAACCGCGAGTGTGACAATCACGCCAAGGAAAACGAAGTATGAGGTCCAAATAACCGCAATGTACGAACCAATCGCACGCCGTCGTTCACCTTCAAGGAACTTCAATTCACGCGAATCGTTGGCAGCAGTCACAAGAATATCAGAAATTTTTCCACCTGCTCGGTCTGCTTCTGCAATCAATGCAATCGCTCTTTGGACAAGAGGCGTACCGACTCGGTCTGCGAATTGTCGAATAACATCGCTGAACTTGATACCCCAGCTCAGCTGATCTGACATTTTCTTGACTTCGTCATTCAGGGCACCATATTCGGAGGTTGCAAGGGTTTGCACAGCCACCGTCATCGAAAGACCACCCTTCCAATATTCTGCGAGGTCACGAAGGAAATCCGGGAATTTTTCTTCCACTTCGTTCTTCGCACCTTCAACCCGTTCCCAGTAGTAGGAGGCAGGGTAGAGCAGGAAGAAGAACGTCAAACCAAAGAAGTTCAGGAAGATGAATGGGTGGATGTCAACAGGGCCTACGGAGACTTCAGGACCAATCCAGAATGAAGCGTTGTTCATGTTGGCAGGTATGCCGTCAAAGTAGTGAACAGTCACATCAAAGGTCACTTTGGAGAGGAATTTACCTTCCTCATTGGAGAAGGCTAAGAATTCGTAACGGTTGTCTGCAGGGATGTTGGGGATCATCATTGCACAGCCATCATTGTCGGGGTTGTTGTCGTTGTCAGTCGTACCGTTGTGGTAGTCAATGATGACGCCCTCTTGGGAACGAATTGCTATCGTGTAGTCCGTTGGGATATCGGCACTAACGCTGCAATTTGCCCACAAAGGTTGGGCGACTGCCACGCCTCCAGTTTGGGATGAATCAATACCGGGTACGTCGAAATTTTTCCCTCGTTTGTAGACAGAAGTCCATTCTTCGCCAGTCCAACTCACCACATCGGGTTTGTCTTTGAGGATGGAACACGATTCATTGGCTGCGTAGGATGGCTTTTGATTGGTTTGGAATTGGGCACCCATGCTGTTGCCCATGCTGTCGGTGGCTGTGGCGCCACAGTAGACGTTGGTGAACATCGGCTCGCCATTGGCCGTCGGGATGAATCCGGAATTCGTTGACCATACAATTGCCGTCCCCAAACCAAGAAGAATGGAAACGAAGAGAATGGCATACAACTTTGTGAGGGTTGAGTCGTCTTTTGGAAGGTCGAGTTCGACGATGATCTTGTTCTTCTTCCGTTTTGCCATTTCATTCACCTCCTCACATATCTTGTTCCTTGCTGCTCGTCCACACCAAGATTGCGTAGGCGATGTGAATCATTGGGACGAAGCCAAGCACGATGCCGTAGAGCATGCCCTCAGACATTTGTGCGCCTGAACCTGAAACCCAGAACATAATGACGAGCATGACAATCAAAAACAGAGGCATAGCAACAGCCACGACAATGTATGATTCTGCAAGAAGTGCGATTGACTCAAGGAACATCTGTAGGCGAGTTCGGTTTTCTCGCATGTAGTGTTCTGCTCGGTTCAAGAAGTATAACTTGAGTTGACCACCAGCGGTCAGTGTACCAACCATACCTTGGAAAAACTCAGTTAGCCATACAGAGGCGGCACGGTCGACACTCATTTTCATCGCCGTGATCAAATCGTAGCCGAGCAACGTAACATCACGGTAAACCAGTGCCGCATCGTCGGCCACATCGCCATAGATTTCTTTGTTCATGGCAAGGGATCTGAAAATTTTGGAAGGTGTTGCGTTTGCTGCGGACATTGCTGCGGTGTAGGATGCAGCGTATGGGAGGTACTTCTCGATCATAGCACCACGGCGGTCTGCTTCTCGCTTGGCTCCACCTTTGTTGTACTTGAAAGCCGCATAGGGAATGATGACACCACCAAGTGCAATGATGATGGCTTTGAGCGCAGGCGGGAAGACTTGGTAGGCAAATTCATCGCAGCCATTGCCTGGTTTTGTCGGGTCGACGAGGTCTTGATTCCAATACTCCCATTCGAAACAATAGTCGAGCGTTGCCGGGTCCTGAATTGATTCCCAATAAGCGATGATGCCAATGTCGGGAATAAAGAACAATGAAACAAAGCCCCAGCATACCAAAGTGATGGCGATGGTGGTCATGATTGCTGTGGCGAGGTAGACCTCAGGCATCATTTTCATGGAGCCTTTAACGAGGTTGTCGGAGAGTTCTTTGTCAGCTCTTGCCCTTTTCTTGACAACACGACCTAGGATTCTGTTGCAAATCCTTTGCCATGCCGTTAGGTCCATCGATGCTCACTCCTCAATTCAACGCAATCCGTCGACTCTTGCTAGGATTTCGTTTGGTCGCACATAGTATTCTGTGACGATTTGGGACACTTGGTCTGCCTTACGGATGTCGTTCAAGACCATCCACTCAAGAATACGCTTTCGTGTTCTTAATTCTCGACGCATATCGTCTTGCGAATAGTTGATTTTCACCATGATCTTCTCGAGCACATAGGATTTGCCGCTGAAGATGAAGTCGTCAGAAGTAACGTCCCAACGGAACACCTCGTTGGTGATGATTTCAAGTGAGTTTGGATCGATACCGACGATTTCCACGAGTTGCTTTGTTCGTCGCACACGCTTTCCATTGATACGAGTTTGAATCTGAATAGAACAAGCTTCCAGTGCAGGCAGCAGAACACGCGGGATGTCAATCGGCTTGTTTTCAAGCCGGTGAACAAGCGATGCTACAGAATCTGCGTGAACCGTGGAATATGCGCAGTGGCCCGTAGCCATGGCTTGGAACAACACATATGCTTCTGCACCACGAATTTCACCCACAATAATGTATTCTGGCCGTTCACGAAGAGCAGCCTTGAGCAACTCGAACTCACCGATGACACCATCGGTTGATTCGCCACCAAACCCTTGTCGAGTCAAACCAGGGACCCAGTTTGGTTGAGGAATGTTAACTTCACGTGTGGATTCAATTGAGACAATTTTCATTTGCCAAGGAATAAAGATGCACATGGCGTTGAGCGTTGTTGTCTTTCCAGATGCCGTACCACCGACGAAAAGCATTGGCACTTCGTTTTGGAACGCAATCCAAAGGTAGGCGACCATGAGCGAAGACATCGTGCGGAATGCGACGATGTCAGCTGGTGAGAACGGATCGTCCTTGAACCGTCGAATACAGAACGCTGAACCCCTTGTGGATACTTCTCTTCCTAATTTCATGACGATTCTGGAACCATCCATCAGGGTTGCGTCAAGCAACGGGTCGGCAACTGAAATGTGCTTTCCACACCGTTGTGCCAATTTGATGACATAAGATTCGAGTTCCTCATCGGTCTTCCAAACACAGGTCGTCTCCACGGATTCGAACTTGCGGTGGTAAGCAAAAATCGGAACGTTTGTTCCATCCAAGGAAATATCTTCGACGTTGATGTCGTTCATCAAGACATCCATTTCACCATAACCGATGAGGTCCCGCTTGAGGTAGTAGAAAATCTTAGATTTGGATTTTTTATTGATTTTCATGCCGTATGATTTGATGACTTTATCCATTGCCGTACGGATGTAGGCTTCCGGGTTCGCATCAATTTCGTCAATGTTTGCTGTGAGGGACCGAATGAAAATGTCAAGGATCTCGTCTCGCTGCTCTTGTTCTTTTTGGTCATCGGGGGCTCGATGATCTGGTAAATGATGTTGAGCGTTTGCTTGTCACGAACAATGCGTGCAAAGGCGTGTGGAGGCAAGACTGGATACTTGTCCAGTTCGTCATATTGAGCGCGTTGTTGGGCTCGCTGACGCTTGCCCCCGCCTTTGTTGTTTTTTCTCGCCATATGCGCACCCCTTGCCGAAGCAATTTATCACAAGTTGTGGCCGACTATAACACTTGGGTGAACGAAGCCGCTAAAACCGGCGTCCTGCGCACTTGAAAAGCATCGCCAATTGTGCTTTTTGTGATGGGAAAATTTTCAAGGGTTCACGCCTTAAAATTCAGGTACCAATTCCGACAATTTTCTTGAAAAATTTCAAGTTCGATGTTGTTGTCTATGTGGTGATCTGCCTCAAGGATAATTTGATCGAGACCCCATCCGATTTCTCGGGTGTCCCTCACCTCAAAAGCCGCTCTGTCTCCATCTTCTGAGCGACCACGATTTTGAATTCGCAGGAATCGGGTATCGGGGGATGCTTCAACCGCCACCGATTCAAAATCATCCATCCAGCGTCTGGAAAAGACGGTTCGTTCTGCTGTTCCACGCATGCCTTCAATCAACACTATTTGATGAGATTTAAGCAATTCATCAACCGCGTCAGCAAGGCGTACTGCGAGGACATCTTCTCCATGGTCTGCACGAAGTTGTGCAGCTACTTCGCCGAAAATACCCGGCGATTCGGCCAAATTTTGGCGTTTGACTTCCGCCCTCACCATGTCCCCCATGGACAGCACAGGTACACCTTGTCGTTCCAAAACTGCGGCAAACTCACCTTTACCAGAACCCGGCATTCCGCATACAGCGACCACCTTGCCCATGAACAACGGGCGATGACGACCGCACATCAAGATACTGCTTCTGATGAGCGCTTTTCTTCAATTTGAAAATTCAGCCTTGCCCCAGCGTCGATCCATTAATTTCCAGAGCAATGCAGAAGCCAGCAGCAAGCACACTGAGATGGCAAGCATGCCTTTGTAACCCTGTTCAACCATCGACTGGTCGTACATGGTTGCTGTTGCAGCCAGTCCATCTTGACTTGCCCTTTCCCACCAATTTCCATACAGGGAAACGTCGCCTTGAGTGAAGGACAGCAAAAACAAACCGAGCAAAGGAAGCACGGTTCCAATCCAAAACCAGATCATAATCGAAGCATCAAAAATAGCCTTGTTGGGGCGGAGCCCCATCAAGAAGGCGGTAAGAGCCACGATGTAAATTGAATTAGCGAACATCACAATGATGCTGGTTGGTAACGAAGTCCATTCATCGAGTTGCCAGGCCATCAGGACAATGAAAATCAGGGAGATCCAAGAGGTTGCGAGGAAGTAAACAATGACCTTAGCTCGAATCAATTGCGGAACTCGGAGCGGTAGGCCATTCATGAATTCCGGCGAATCAAGAATGGTTAACCAAGAATAGAAATTGAAACCAAAGAATCCCAGGAAGGGGGCATAAGAAAGCAAATTGATTGGAATAGGTGCTTCAGCAAAATCCACCAACCAAGCCATGCCGAGCAAGACCAAAAGAGGGACTGCATAGGAGACGGTCATCTTCTTGATCGAGCCTGAACGGAATAAATCGACAAATTCCTTCGCAACGATCAGCCGAATCTCTCCATCCCCAAGGAATCCTAATCTGTTGTAAATTGGGACAAACATCTCTTCCCGTTGGACGACTGAAACATCAAAATCATCGATGATTAAAGCACTGGCAACCAGTCCTATGGCCACACACCCTCCAAGGGCTGCCACAGCCACCAGCGGCGTTTGGTTCGATTGAACATAAAGGCCCCACAGAACACCATCAAGGCCAATCTCGCCAAGGCCAACAGCCACGCCGAACACCACAATGGCGATTGGTCCAAAAATGGTAAACGGGCGACCCCGCATCCAGAGCGATGAGCCCAAGAAGGCCACTGCGAGACCTTGGCCAAGGGTGATGATCATGGCTAACCAGGTCCATGGCAAACTTGACCATTCAAGCGGAGTGTTGACGCCGTCAACTGTTTCCAGTAAAATTCCGAGGGCCATACCGGCGATAACCGGCGACAGGATGAGCATGACATAGAAGCATAAATCCTTGATGAAGTAAGCGAAATGTGCCACTGAATTTGGTAGTGGTTGCAGGGCTGGAGCGGCAAGCAGGTAGTTCTTCGTACCAGCACGATGGACGATTGCATCGTGGCCGATAAAGGCGAATGTGCCCATGCCGAGACTGAACATCAAAAGGGGCAAATGAAGTGCAAATCGGAGCTCTCCCCATGTGAAGGTCTTCTGCTCAATATCGGCAACTTGTGCACTCGAATCGCCCACTAAAAATTGCAATCCAACAGTGGTTAATGCTGTGATCAATGTCAACAATAGTGGAAAGAGAACAATTTGTCGTTTTTTGGCAAATTCAATGCTTTTACGACCTTCTTCTTTGAACATCACGCGAAACGTCGCAGAAAAAGAGGCCCATCCTCGAAGAGGTTCGTGGAGAATTTGTCCTTGAGCAGAGGTCCCCATACTACCGGTTGATGTGGTGCCTTCGGCCACATCGTTCCAATCACGAGAAACAATTGTGGCTCCAGGCAATCTCATTCCTCCTCGGAATCCTCTTCACTTTCTTGACTTGCTTTCTCGCTCTCAAGGTCTTCAATTGAGCGCCCAACCAATCGAATGAAGACATCTTCTAGGGTTTCATCTTGATCGTGCTTGAGACCTTTGACCGTTCCTGCGGCAAGAACGCGGCCATCGTTGATGATCGCCATTCTATTGCACATTCTTTCAGCCATTTCTAACACGTGGGAGCAGAGGAAAATTGTCCCGCCATCTTTGACGTGATCGAGCAACCATTGGCGACATTTCCTCTGATATATGGGGTCAAGATTGGCAAAGGGCTCATCGAGGAAAAGGAGTTTCGGTTTGTGAATAAAAGCAGCCGCAAGCATCACTTTTTGGCGCTGCCCTTTCGATAAATCCTTGCACATCGTATCTCTTTTCTCGTCCAAACCAAACCAATCAAGCCAATGTTCAACTTTGGATTCAATCTCCTCAACGCGTCGAAGTCGTGCAACGAATTCCAAAAATTCAGTGGGTGTTAGGAAGGATGGAGGTGATTCTGATTCGGGGACAATGCCTATGTTTGCTTTGACCTTTTGAGGGTCTCGAACCGCATCGACGCCAAGAACCTCAATCTGCCCTTTGCTTGGTCGCAGTTGGCCAGTTAGAAGTTTGATGAACGTTGATTTCCCAGCACCGTTCGGTCCAAATACGCCAAAAAACTCTCCGGAATGTACCTCGACATTGAGGGGGTGAAGTGCGATGAAATCACCATACTTCTTGGCCATGTCTTTTGCCATGACGAGGGGTGCTTCGGTTTCAACCATAGTGTGTGGTTATGGTCATGGTCTTTGTATTCTTGGTTTTCAAATTTTGAAACCTATCATGGCTTGATGTCGGTGGACTGATGAACCTCGAGGCTATGGCACAAGCATGACCGCCCCGCAAAACGATGCAATCGTCATTGAAGAAGTCCCGATCAGCGATGAGGCAGATCTTGGCAGCATCGCCATGGTAACCATCAATCGGCCAGACAAAATGAATGCACTGAATGCTGAAGTGATGAGCGGGATTAAGGCGATGGTGGCTTGGGCCGAATCAAGCCCCCATGTTCGTGTCGTAATTGTGACCGGCGCCCAACCCAACGCACCTCCAGAAGGTAAGCGTGCAAAACCAAATGCCTTTGTTGCGGGTGCAGACATCACCGAATTTGTCGGTAAAAAAAGCGACGATATCCGCATCATGTTCGCTGATAATGCCGTCGAGGCGTTATGGAATCTAAGTAAACCAACTATCGCCATGGTCGATGGATTTGCCCTTGGTGGCGGTTGCGAAGTAGCTTGTTCTTGTGACATTCGAATCGCCAGCACACGCTCTCGATTCGGCACCCCAGAAGTCAATTTGGGACTTATTCCTGGTTATGGCGCGACACAACGCTTGGCCAGACTCGTTGGGTATGGGAAAACCATGGAAATGATCTTCACAGGTGAAATGATCAACGCCGAAGAAGCTCACAGAATTGGATTAGCAAACAAAATTTGCGATGCCGAAGAATTACTTGAAACGACAATGGCCATGGCTCGTATGATCGGTTCAAAATCCTCCAACACATTGCGGGTCGGTAAAGCGACCATACGCGCTGCATTGGATTCAGGCCTCACCGAAGGTGTTGCTATTGAAGCGGAAGCATTTGCTTCACTATTTGATTCGAAGGACAAAGAAATCGGCGTTCAGGCCTTCATCAATAGAACGACACCGGAATGGCAACACGAATGAAAATACAGTGTAGAAGGAGGGACGGGGGCC
The DNA here is from genome assembly GCA_965662715.1 of Candidatus Poseidoniaceae archaeon. Classification (GTDB taxonomy): domain Archaea; phylum Thermoplasmatota; class Poseidoniia; order Poseidoniales; family Poseidoniaceae; genus MGIIa-L1. The sequence goes on along the minus strand of CBFIIS010000006.1, from coordinate 41,804 downwards.
GAAGCCCCCGAACCCCCGGCTCCCCCTTTGCAGGGGTAGGTGACGTCGTTCAACGTCAGGTGTTGACCCTACCAGTATCGGTTATAACCCGCATCCTTGGCCACTTTTGCGAAGTGGCCCATGTGCTTTTGAACGTCTTTGCGTCGTTCGAAGTGGCGTGGGATCACATTGCTGGTGATGATTCCAGTCCCTTCTTCAATAACGGTATCACATCGTATTGAATCCAGTTCCTTCAGCAGCCAGGCATTCTTCTCCTCACGCTTATGCTCGTTTTCACAGCATGGTTCCGGCTGGTTTTCACGTTCAGCTCGCCAGTTTTCACGTATTTTCTTGGTACGTTCGGCACGAGCCTTCTTCACCTTCTCACGGCGAGCAGCTTCTTTGTCAGAGCACTCCCGCTTCGGTGTGTTCAATCCAGCGTTGTCACTTTTCGGTTTGTCGTTTTTATTCCCATCGCCGGGTTCTAAGGCCCGATGAGCGGAGACTCGCTTTCCAGTGGTGCGGTCTTTTCCGTTGTGGTGGGGCTTGTGGTGTCTCAATTTTCTGTTCTTTCTCATGTACGTTTTTTCCTCCGTGTTGCTTATTCCGCAGTATGCCGGGATGGCAAACCGCGCCCTTCCAAAGCGCTTCCTCCTCACTCAGTAATCTGAGCAAGTTCTACGCTCTGACGCTCTATTGCTAAAGGGCAAGCAGTTGGGGGTTCAATTGTCCATGGTCAACACCTGTTTTGTGCACGTCGTGCCTCTATACTACGGCACCACAGTATTTCAATGACGCATGGGGAAGTCCCAAGAACGTCGTTTTTTTCCGCATATATTATGTTAGAATTCGAAAGAGATTCTTTGTCTCAAAGGTCTTCTTTTGGGATGAGCAAGAATATATTTCAATCCAACGATGTATCGTGGTTTCTTTCAGAATCCGATGACCAGGTGCCAAGCAATGCCAAAAACGGCAACATCCGCACATGCATGGGCCACCCACGCCACCCAGATGCTCCTGTACTGCAAGTAGATCCAAGAAAAAATCGCGCCCCCTATGAAGACGCCAAGTGAGGCGATGAAGGTTCCAAGCGGATTGATGAACATCATCAAAGCGATGGTGTGATGGATAGTGAATATTCCCGCAGAAAGGAACACTGAAGTCCACTTTTTTCCAGTAAGTTCTTCAAGTTTCGAGGTGATAAACCATCGGAAAACGTATTCCTCGAGCACTGAATTAATGAACACCCAGAACAGAATGGCTCCTGCCAATTTTGCTGGTGTAGTCAAGCCAACTGGTTCAAGTAATTCGTACAACGTCTGCTGATCGATCATCATCTCGCCGAGAAGCACGTACGCTCCAATGACCACGAGGATAATGCCAATCCCCAACCCTAGCGAAACCAACCATCCACCATTGTTCGGAGGTGACCAAGCCAAAGGCTTTCCTTCAATCTTCATATGCCAATACGCTGGGAGGCCAAACAGCCATACCTTTGTAATGCAAAACACAAGGATGGCAAGCAATCCAGCCTTGAACACGAAGCCTGTGATAATGGAAACCGTTGGGGCAACGGCAACGAGAATCAAGCCCAACAATGCTGTTGAACGAACTGGGGGACTCAATGAAGAATCACTAAATTCAGTTTCCATCGCTTACCGATAGAACCCTCCTAACTTCAACTTTGAGCAGTTGGTGGTAGGGTTAAGATTCCATTTCGTCCTTCAATGCAGCAAGGGCGCCGCTTGCAGCAGGCATAGGAAGGGGTGGGAGTGGCATTCCTTCTCCAGGCAGAGGCAGTGGTGGGAGTGGGTTGCCATCCGGGTCGAGCAGGACCGGTAATTCAGGAACTTTCTCTTTCTTGACTTGTTCAAAACCACTGTCGAGTGGTGTACGTAATTTGAGAATTCGTGCCTCATCAATACGGACAAATGTTGCGCCATAGATGTGACCTGGTTCAGGGTTTTCAGGCTCGACGAGCACCGAATGTCCGTGACCTGGGGTTTGTAATAGGGCCACTAGATCTTCACCAGCGGTTTGATCTTCCCACATTTTTGCTGTTGAAGCTCGAATCTCTGCGAGTTGCCCTCTTCGGCGTTTTTCAATGCGTTCACGAATGATATCGTGGCGAATATTACGTTGCTTTACAGTGGCTTCGATATCAGCATCTTCGACTGATTCAGCAGACACTTCCACTACGAATTCATCTGCAGTATGCACATCTTCCATCTCGAGTGTTACTTCAACGAGTTCTTCCTCATCCTCGCTTTCTGCTTGAGCAGCAGCCATTGCTTGTGCTTTCTGTGCTTCAGCTGCCTGTATTTTGGCAAGTTTTCGTTCCCTCAAGGTTGCTCCATCCATCGATTCTTGAGTCACTGCTTCAGGAATATCCAATCCAGCATCGGCCTCATCTTCTTGCTCTGCGACAACTTCTGCTTCTGCTCTTGGTTGTTGCTTACGGACCTGCTTCGGGGCTTTTCCTTCGGAGGATCCGATAAAGACCAAGCAGCCAAGAATAATTGAGGCAATGAGGCCCCAAGCCACATCGTCTTGGAGAGAACTCGCAAATGCGACATAAATCACAGTGGCGGTAAGGGCGTAAAACCCTGCCATTCTCTTCAGAAATGCCATGTGCCTCACCAATGCCAAAGTGGCTTAACTTATCATGCTGATGGCAGTTGTCGCAACAAGTCTTCAAGCGCTCTTGAACGATGACTGAACTTTTGCTTCTGTTCCAACGGGATACCGCCAAAGGTTGCGCCATGAGTGCTCGTGGCTCCATATTCGCCCGGTGGCAAAGGCGTTCCGTCTTCATCGAGATCTGAAGGGACAAAAATCGGATCGAATCCAAAGCCTTCGCCTTCGGTCATGGTGTTTGCAATCCACCCGGGGCATGACCCATTTCCAATCAAGACTTCGCCGTTCACCATCATCACTGCAACAGCCTCGAAGGAGGCTCTGCGCAGGCTTGCAGATTGCACTGGATCCTCCGAACCAAGGTGTCCAAGCAGCCTCAACATGCCCTTGCAACCGATGGTGTTGAGAGCATAGGCAGCATAGATGCCTGGAAAACCATCCAAAGCATCAACAAAAAGACCAGCATCTTCCACCAAGAGCAAATCCTCTGGATGTTCCATGAACGGTATGGCTTGCTCAATCTTGGACATGGCCACCTCGGTGAGGTTTTCTGCTTGCGGTTCAATGATTGTACCCTCTGGAACGTTGAGGTGTTTAACGTCATAGCCAAGCGGTTGCAAATGATGTGTTGCTTCCTTGACTTTACCTGTGTTGCCAGTAAGAAACCAAACGGTCCGACCCATACATGGCCGAGGTGGTGTGGGTTTTGAGATGTGCCCCTAAATGAGGTGACGTTTCGCTGCATCTCCGGCAGGCTTGTTAGCGATGAAGAAGAGCGTTGGTTATGCTTCAACAGATTTGCCTTGTTGCTGCTGGTGGCGCCCTAGGTGCTGCCATGCGCTACCTGATTGGGGAATGGCTGAACGGTGACGGGTTCCCATATGCGACCCTAACAGTCAATCTGCTCGGTTCTTTTGTTCTTGGAATGCTTTCGGTTGGAATAGCACAACAATTTGTTTCCGAACAGATGGTCCTCGTGTTTGCAACAGGCTTTCTTGGTGCTTTTACAACCATGTCTGCGTTTTCAATTGAGACCGTTTCAATGTTTGACCGAGGCGAGTCAACACTTGCCTTTTCATACATTGGCATCACGATGATTGTGTGCCCATTCGTGGCGTTTATTGGATGGAAACTTGGTGAATCGGTTTGGTTGTGAGTAGGTTTCATAGCACGGCATGGGTTTATGTATCGCTTCTATGATGGGCGTACAAGGCACCAGGGGGCCAAAATTACTTTCGTACACCCTAAGAGTTGAGACCATGACATACGCCACATTAATCGACAAACTAAACGAAGCCCTTGGTTGGGAATTACGCGCCATCAACATGTATGCTCACTACGCAGCGAATGTTCAAGGGATTCACAGACTGCAACTCTCACCAATGTTTGATGGTGAGGCCACTGAATCACTTGCCCATGCCAATATCGTTCGCAAAGCCATCGTAAAGTTACAAGGCATCCCAGTGACTGAACGCAACCCTCATCCAATCACCCACACAACAGACTTTGCAGCAATGCTTCAGTACTCTCTTGAAACGGAAACCAAGGCAGCATCGGTGTATGGTGAAGTGATGATTCATCTTGAAGAAGCCGCAGACCAGGATCTTTCTGATGCGATTGAACAAATCTACCTTGCAGAGCTTCGAAGCGTCGAAGAACTTCGCCTTTTGATGGAATAATCAACCGTGATATCTCACACGGGTTCGAACATTTTCGAGGCGGTGCAGGACTTCTGATGCAGTTGGAACTGCGCCACCAGTTTGTTCGGCAGGAGGTCCTTGCCGTTCTTCTTCTGCGGTATAACCTCGCAACAATTCTTCGATTGCTCCTTCGATGTCAGGGTGAGATGCACCTAGAATTTCATCGACCACATGTAAGTCGATCCCAAATCGTTCGACCTCATAATCGACCGCAGCAAGACCAAAGTCAATCAGTGATGCTTGACCGTTTTCATCGATGAGCACGTTGTTTGTGGAGAGGTCGCCGTGAGTGATGGCGAGTCTATGCACATTACGAATGGCTGCACCTGTGCTCACCAGGGCGGAGACGAGGAACTCCTTGGACATTGATCGGTCTCGGAGCACTTCAATCAGTGGACGGCCCGGCATATGTTGCATAATCATGACGCCAGACTTTGGGTCGAGATCATACAGTGCTGGGACGGCGAGTCCAGCGCGGTGCATGCGAACAAGGAGCCTCGCTTCACTCATCATTCGGCGATGCCCGAGTCGGTGATCCAAATCTGGGTGCCGCCATGCCCGTTGGCGACGCTGTTTTCGCACAGCAGGTCGGCCAAACCACGTACCCGACCAGACTTCAGCTTCCGCACCGAGGTGCAATCGCTCGTCTGCTTGGAAGACCATGCACCTCGGTTTCAGCGCTGGTTTATCAAATCTTTAGGCGTGGATTGGTTCAATAAGGAATACATGGTGGGCAAATCGAACCACCATGACCGTGTCACTCCCAATGTGCTCCGTGGATTTTATGGACACCTCGCTTTCGGTCGAAGAACAGGCCATTGCGGATCGAATCACAGAACTAAGAGCACAACTCGGTGACGATCTCTTGATCCTTGGCCACCATTACCAACGCGACAGCATCGTCATGCATGCAGATTTCCTTGGTGACTCGTTTATGCTCAGTCAAAAAGCAGCAGATTCAGATGCCAAGTACATTGTCTTCTGTGGCGTTCACTTCATGGCAGAATCCGCAGACATCCTCACAAGCGATGACCAACATGTCATCCTTCCAAACCTACGGGCTGGATGTTCGATGGCGGATATGGCAACGTTAGCAGATGTCGAAGTTGCGTGGCAAGAAATTCTTCAAGAAACAGGGCTCCATGACCCAATCAATCGAGAAAATCCAGTCGCCCTCGCCGCAGAAAATGACGCCTTTTTGGTCCCGGTTACCTACATGAACAGCAGCGCCGATCTGAAGGACTTCGTCGGACGTCATGGAGGAATCGTCTGCACCTCAACCAATGCCTCTGGTGCGCTTCAGTGGGCGTTCGACAGGGCTGGAGAAGGTGGTTCTGTTCTCTTTTTCCCAGACCAACACCTCGGCAGAAATACTGGTGCATCGATGGGGATCGACCAGGCGTTGATGCCAACTTGGACGCCTGGGATTGGGGCGATGGGCGAACTGGACGGAAGTCGGATTATCCTATGGCACGGTTTTTGTTCGGTTCACAAGCGATTCACCGTCGCTCAAATCGAAGATTTTCGTGAGCGAGAACCGGAAGGCATCGTTGTCGTTCATCCCGAATGCCCGATTGCAACCGTCGAAGCGAGTGATGCTAACGGATCCACGCAATACATACGCAATTTTGTTCAGCAACAAGCACCTGGGTCAAAAATTGCAATAGGCACCGAAATCAACATGGTGGCCAGACTTGCTCAAGAACACCCTGACAAACATATTGAATGCCTCGATGAGGAAATTTGCCCTTGTTCAACGATGTACATGATTCATCCCGCCTACCTAATGGATGTCCTTGAGCGAATTGTTGACGGTGAAATACCCAATCAAATCACAGTTCCAACTTCCATTCAAGAAGGATCGCTTTGGGCGCTCGAGCGAATGTTGAGCATCAAAAAGTGAGTCATTCTTCCTCGGCTTGCTTCAGCGTAGTGCTCCGTTCTGATTGGCGCTGGTAAGCGTAAATGAAGGCCAACAAAAACGCAGCCAACAACCCAACCTGCAACAAAATATTCGAGTAGACATTCAATTCTGGGGTCCATGAGTGAATGTGAACACTCAAATCGCCAGATTCCTCCTCTTGGAAGTAGACCAAATGATCGGTGAGCACTTGGGGTCCAAATTGATTCAATTCATCGGATGTGAGAAGAAGGGTTTGATTTTCAGTCAAGTTCAGGAATTGAATTTCGCCATCCATGTACTTAGCTTGGGGTTTTGTTGGATCAAAGTGATCACGGGTTGACCAGGCAAGAATACCGTTGTACATGGAGGGATCACTGACTCGATATTTCGGATCGCTTGCCAACCACTGGGCATCGCTGCTACGATTGTACACCACCAATCTGTCTGTTGCCGAGACATTGACTGTGGTCGCAAGGAAGGCCTCGTCAAAGACCAGGTTCAAGATTGAGGCGTTCTCCATGTCGACAGGCGTGCCCCATTCCATGAGGATCGCGTCCTGTTCAACCGAAGCTGATGCATTTATTTCTTTGATAGCAATCGAACCCATGCCCCCAATGCGGGCGAAATGAACTGTTGTAGGGGCGTCCTGATAGACGATGGCCAATTCGAGGTCATTCACTGCAACCCTAGCGATTGGTCGCTCATTCAATCCAAGTTCTATTTCTAAGCCATTCAAGTCGATGGCACTCAAATTTCCGTCACTCAGTTGAACGATGTATCCGGTTGTTGTCGAAGATGATAGATAGAGTTCTTGAGGTTGAGGCATTGGTTTATTCATGATCATTTGGTAGCCTTCATCCTCCATATTCATGAGATTGAAAACCATCAAAGAGGTTGTATTCGCCACGGCTAAACGATTGCTTTCAACATCAAATGGTGCGTCGACATCGATGCTTCCATTCAACATTTCAACTGGTTCAAGGTCGAGGTTACTCAAGTCATGTACCAACATCACCGCCCCCGTTGTTCTGTTGTCAATCGTCACCATCCATCCATCAGCAGCCGCAACCTCTTGTGGAGCCTCGACGCCACCGGCGGGGAGGCTCTGGTGACTCAATTCCCATGTAATCACTGCGAAAAGAACGATGAAAATGGCCAACACCATCGTGCCCGTTTCCCTGCTGGTTGGGTCGCGGAATCGTTTGACAAGCGATTGAGCACGACTCCAAACGATACCAAAGGCCTTCTTAGGGTTGGTGAGCACGGTGACGACCCGAGAATTAATCGTTCGTTCATCGAAAATATTCCACCATCCTTCGGACGTCTTCCCAGCAAGTGTGACGGCCAAACTCGCAATGAGAACTCCACCGATGATGTCAACAAACCAATGAATTCCTAGGTAGATAATAGCAAATGCAGTGACGGCGATGTAGACGAAGACGAGTGCTCTGTACTTATTCCATCGGCGATCCTCATCAAAGCGAGTCAAACACAACCAGACAGCAAATGGAATACCGATATGCAAGGATGGGAACCCATTCGTGAACGGATCAATTCTGCGAAACCAATCGGCAATTTCTGGCGTCAGATCGTACGCTAGTGTCTCCATGCCAGGGATGTAATCCCCTGTGACTCGTACATTGAAAAAGAGGTAAAATGGGATGGCAAGGATGTAAACCCATGCAATGGATAAGGTCATTCTGTCTGCAATCCAACGATCATCGAAGAAAGCAAAATAAAAGATTGAAACATAACAAATGAACATGAATCCTGCGACATAAAAATGAGTCAAAGCAACGGTCAACCACTCCGCCTTAAACGCCAGTTGAACGTCATAGGCAAGACTTCCTTCAACCGCATAAATCCATGGCGTCATGTCAAGGCCTGTATTGGCCATTATGATTCGATCCAATTGGTCAAGGATGTCTTTTGAATTGTAAATCAGAAAGACGATCACAATGTGAATCCAGTATCTTCGGAAGAAGTCGATGAATGTGGGCAGTGTGATGTTCATCCAAGGTTGCTTGAAGACCGGTAACAACAGGACACCAAGCGCTAACGCACTGATCATCCATGTCAGATAGATGCCGTCCATGCGTTTACCTCCAACCCCTACGGGGTTGTCTTTGCCTCATCAAACCCTCGTCGAAGTTTCCCCGTAGGTGGTGATTGTTGGCCTTACCAAGCGCCATGGACATAGGGGCGTCCATTGTCTGGGTCTCGCCTGTTCGCTAAATCCCAGAGACGTTCAAATCGATAAATGCCACTCGAGCAGCCACTGCTCCACTCAAAACCGAGGGCGTAATTTCCAACGGTTCGAACCTGTGGTTTTTCTTTTGGCAGCGCTTCAACTTGACGTCGGAGGGTTTTACTCGATTCATCTTCGTTGCGTAGAGGCGAGCATTTGGCGCAGGGACAAGCGTGGCGAAGATCATCGTATGTGACATTGTATTCTTCACCATTTTCATAGGTGAGGGCAACATCGACGTCCCTTCGCTCAAAGCGGGTTAACCGCGGCATATCTTCACTCATTTCATCGCCTCAGATGATCTCCAAGCTTGGTTGTTCAGCATCAACAATTTGGGCTTGCAATGCTTCAACCACCGCTGAGAAGGCAATTGCTGAGGGGCCTTCAGGCTCACTGACAATTCGGTGAACACCATCATCGCCACCACGCACAAATCCAGGGTCAAACGGTAGTGCGCCAAGGAATGGAACACCAAATTCTTCTGCCGTGGACTTGCCACCACCTTCTTTGAAAATGTCAATCGTGATTGAGAACTCTCCATCATCATTGGTGGTTGCTTTCAAGGTTTTACCAGCAGGACCGGCAATCTGAACTTCGCTGTTTGGCGCAGCCTTTCCGTTGATGGTGTAACCGCTCATGTTTTCGACAACACCGAGGACTGGAACCTTCAATGATTCAGAGAATGTGATCGATTTCCGACTGTCGAGCAATGCCACATCTTGCGGTGTGGTCACGATCACCATACCGTCAATGTCGGGTAGGGATTGAGCAACAGTGAGTGGTTCATCGGATGTACCCGGTGGGAAATCGATGATGAGGTAATCAAGGTCGCCCCATTCAACGTCACCGATGAATTGCTGGATGGCCCCAAGTTTGATTGGTCCACGCCACACGACTGGTGTATCTTCATTGTCCAACAGAAACGCCATCGAGATGACCTTCACACCAAGATGGCCTTGAGCAGGATGAATCCGACCAGATTCGACGTGCAGGCGTCGGCCATCCAAGCCCATCATCTTTGGAACATTGGGTCCCGTAATATCGATATCAAGAATACCGACCTTGAGGCCTTGTTGAGCCAGTGCGAGCGCCAATCCAGTCGATACGGTTGATTTTCCAACGCCGCCCTTTCCGGAAAGAACCATGACCTTATGCTTGATTTTCTTTCCAATCTCAGCCATGGACATCTTTCGCTTCATTTGAGCGTAGGCTTGTTCCATCTGCTTCTGTTCTTGGGGGGATGCCATGGCAGGGGCTTCACCGCTGTTTGCTCCGTGCTTGGTGACCGGGGAATCGGACATACCTCATGGAATGTAGGGGGCTACTTCAATGCACCTTTTCATCATGAATCACTTCAATCGTAGAAAAGTCAACCAGTGGGTGATGAGCGCCAAGCATAGAAAACCGATTGAGAGCATGATGTCAAACGATTGGTTGGCGTAGGCAAAAGCCAATCCAATGGCGAGAGGTGCACTGATCAAAGCACCCAATCGATGGGCTTTTTTTCGCTGCCCATGCACCTCACTGGACACCAACATCGCTATGCATGGACCAAGAAGGAACGTCATCAAGGTGAGTGAGAGTGCGATCAACCGAAAGAGAACATCCCAATTATTGGCTGCAGCAAAGATATGGCCGACAAATAAAGCGGCATAGATTCCAGCCACGACAAGTGTGGACTTGACAGCCGAATTCCTCCATTCCATGACGAGGCGAGTCGCCCGTAGTTTGAGAACGCTCCTCTTTATTTTACGACAATTTTCTTTATACTGTAGATGGCATGGTAAAACCATGCGTCTATTGTTTGTATGTGTTGGGAACTCCTGCCGTTCTCAAATGGCAGAAGGTTTGGCAAGAGCCATGGGGCATGAGGCTGACTCTGCTGGAACTCATCCGGCGAGCAGTATTGCACCAAATGCTGTGAAAGTGCTTGAGCAACGAGGCATTGACACGGAAGGAATGCGCCCTAAGCTTGTCGATGATTTCTCTGCAGATGACTACGACATGGTCATCTCCATGGGTTGTGGTGTGCAGTGCCCAGTCATGCGCATTGACCAAGATTGGGGGCTTGAGGATCCTGTCGGCGGACCCCTTTCACTCTACCAATCGACAGCAGATGAGATTCAGCGCCGACTGACTTTGCTCTGAAGATTTCATTCTTCTTCTTGAGAGGCAATCTCGCCGATGCCGTCAAGATCGATACTGAGCACACTCACAATGCGTGTTCGTTTTCCTTCCTCTTCTATTGTCTCTGAAGAACAGGCAATATCACCAATGACCACTTCATTTGGTAAGCCCTGGGCAATGATGCCGTTTCTTCTTCGGCAAACCTCTGCAACATCGACAGCGCGACCTATGGTTGCTCCACGGGCAACGAGCTGGATCTGCCGTTCTCCTTGTTCCATGGCCATAACAACAGCGCGAACATAAGCATGAAGTGGTTTTTTTCCGATGAAAATAGTTCTTCGTTCGCCCATTATGCTCCCTCGCAATTGAGAATTAGCGAAGCCATTGGATAATCATTGGGGCTGAAACAATGGCTCAGAATGTCCGATGATTGAGGCGCTATGTGTTGAATGGTGCGAGCGCCGGGACTCGAACCCGGGTTCAAGCGTTGGCAACGCTCGGTGATAACCACTACACTACGCTCGCAGGGTTATCCGTTCCACCGAGCAGGGGTATAAACCGTTATCGGCCAATGAGCATGCTCAGTCAAGGCCGAACATATCTTTGCCATCGCCTCGTTTTGGTCCGTTGCGGATTGAAATGACAATCATGGCCGCTACGCCGATGCCGAACAGCACTAAAATTCCGATAAGAACACCGTCGGTGAGGAAGTTTCCATCGGTGGTGATCACGGACGAATCCTCCTGTGAGAGGCTCACTGCAATGGAGGTGTATCCAGTCGCTTCGCCGTATGAATCCGATGCTTGAACAAGTACTTCATGCGTGCCCAGAGGAATGCTTTCTCGCACGCTCATTTCAACGGTAAAGATGCCATCTCCAGCAACCCTGTCTCCGTTGCGTCCCTCATCGTTCATTGAAACCCATGTTGAAGGTGTGCCAAGTGGAGTGAAGACACCCAAGTTTGCTTGAGCAACAGAGATCCCATCGGTATCGTATATCTCGACTTCTAACAATGCCGTCGATGTGCTTCCTCCTTTGGTGAGCGCAATGGTTGAAGGTGCAATAATCGATGGTGGCGTATTGTACACCAACAAGTTCACCGCATTCATGATATCATCAGGGATGTAATGCTCACCATAGAGTGCTTCGTGGGTTGAATTCGCAGATTGTCCATGCCAGGCATCAACCGTTGATTTTTTGCCAAGTGAATCTGTGAGTATGAATTGCAGTTCATGCTCCCCAGGTGAGATGGTTTGTGGAATGGAGAAATTACCAACCCATACACCTGATGCATCGGTCAAGTCGACCAGTTCCCCACCTTGAGAACGCATGTCGATTTGCACAGATTCAACGCCGTGCCCATCATAGGCTTGGGCGTTGATGATGACGGTCGTTCCGCGTGGTCCTCGATCAGGAAGCATGTCGATGTTGGTTAATCTCGGTCCTTGGTTGACCACTTGAACCGTTCCTTGACCATTCATGACACTTCCAAACCAATCTTCAGCAGTGACATTGATGGAAAAATTACCCACCTCGAGTCCTTTGACAATATGGCGTGTTGTGTAGCGATCATCCCCAATGGTTGAATCTCCATCAAGGCCTCTGTCGTTCATGATCACGATGCCTCCACCAAGTGGGGTCAAGTCGACGGTTACCGTCTTCACGTTGAACTCTGCATCAACGATGTGGGCCACGAGCGTACCAGTGCTACCACCTTCACCAATCACCAATCCTTCGATGAAGCCCATCTCCATCAAGACGGGCGCAGAGTTGTTTTCTGCAGTAATGATTGAGGGTGAAAGAATGCGTTCCACGACTTGTGTTTCTGAAAACATCGCCGTATCGTTTTCTTCCCCGAATGGAATCTCTAAGGTGCGAGAAATGCTCGAAACCAGTCCCTTGAGTGGCCCTTCATCAACGATCGAACCGTTAGCGGTGCCACCAGAGTCGCCATAGGCGCCAGTCCAATGAACCACGGACAGATTGAACCCATCGCGAGGATCATTACCGGTGGCGTAGGCTTCAATGGTTAACTCAAGCCCATCTTCGCCATCGAGATGCACAATGTCGTGCGCCAACATGGGGATCGGCATCAGACCAGTTTCGCGAACGATCGTGATGTCGCCAAGAATTTCTTGAGCTTCCGGTTGGGTCGCATTTTGCTGGATGGGGCTTCGGGCTGGCTTTTCATCCCCGCTTGAAGCATCTGCACCGGTTTCTTCCCAAATGATTCGCACGGTACGGTTGTCCCAATCGGATTGGACCACTTGGTAATCCCAAGTTTCATTGTGGGATGCTCCGATGCCTTCGTCGCCAAAGAAACCTCCTCCAACCCCGGTCAAATTGAACCATGTCTCTTGGTGAATCACGTTGACAGTGAAGACTTGACCGGTTGCATTTGCCTGATCGCCCGTTGCCTCAATGCCTCGAACAATACCAAAGCTGCCTTGTGCATCACCGGTAATCACTCCATCCACGTGAATGTCATCGGTCAAGGTGATTCCATCTTCCACTAAGGTGTGGAAGTCGAGGATGGTACCATTGACTTGAACGCTCGAATTTTCATCGCTTTCGCCAAAACCAAATGTTCCGCTGCCCACGAATTCTTCTTTGTGTTCGGTGCGGATCCCATCTTCCCACCTTTCGATTGCAGTGAGCCCGTCGAGGTCGATATCGAAACGAGTATCCTCGTCTTCCAAAACCATGCTTGCAAGTGCCTCGAATTGGGTGTGGTCGAGGCGTCGGACTCCATTTTCATCCCAGGTTTCGAGGTAAAATACGCTGATTTCTCCATTGATGACCAGTGATTCTTCCTCATCATTCGATTCGATATCCAAACCTCCAGTGGCCTCAAGGTTCACTCGTTCAGAGATGTTGCTACCAATCATGGTTCGGTTGAATCGTCCATCGGAGACATTCGCCACAATCATCGTCGTCGCATCACCATCATCGGTCATGAGAATCAGTGTGCCGTATCCGCGAGCATCGAAGACTTGACTGGTTAGCGCCCCACGTTCGATGGTTTCATTTTTCCAGATTGAATCCAAAACAAGGTTCAATGTCGTTTCGCTTTCATTGGTCACTTCGCTTGAAACCAGGCTACCGTTTCCAAGTTCCCAGGAATTGAGGGTTGTCCCAATGCGTTCTTGCCACCCTTGACCAACAAAGGAAAGCACAAAGGTTTGATTTCCGTTTTCATCCTGATATGTTTGGTTGAGGTCCCACGTTGTACTGGTCATGACTTCATGGTCAGCCATCGGTTGATTCCAAGTTCCAACCGTTAGACTCCGAGTCGAGCGCAGGTCGTTCTCCAGCGCTTGACCGTTCATGCTGGTGACCTGCGCGGATATTTCGATCTCATCACCCCACTCAAGCGTTGTATTGAATTCGACATCAGCAACACGAAGATCCTCCTCCAACGACCATGTTACGAAGGTTTCGTAGGCCAAGATATCTCCATTGCGTTGATGATCGAGGCTGATGTTGAGTTCGTAGGCCTCATCGTCAGCGAAGGTGAGCGTGTATGCATGACGGATGCCTGATGAACCATCATCGGTCCAGGCTGTGGTGATGCTTGGTGCGATTGGCTGGGCTTCTGCTTGTGCATGAACAGCCAATGGAAGCAACATAAGAACGCAAAGTGCAAGAGCGATTCCTTTTGCATTGGTGTTCATGGTAAGACTTCCTGTACGCTCCTTTACAACACTTGTGGGATATTGCCTCGCCATCAAAGGTTCAACACATAGCCAAACAACAGCGGTGCAACAAGACTTGCATCGCTTTCAATGACGAATTTAGGCGTTGATTCGTCGACTTTACCCCACGTAATTTTCTCATTTGGTGGAGCGCCCGAATAGCCGCCATAGGAAGGTGAAGACTCACTGATTTGAGCAAACCAAGACCAAAGTGGAACCTTGCGTTTCAGGTCTTGAGTGAGCATTGGAACGACGCAAATTGGGAAATCACCAGCAATGCCTCCACCGATTTGCAAAAAGGCGAGAGGCGTTGAGGTCTCTTGATACCATGTTGCAAGTTCAATCATGTAGGCAATACCACCGCTCACGCACGACTCGAGAACGCTTCCTTCGATGCAACGCGAAGCGAAGATGTTGCCCATGGTCGAATCTTCCCAGCCCGGAACAAAGAGGGGAAGATCTGCCTGTGCGGCTGCGAATAACCAAGAGCACGAAGGATCGGCTTCGTAGTGATTCTCAAGGTCGCCTGAACGGAGGAGGTCGTAGAAGTATTCGTGCGGCAAACATGCGGTTTCATTCTCACTGGCATCGCCCCAACGCTTCATCATATGCTTCTCAATACGACGAAAGGCTTCTTCTTCGGGTATGCAGGTGTCTGTGACACGATTCAAACCCCGTTGAAGCAACTTGGTATCATCCGCAGCAGAAAGGCTGCGCCAATCATCGATACGCTCGTAGGAATCATGTGCGACCAGATTGAAGATGTCCTCTTCGAGGTTCGCTCCGGTGCAGGAAATGCCTGCAATGTGGCCCGCACGGATCATAGGGGCTAGACTGCGTCCAAGTTCAGCCGTGCTCATGGCCCCAGCGAGGGTGACAAAAAGCCGCCCTCCATCGTTCAAAAATGCAGTCAAGGAACGAGCAGTAGCAGCAAGTGCGCCGGCGTTGAAATGCCTGTAGTGCTCGTCAACAAAGGTGCGGATTGACATCTTCAAACCCCTCCATGAATGAAGCGATCTTGGACATCCCTGCGCTTGAGTTCGAGGTTTGGCATGGTTGAATTCAATTCTTTGACAATGAAATCAACAATGTGTGCAGGGTCCGTGCCACCGCATGTAAAACAGTCAATGGCGAGCCAACCCTGCTCTGAATAGCAATGCGCTGAAACATGGCTTTCATCGAGCAAAACAACGGCTGCAAATCCCGGTGGGGATACAGTGCCATCAAATTGAGCGACATGCGCATGTACATTTCGAGCATCACTCTGGGCGACAGCACGCTCTAACACATCCAGCATCCATGTTCCATCTTCGGTCACTGGTGCTTCATAGCCGGTAAAATCGAGGAAGATATGTTGTCCATGTGCGTTCATTGTCTTCCCTCCTATATGTGCGGTTTCGGGGTAAAATTATGGTTGTGACGGTCAATTAGAATTGGAAAAATAATCACATGAAGGTCCAGTTCGTACTTTCCCCCGACCTTCACATGTCGGTGACCAACGGCCCTCGGCGCGAGCTTTGAGATGACTTGCGACTGTTTTTGCAGCAAGCATTGCAGCGGTAAATTCTGTGATCGGAGAATGTTGGTTTGTGGCGATTTCATTGACGTCTGCACTGATCACGGTGGCGTTTTTGGCTCCAAACACGGCCTCTATTGTTTCAACCGCTTGCCAAAACGCTAACCCACCAGGGACAGGCGTTCCAGTGGCAGGGACGAGGCTCGCATCCAGGCCATCGATGTCGATGGTGAGATGGACTGGGCCGCTCAGTGTAGACAAGAGCTCGAGCCATTCGCGCCATGCATCGGGGCCTGTGTGTTGCGACTGTGTTTGTTTCGCAAAAAATGTGGTGATTCGATCATCGCCCTCGATCCGTTCCGCCTCTTCTTTGCTGTAAGCACGAACGCCAACTTGCAACAATCGGCCAAGACCCAAATCCAAGGATCTGGATGCTGCACAGGCGTGAGAATACACTTCACCATCCAATTGTGAACGTAAATCCGCATGCGCATCGATTTGAACGACCGTGAGCCGCCCAAGATCGCCCTCGATGAGTGGATGGTTGCCAAGGGCCCAGATAAAAGGTGGAAGAATACCATGTTCTCCACCAAGAGCCAACGGAAACACATCTCCACTGCACCATGGAGCAAGATGGGTGCCAAGTTCATCCAGTTGAGAGCGAAGCGTTGGTCCTTCTCCAGCCCATGCTTGTTCGGTATGGATGCTTGATCCTGCAGGTAGATCGGCTCCAAGAAGATCGTCAAAGAGTTCAACTTGACCACTGGCGGCAAGACATGCGGCCGGCCCATCAGCGGTGCCCTGTCCGTACGAGGTGGTCAATTCGTAAGGCAGCGGTAGCACAGCGACATCAACATGGTTGCCTGGCTCTGGAAGGCCAAGGAAATTACCTTCCACATACTCGTCGCTCACACCATGGGCTCTATGGTCGTCTTCTTGAGGCTGTTGTTGAGGGTTGTTTATACAGTCTGGACCGTAGTAGATTCTGTTGAGGGGTCTTTTGGACCCGTTCGCGCCTGATGTTCATGGCCAATTTTGTTCGATTGCTTGTGAATTTTCAGCGTCTCAGG
Source organism: Candidatus Poseidoniaceae archaeon (assembly GCA_965662715.1). Taxonomy (GTDB): domain Archaea; phylum Thermoplasmatota; class Poseidoniia; order Poseidoniales; family Poseidoniaceae; genus MGIIa-L1. The sequence goes on along the minus strand of CBFIIS010000006.1, from coordinate 24,929 downwards.
CTTGATTTCATGAAATTTCGCCGATGGGTCTATATGGGTCGGATGACAATACAATAGAGTGTCTGCGGGAGAAGTTGCGCGCCGGTGCTGCTTCCCCCTCGACGAGGTGATGACATGACAATGACACTCGCAGAATTAACCAAAGCCATTCAACAACACATCGATTTGGAGATGGATGCTGAAGTTGCCCAAGGTATGGCAGAACACGCTCTTGGCTTCTTTGGATTCTACAATCGAATCATCGACAATGCACTTGAGCCTACAGATCGCAACCTGTTTTACATGTTCCAAGATTATGATTTGTTAACAACAGAGTCCGAGGAAACCACCCTTTGGGACGGAAGGGAATGGCGAATTCACTACTGGAAGTTCAAACCTGACCTCCGAGAGCGCGTCGAAGCCTACATGCAACGCAACCTCGAACCAGAAGAAATCGATCCATACGCTGACATCTATGGCGGTAGCAATGCCCTGAGTCCAAGTGGAACAATTTGGACCCGTGAATCTGAGAAAGTCGTGAATCCAAATGCATTCACGTCTGACTGGTGAAGTTCCCAGACAGGCAAGCGTTTTTGTTGTTTAGCGGAGAGGGCTGCACATGCGAGTTGCTGTGGGCCTTGTCCTGTGTATGTTGCTCGCCAGCATCCCTGTCTCCTCCGCTCAATCTGATTCGAATGAAGAGGAAGCATGGCCGGGAGATCCAGTTGATAGCCATGTCCACATGACGTGGGCAGCATTGACGCTTGAAGTCAATGAATGGGCTGATGATTACCCGGAAATCGTTGACCTGACAAGCATCGGCCAATCTGAATTGGGCAAGACTTTGTGGGTCGTTAGGCTTTCAAATTGGTCGATGGAGACCAAATTCGATGGCAGTGCAAAAGAGATTGTCTACATTGACGGCGGGCATCACGGTAACGAATACCTTGGCACAGCACTCGCTTGGTTAACCGCAAAATGGTACATCAACGGTTGGGCAGAAGGCAATCAAGAAGCGATTGATGTGCTTGACAACACTGAACTTCACATCACCATCATGCTGAATCCAGATGGCAATGATATTGACACACGATGGAACATCAACCAAGTCGATCTCAATCGAAACTACGACCATTATTGGAACACATGCCCAACAACACAACCTGGCAGCAGCGCCTTTAGCGAATCGGAAACCGCTGCGAACGGCGTCTACATGAACACGGTTGTTCCTGATGCTGACCTGTATGTAACCATGCACACCGGTGTATGGATCATGCTCTATCCATGGGGCAAGTGGCCAGAGCAACCCTCCGATTGGGAATTGTACCACAAGATCCGAGAAGACGTCCAAAACAACGTCTCAAGCATTCCAATCCAAAATGCAAACCAAGGCCTGTATCCCAATTGTGGGACAAGCAGGGACTACGGCTACGGCGTTATGGGTTATCCAACCTTCACCTTCGAAACCGATGATGAGCAGTTTGTTCCAGGGTCATTTGAGAACTTGAATGACCGCTTGGGTGAAGAAATGGACGTCATGAGGTTCTTGATCAACGATGTGTGGTATTGGCGAGCTCGTTTGAGTGTTCAAAGCCTCAACATCGCGCAAGACAGTGTCACCATCACCGTCGAGAACGATGCTCGGGCCTCCACAGCAAACGCTACACTGCAGTACTTTGATGGCGATGGAATGCTGTTGTGGAATTCCTCCTTCTTCGGAGTGAACGCGTCCTCGACCAACACCACTTCGCTTGATGCCACGAATTTGTCTATGGTTGATGGAGGTACGTTTGCCCTCAATTACCAAGTTCGCGTGGTGGATTCGGCTCGATGGGTGAACGAACCTGTTGAGGGCATCGAGGTGCAAATTGATGAAGAAGGCGAAACCTCATTCCTGATCGGATATGGTTTGTTCAACCCTGTGACCATCATGGCCTGTTTTGTTGCAGTTGCTGCTGTTGCAAATGAGCGTAAAGAACTGGAAGATGAGGCTTAACCGTCTTGTTTTGCTCTAAATGATTCGCACGAGTATTGAAGTGCTTTGGGCGATTAGCACGGCTCGGTGAACCCATGAAGGTCAGCGTTAGCCCAGGACACAACATCAACGGAACTCTAATCATGCCTCTTTTCGAAGGAACAGAATCTGTCCCAGACGGACATGCAGAAGGCATGCACACTGCCCTTCGAAGCCAGATGAACACCGTCCTTGGCGATGGTGATTTCAAAGCCAAGGCAAAATCCACCATGTCCCTCATGGGCTCGGATGGAGGCAAAGCAATGCTTGTTGGTCTTGGAAAGAAAGACGATGCTGATGTTCACGCTTACCGCAAGGCAGGCGCAGCAACAATCGCTGGACGAAAAAAGTCCCACGGCACAGAACTCACCGTACGATTCTCAGGTGCTTCCGTTGAATGCATGGCTGCATTTGCCGAGGGCATGATGCTTCGTGACTACTCTTTTGACAAGTACAAAGCCGAAGACGAGGACAAGGAAGATGGACTCACTGTTCGAGTGACCTGCGATGCAGATCAAGAAAAGGAGCTCTCATCAAAGATTGAAACCCTCACAGGTGTTGTTTCTGGAGTTCATCTTTCCCGCGATCTCGGCAACATGCCTCCGAACGACATGTACCCTGAGGCCTTCGCCGATCAAGCATGGGAATGGGCCAAGAAGTACGATAACGTTGAAGTGACAATCATCAATTACGATCAAGCCATCAAGGCTGGAATGGGCGGCCTTGTTGCCGTTGGCATGGGATCATCGAGAAAACCATGCATGGTGATTTTTGAACTCAATGCAGACAAGGACGGTCGAGGACCAATGCTCGTTGGAAAAGGAATCACCTTTGACACCGGCGGTATCTCATTGAAGCCCGGTGCAAACATGGATGAAATGAAGTACGACATGGGCGGCTCTGCTACAGTGTTTGGTACCATGGAAGCTCTCGCTGCAACAGGATTCGAAGGCAAAGTCACAGCCATCACATGCATGGCAGAAAACATGCCTGCAGCAAACGCCCAACGCCCTGGTGACGTCATCACAACCTTGTCTGGCAAGACAATTGAAGTGCTCAACACCGATGCTGAAGGACGTCTTGTCCTCTCCGACGGTCTTTGGAAGGCTGGAGAGTTTGATCCAGAATACATCATTGATTTCGCCACCCTCACCGGTGCATGTGTCGTGGCACTCGGTCACGAAGCAACCGGCCTATGGTCCAATGATGACGATTTCCGAACCCGCATCCACGAAGCAGGAAACGCTGTTGGCGAACTCGCTTGGCCAATGCCCCTGCTTCCTGCATTTGAGAAGGAAATGACTGATTCAAAGATTGCAGACACACGCAACCTTGGCGCAGGCCGCTGGGGTGGAGCAAACACCGCAGCAGCCTTCCTCAAGCAATTCGTTCCTAACCGAAACTACGAGAAAGACGGTGAACAGATTCCATGGGCTCACATGGACATTGCGGGTACCTACTGGGGTGCAAAGACGAACACGATGGTTGGGAACGGAGCAACTGGTATCCACGTTCGCACGATGTACCACTTGATCACCAACGGATGAAAAGGTTCGACCAGCCTTTGAGGACGTGTCGGTTGTGCAACGCAGGGCTTCAATTCCTGCCCGTATCAACATCATAGGGGAACACACAGACTACCTCGGTGGCCTTGCACTTCCATTTGCGAGCGAACATCGTTTGGTGCTTACAGCGACCGAAGCAAATCAAACAGAAGGCGATGATACAGTGGTCGATTTGTGGCGAGCAGCCGGTGGCTGGCCCGCAGCATTAGAAGTTGAAAGCACAATCCCCATCGGAGCGGGCATGTCATCATCCGCTGCACTATGCCTTGCAGTCGTGCTGTGTGCAAACGGGCCAATGAAGCCCTTCGATGCTTGTCTTGAAGCTCAGAGGATTGAACATCAAGTGCTCAAAACACCGTGTGGTTTACTCGACCAAATAGCGATGATGATGAGCCAAGAACACCATGCAACCCTCATCGATTTCACAGCAATGACGTGGGATGCCTTCTCAATTCCTGAATCTTGGTTGTTCAAGCTGGTGGATTCGGGCGTTCGTCGGCAATTGAACCAAACAGAATTCGGAACCTCGGTTGATTCTTCAGCGCTACAACGTCATGCAACCGATGAAAATCAACGCGTACGGCAAGCGCTCGATTCGACATCAATCGAACTTGGAACACTGTTGAATGCTTCTCACGCCTCCTTACAATCAATTGGGGTCAGCACGCCAGAAGTGGACGCCTTGGTCTCGAAATTACAAGCAACTCCCGGTGTATTGGGCGCTCGGATGATGGGGGGTGGTTTTGGAGGCATGATTTTGATCGCCGTCAATGATCGCGAAGTGGTGCCAGATGCACCATTGCTGAAGCCGTCACGGGGCGGTTTCCTTGAGGAACTGCTCTAACAAAGCAAGACGCTCAGGGGTGCCCATGTCCCAAAAGGGTGTATTGTCAAGGTGTATGGCTGCCTGACCTGCGAGTGCTGAATAGACGGTTTCCTCCCAACTCCAAACCCCTTCCTTCCCATGGTTCAACACCACGGATTTCTCAACGATGCTAGTCCCGGCTTCATATCCATTGAGATCGAGTTGTTCTTGCTTTTTATCATAGGACTCAAGTCTGCCGTTGATGTGCTTGAGGTTCATTTCAGCATGCGCTTGTGTGACGCACATTGTCAAAGGAGCCTCAGCCTCATTGTGTGTGTTGATCAGTTCGGTGTAGTTGATTGGATGAAGATCGTCACCCCAAAGAAGAATAAACCGGTCTTCGAGGAGGTCACGAGCGTTCCAAAGAGCACCACCTGTGCCAAGCGGTGATGCTTCTTGGTGGAAATTCACCGCCATTCTTGGATGCCTAAATCCTTCGAATTGTTCACCGAGGTGGCCAGTCAGCACAAGTGCGTGAAGGCATCCCTGCTCGTGGGCCCAGTCCAAAATGTGGGTCAAGATGGGTTTGCCGTTCACTTCGACAAGTGACTTTGGGATGGTTTCAGTGATTTCTCCAAGCCTTGTTCCTAGGCCACCGGCCATGATCACCACTTGTGGGCGACGATGGGATTTGACGATGGATGCGTAGAGATGACCGCTCTGTTTTAGCGTTCGTTGCTGTGTCTCAAAATCCACATGGTAGAGTCCAAAGCGTTGGTCGTAGCCTTCAGCCCACTCGAAGTTATCCATCAAACTCCAGTGATAGAACCCTCGAATATCGAAGCCATCTGAAATCGCCTCAGCAGTGATTTGTAAATGCCGACGAATGTGCTCTGGTCTCATGTCATCGTCATCATCAGCAACGCCATTTTCGGTGACAATAATTGGTATGTTGAGTCCCTTCACCATCTCAAATGCTCTTCGTAGCCCCTCAGCATACATAGGATATCTGAAATCAGTTCGTTGTTCCCAAGGTCGAATGAGTGGATCGATTTCTACCTTTGTTGGCATGAAAGGCGTGGTAAGCAGATGCGTGTAATAGTTGACACCGATGAAATCTGAACTCCCTTTCAACCCAGGAATTTTTGTTGAGAATAGAGCTGATGGAGGTTTGAATCGACCGGTTTTCAAGCCTTTAATCCAGCATCGGTTGAACATAGAATCAAGCAATCTTGCTTGGAACCAATGCAGGGGGTTCCACCTTCGATAAGGATCAAACAAGTTGATGTTCTTCACCAATCCAATTTCACATGTTGTCCCATGTTCCATGGCTTTGAGTGCTCGGTAACATGCAGCATGTGCTTTCATCATGTTCATGGCCACGCTTCGTGCTCGTTTGAATGAACGAACGCCTGGAGGGAATTCTCCAAGCACGTAGCCCATTGTGGTGAACACCGCTGGTTCATTGATGGTGCACCACCACTTCACTCGGTCACTCAACATCGCAAACATCCGAGTCGAGAAGTCAACCCAATGGTGAATGTTCTCTTCTCGTTCAAATCCTCCTTGCTCTTCCCACCACATCGGTTGCGTAAAGTGGTGCAATGTCGCCATCGGTTGGATGCCTTGAGAGAGGAGTTCATCAACTAAATCGCTGTACCATTGGGCTGCTTCTAGATTCCACTCGCCTTCGGCGGGGACAATCCGAGACCATTCAATCGAGAAACGGTAATGCGAAACGCCAAGGTCCTTGATCAGTCGAACATCATCGGTTCTTCGATGCCAATGATCGCAGGCTTCGCCACTTAATTGCTGGCTCTTAGAGCGTGGTTCGAACGCTGACCAATTGTTGGTGTTTCCACCTTCAATTTGATGCGATGCGGTGGCTACGCCCCACATGAAGTCGTTCGGAAAAGCAGTTCCTTCCGTGAGGTGTTTGTAATTGACCTTGGTCCAATCACGGTGTGCCTCGGACCACATGTTTCAACCATTTGGGGCCAATAAAAGAGCCTTATGCACAGGGGCGTGTTCTTTGTGCTTGCAGCCTGTCGACATGAGGCTTCGGTTGGGAGGTGCGGATAGCGGGAGTTGAACCCACGACAAAAGGTTGGAAACCTCCTATGATACCACTTCACCATATCCGCACGATGTGGTATTCCGTCCGAGAAGCCTCTCATTATTGAGGCAATCGGTCGAACTCTTCGGGGGTGTCAACCCATGCCGGGTGGTGGTGGAGGTACCCTTCCGCCAAAGCCGAAGGCGTGGCGTCGAGGATCAACACCAGCATTCGCACTTCGCTCAAGTCGCTGGCTCACAAGTTCTCTTGCTCGCTCCAACCGCTCTTCGGCAGCCTTCTTCTTGTTTGCATTCCCTCTAATGACAAGCATGCCCATGAGGAAGAACAAGACCAAGCCACCAAGTGCAGCCTGAACAATTGCATTTTCCATCAACGATGACAACAGGCTTTGGTCCGCACTGTTGTCTTCTTCAATCACAATGTTCGAATCAAAGGCTTGTAAGGAAATCGAGACCGTATCCATAGCGATGTCTGAACCTGGCTCTTTGGCTACAAGAACGAGCTGGTAGGTACCGGCATATCGAACAACACCGTCGAAGGTGATGGTTTGTGAACCTCCGCTGTTGGGGGTGAAGGTCATGACTTGAGTTTGTGAACTTGCAGTTATTGCTGATATGGCTTGCCACTCAACCCTTACCGTCACTTCTTCAATTTCAGTTGTCACTGTGCATTGGAAGTTGAACCAGCCTCCTCCGACAATATCGATATCGTCAATGCTTGTGCACTCCATGCTGCCTTCAGCAGAATTTCGTGCCGGGTCGCTTGGCCAGTGGTCCGGCTTGAACGCTCCAGCAGATTCGTTATCACCCCAGCCATCTCCATCTTGGTCAGACCATTGGCTCTGTTCGTAAGGGAATTTGTCCTCCTCATCACCATAGCCGTCATTGTCTGCATCAGGACAACCTCTGGTTGCGCCGAGGTTCGATGTGCCATAGGTGGTTGGACAGCCATCACCGTCGGTTCCATTTGGATTGTCACCATAACCGTCTTCATCAGTATCATACCACTGTGTAGCATCGCCAAGCCAGAGATCCGATTGGTCACTTACGCCATCACTGTCATCATCTGGACAACCGAAACGGTCTATGGACGAGGTACCAACAACGGCCGGGCATGCATCCGGTTGTGTTCCATTCGGGTTGTCACCATAGCCGTCACCATCTTGATCAGCCCATTGTGTTGGGTCGTCAGGGAAGGCATCGCTGCCTTGGGAAGAACCGTCATTGTCGCCATCAGGGCAACCATAGACGTCGATATTCGAGAGTCCATACTCAGTGGGGCATGCATCAGGAAGAACTCCTGCGGCATTGTCACCATAACCGTCACCGTCTTGGTCTTCCCATTGCGTTGGTTCGAGCGGGAGGGCGTCAGCACCGTTGCTCGCGTTCCAATCAATGTCATTGCCACCGGCAATGGTCGGGTCCGAGTAGCCATCACCATCCGTATCTCGACAACCGATTCGGTCTTGGGTCGAGTTGCCGGGAACCAAAATGCAGTTATCTTGGAGATCATCGATGCCATCGCTATCCGAATCTTGTGATCTGGTTGGGTCGTTCGGGAACGCATCGCTCATGTTCGACATACCATCGCCATCATCATCCGGGCATCCAAATCGGTCAAGTGTTGAGTTGCCAGGTACGCCCGGGCAGGCATCTGGTTGGGGTCCAGTAGCGTTGTCACCATAGCCATCACCATCTTGATCGAGCCATTGGCCCGGTTCATTTGGAAGCGCATCATTAGCATCGTCCCAGCCATCACCATCGGTATCGAGGCAGCCGTATCGATTTCCATTGGTCGAATTACCGGCAACACCAGGGCATGCATCGGGCGTCGTTCCACCGGGATTGTCACCATAGCCGTCGTTATCGATGTCTGACCACTGAGTGATGTCGTTTGGATGACTGTCCTCTTGGTCGGCCCAACCATCCTGATCGAGATCCGTACAACCTAAGGTGCCATTTTGCCAAGAATTACCGTTTTGTGTCGGGCAATCGTCAGCAAGATTCCCGGAAGCATTGTCACCAAATCCATCGCCATCAGCATCGGAAACTTGAGTTGGATCGGTCTTGAAGGCATCTGAGCCGTTGTCGACCGTCCAATTTGCATCTGGGTCTGAAACACCATCGCCATCGGTATCGGGGCAACCAATTCGGTCGATTGTTGAGTTTCCTGCATAAAGCGGGCATGCATCATCAATTTGATCGGCGATCCCGTCTAAATCAGCGTCTGACCAGCGCAGGATGTCTGCAGGATAGGCATCTGCACCTTCGGCAGCACCCCAGCCCGCATCAGGATCTGAATAGGTGTCGCCATCTGAATCAGGGCATCCGTAGCGGTCGCTGGTCGATGTTCCTGCATCATTGATGCACGCATCAGGTGTTGTTCCACCCGGATTGTCACCGTATCCATCGCTGTCGGTGTCGTTCCATTGAGTTGAATCTGAAGGCCAAACATCCGCACCGTCTGAGATGGACCATACTGGGCCATTTGTACCGGTGAGATCCTCATCCGAGGAGCCGTCACCATCTGAATCAGGACAGCCATGTCGGTCTCGTGTCGAGGTGCCGGCAACTGTAGGGCACAGATCAGGCTGGTTCCCTGTTGCGTTATCACCGAAGCCGTCACCATCGGTGTCGCTCCATTGAGTGATGTCGAATCTGAAGGCATCCGCTCCGTCAGCAACAGAATAATCTGCAGTTGGGTCGGCATAGCCATCGCCATCGGTATCGGTGCACCCGAGGCGGCCAAGTTCAGTCGATGTTCCACTTACATTTGGGCAGTCATCAGCGTCGTTTCCTGAACTGTTGTCACCATAGCCGTCGCCGTCGGCGTCGGCCCATTGTGTGTTGTCGCTTGGGAATGCATCCGCTCCGTTTGCTGAGGCGTTCCATGTGGCGTCAGGGTCTGAGTAGCCATCGCCATCGCTGTCAGTACAGCCATATCGATCTTGAGTTGAGGTTCCGCTGTTGTTCGGACAACCGTCGCCCAATGTCGCAGGTGGAGGGTTATCACCATAGCCATCGCCATCGGTATCAACCCATTGTGTCGAGTCACCAGTGAATGCATCAGCTCCATCGCTGACCCACCAGACTGGACCGTTGGCCCCTGTCGGATCAGGGTCGCTGTATCCATCACCATCGTCATCAGGGCACCCGTTCCTATCATTGCTTGAGGTACCAAAGACATCCTTGCATCCATCAGCTCCTTGGATAATCGTCCATCCTCCAAGGGTTGTTTCCGGATCCGAATATGTGTCATTGTCACTGTCGACGCAACCGTATCGGTCTCCAGAGGATGTTCCAACCGTATTTGTGCACGAATCGGGGGTGGTTCCCGAGGGGTTGTCTCCATACCCATCCCCATCTTGGTCGGCCCACTGTGTGGAATCGTTGATGAACGCGTCTGCTCCGTTGGCAAGGGTCCAGTTGAAACTTGGATCAGAATATCCGTCACCATCAGTATCAGGGCATCCGAGGCGATCGATGGACGAGGTTCCAAACGTGAATGCACATTCGTCATTCTCATCGATCGTTCCATCGAGGTCAGCGTCCTGAGTAAGGTTGACCATGGTGTATCCTGAATTTACGGCAACTGAGAAGAATTGCGGACCAACTGAAACAGAGGTTCCGAGGATATGGATTTCCCAAACGCCTTGAGCCGGTGAAGCGAAGGTCAAACCTTTGAGATTGTTTGTACTGTCTGAGAGGTTGGTCCATGTGCCATCGGGTGCTTTTACAGCCAAATCAACATCATTGACGAGGTTTGCAGACACCACTGGGCTGCTTGTTGCATCGTTATACGAGAGCATAATTTGCATTGTGGGTGCTGCGTTAGGGACAGTGACACTCCACCCTCGTTCATCGCCAGTGGACAATGATTCTCTGTCGACAAATGAGGCGGAAATAGCGCTGGAAAGATTCAGTCTGCCCCAACCTTCGTGATTGTTCGGTGCGGTCTGTCCAGCGCCGTCGGTCGCATCGTTATACTGCCCAATCATATCAACCGAAGTCGCGGCAAAAATACCTTTCACAAGGGCAGATGAAGGATCGGTATGGTTTGCATTTTCAATCAAATGCTGTAGCAGGAGTGCTGTAGCGCCAGCGGAGACTGGTGTGGCCATACTCGTTCCGCTCATGAAGGTATAATCGCCGCTTCCACCAGCCCCGGGGTCACGAGAACGAGTCGACAAAATGTTCGTTCCTGGGGCAGAGAAATCAGGCTTCAATCGTCCATCATCAGTCGGGCCTCGAGATGAGAACGTCGCCATTCCCGAGATGTTGTTGGATGCCCAAGCGGGCCAAGAACCGGTGGCATTGGAGCGGAAGTTTTCACTTGCTCCAATCGAAATTACGTTTTTTGCAGTTGCAGGAGATCCCATGCTGTCTTCGTCGATTTTACCATCGCCATCGCCGTCCGTTCCTTCGTTTGCAGCAGAGAACATGATGACCAAATTGTCATGTTCAAGAGCACTCATGTCGGCTTGCATCGCAGTTGTTGTGTACATCCCTGATACGGGTGATCCCCACGAGTTGGTGTGCACTCTGCTTCCATTTGCCACAGCAAGGTCGAACATGTCTCCAATATCGTTGGGGATTGGGGCGAGCGTACCACTGTGTTCGAGGGCGTGGACGAGGAGTTGTGCTTCAGGTGCCATACCTTTGACATCGGGCCAAATCGAACCGTCTCCCAAGACCGATCCTGCAACGTGTGTGCCGTGACCGTGGTCATCGTTTGCACCGTCATCACAAGAACCGGGTCCACCGGCACCCCAAGAGCATGAAGATGAAGGAATTGGGAAGGAGAGAATACCTTTGATGTGGTCTTTAAAATCAGGGTGGGTTGCGGAATTGTTGACCCCGTTGTCGAGTCCTGTATCGCCAACTGTCACCACAATTCCGCTTCCATCGAGGTCGCCCCAACTTGCATCGCGAGCTGTCATGAATGATGCATTCCAAAGATCGTCTGCATGAATGATGGTCGCAGCAACATCGTTGTTGAGTTTGAAATGCGGGTTGGTTTCCATCCATTCAATAGCACCATTTGATGCAAGCCACTCAATGCCTGATGTCTCGGCAACAGCAGTTGCAAAGCGTCCTGTGTGGGAGTCAAGAACGATGTCGTCTCGCGCCTCGAAGCCTTCGGGCAATTCGGTTCCAGAGAGGACGATGCTGACGATGGCTTTCCCTTCAACGGAATATGGGTTGAAATGATTCTTTTGCAATCCAAGAACACCTCGCACGAGGTCTTCTCTCAATTTGTCCACCGCATCAAGTTGAACCAACCCCTCAACCTCCAGTTTGGCGAGTTGCTCTGTCGAATGGCCTTGCAATTCACATTGGAATCCATTTGGAGGCATGAAGGTGAAACAATCGATTCCTGCATCTTCGAGTTCGTAGAACCACTCGGTTGGAATCGGCATTTCGTGTGTGAGGACGTACCACCCGTTGAGGCTGGTCCCTTGGCCTGTCCATGCAGCCCAATCCTCGACGGCAACAACGCTCATATCTCGATACAAGAGGTTGATTTCTCCAACACCCTCATCGGCCTCAAACCAACCATTTGCAGCGTCATAGCTAGGAACCAATCCAATGGAACTCAATAGATCCAAATCGACATCTGTGTTCACTTCAGACTCAGGTGCCAAAGACGGTGCTGCGTAGGTGATTGGTGCTAAGACTTGGATGAGCATCAGTGCGGAAAATGTTACTGCGCGGACACGTCGGGCATTCGTCATGCTTCAGCACAGGCGCGGCTCCCAAATGAATGATTGGTTGGTATGCCTGTGCATCGACACCACCAGCGAGGGTTCAAATGCCGTGCAGTCGGCGCTGAGAACATGTCGAGAGGGCGCAGTGGTAAGAGCGACGCAATGGCGCCCGAAGACATCAACGAAAATCACCAAGTTTTGGGCCGTCAAGTTTGGCGCGTTGTCCCCTATGCAAAGCGCTACCCACGCCGACTGTTGGCAGGATTTCTCGGCAATGCATGCGCACGAATTGTCGACCTTGTTCCCTTCGTCGCCATTGGATGGGCTGTTGATTATTTCACATCAAAAACTGGTGGTGGGGTTGGGACAATGGTTGGTCCTGGCTTCATTCAAGATGCAGTGACTGCGATTCACAGCGATCCAGCCGTTGGCTATGGCGTGATGATTTTCTTGGGCTTTGCCATGCTTGCGGTGTTTCAAGGGATTTCTGAATATTCATGGCAAACACTTGGCTACAAAATTCAGCATGACTTGCGAATGGACGCCACCCGCTCGCTGATCGCCATGGAAGCCTCGTACTACGATATGCGTCAAACAGGTCAAATCATGTCGGTGCTTTCAAGCGACGTCAATCAATTGGAAGACGTTGTATCCGATTCATCAACTTCGATTATTAGGATTGTTTTTACCTTCCTTACTGCATTTGTGATCCTCGTTTCAATGTCTTGGAAATTGGCAGCCGTGTTATTCGGTCCAATTATTTTCATCATCCCCTGCGTCTACTGGTTTTCCACACGGGTCCAGAGAAAATACCGCAAGCAGAGAGAATCAACGGGTGACATTCACGCCGTGCTGGAGAACCTCATCAGCGGTATTTCGGTCGTCCAGGCTTACAACGCTCAAACATGGGAAGCAGACCGAGTCAGCAGGGAATCGGGATCCTACCGTGACCAAGCCATGGGTGCCAGCCGGGATCGAAATCGCTTCTTGCCTATGATTTACGTCATTGCAGGTGTTGCCTTTGGTTTGTTAGTCACCGCTGGTGGATGGTTGGCAAGCGAAGGTGAAATTTCCACGGGTCAACTTGTCACCTTCCTTCTTATCAGCACCCGAATGACCATGCCTATGTTCATCTTTGGCATTCTCATCAACCAGTTGCAACGGGGAGAAGCAGCAGCACGACGTGTGTTTGCAGCGATTGATTTAGAGCCAACGATCACCGATGAAGAAGACGCAGTGGAGTTGGACACAGGCATTACATCCGTTGAATTCCGTGATGTCCACTTCACCTATCCAAACACCACTATCAAAGTGCTCAGTGGCATTTCATTCAAGGCAGAAGGTGGCGATTTCTTAGGCGTCATGGGTCACACGGGGGCTGGAAAAACAACCATTCTCAAGTTGCTGATGCGTTATTATGTTCCAGACAGCGGCGATGTCTTGATCAACGGCCGTAGCATCAATGATTACACCCTTGATTCAGTTCGTGATAAGATCGGGTTCGTTTCACAGGAACCCTTCCTCTTCTATGGAACGGTACGGGACAATGTCAAGTACAATCAAGAAGCAACTGAGGAAGAACTTGAGTCAGCGCTCAAACTTGCCGGTGCATGGGATTTCATTCAGGAATTACAAGAAAACCTCGACACCATGGTCGGTGACCGTGGTGCGAAACTGAGCGGTGGCCAACGCGCTCGTGTCTCTTTAGCCAGAGCGTTGCTCAAGCACCCCAGCCTGCTCATTCTCGATGAGGCCTCAAGTGCCCTTGATGCGGAAACAGAACGCCGTATTCAAGAGAATCTGATCGCATCGGGATCAGACCGTGCCACCATCGCTGTGGCCCACCGATTGAGCACAATTCGCAACGCCAATGAAATTCTTTCAATGGTCGACGGCGCTGTTGTGGAACGCGGCACACACGATTCATTGGTTGCAGCTGGTGGAGTGTATGCAAGCCAGTGGACCATCCAAACTGGTGACATGGCTGGCTTGAGCACAGTCGATGACTAAGTCCGCTTTCGAATCGGGCGTAGAACTGCAGTTTCCTCATCGCCTTTAGCGAACCAAGAGTCGCCCATGATGATGGTGAATGAGAGTAAAAAGAACAGCGGTATGCCGATAATTAGAGACCAGATGCCAAGGCTGAGCCCGCTGAAAAAGTATTCTTCAAACATTTCTGAAATCAGAATGACGCTAATGAAAACAACGATCCGTGTGACCCACAGTGCTGCCCTTACAAGGCCCCAAATTTCCTCTTCATCGGTCCGTGTATCAGGCTGGTCCAAATCGGCAAGCCGTTCTCGAAGAGTGCGACGCGCCATGCGCTTCGCTTATTTTCTGTACCAAAGGTGTTCCCTCTCCTCAAAGCGTCTACACTGGGATTTCAGCAGAGCATCCCTTGCGCCAATTCACACATACCGGCCGGGCTTGAGTGGAGTTCCGTCTGCACCTTCGAGCGCGAGCGTGAATGTTTCTGGTGCGGTTTTCAATTCTGATAATTCCAATGTATTTTGCTTTCCAAAACCCATCTTTTCGAAACTCTCAGGGGAGAAGGAAAAACCTTGTTCGCCGACATATTTAGCTCTCGAGACTCGAGTTGTAAGTCGCGCATATCCATGGCGCCAAAGCGCAAGTGCAGTGATTGCATCTTGACTTGTTGGGCTTCTGTATGGGAGTGTTGAGAATGGAGCGGTTAAGATTGATTCAGGGACCAGGGGCGTTCCCGAGCGCGCAATGCGTCCTTTCTTCACAACGCTACGCATAAAACGCCAACGGATGGAACGATGTGACCGATAGGCGTACGAAACATCGGTGAGGTAGCGCTGTTCAAAATCATACAGAATCGATTTGATGTCGTCCCACACACCTTTTGACATTCCATAGCCCCAAAAGTGGCGGTTTGTAGCAATCACCTCATTCGTCTGTGAAGCTTGAATCTCTGGGGTATCATGATTGATGTTGTAAGCCATCACTGTGCCAATGTCGTTGTATTCCATGCTCCAATCCATCATGTTGAGAAGCGTGGCGACATAACTTGGTGCGAGCACCATATCGTCCTCAAAAAGGAGCACTCTGTCGTAGTTCTGTTGATCAAAAAGAGTTCTCCTCGCATCGATGAGGTTCCTTCCTATGCCCCAATTTTCCTCACGGGCCACCACGGTGATGTTCTCGAATGTGGAGGCATCGATTCGCTTACGTAATGCTTGTTGGTTGGCTTTCGGACCGCCGTCAAGGTAGACATGTAGGTCGCAGTCATGGGCTTCTGGATTTGCCTCGAGGCTTGTCAGTGTCTCGTTGAAGTATTCAACGCGGTTGAATCCGATGAGCAGCAAGGCGGTTCTCATTTGCTCACCATGCTCAATCAAGCGGTGCGGACTCGGTCGTCAATTTGTGCACCTTCGCCCGCTTTACCACCGGTTCGACGGATTTCACGCCACGCTTTGTTGACGCCTTGGCCGTATGCCCAATGCGCTAAGAAGACGAATAAAGGTGCGAAAAAGACCGTTCCAAAAGATCGATGTGGAGAGGTTCCAATCGCTGCGCCAAGCCATGCAAGAGCGATGTAAAATCCGATGAATACGGGCGGGATATGTGCGCATATTCGCTCGATTGTCCATTCACCAGAAAGGGTCCACCAGTACTCATCGGCGAGCCCTCCGTTGAGGGCGCCATAGGCGATGGCGAGGAGGGTGGCGACCACCAACCACGGGAAGAAACCGATCGCAGTGTGTGACCAAACTGCGATTTCAGGCCAGCGCTTGTTCGCGACCATCCGGGTGTAGCCATAGTTTCGCATTTGCTTCATGTACGGTTTGAATGGGCGACGGCGGCGGTGAGGCATCACGTTGGAGGGGTCGATGAACAGCTTGTGGCCAGCGCGTTGGATCTTCGCATCAAGCACGACGTCTTCAGCACCAATGCAACCCGGTTCGAAGAAATCGACTTCACGAAGGTTGGCCATTCTGTGAGCGCAGTTGACGCCTGGATTGTGAGTAATTGGAACGAGGTCGCCCTTTGGTTGAGCTCCGTATCGAGTGCCAGCCGTCATGAACCGCGTGCAGAAAGCAACATCAGCGCATTTTGCTCCGAATGGATCTTCATCGGGTGCAAAGTTAGGTCCGCCAACCGCACCCACCTCGTCGTCCTTGAACCATCGAACCAATTTCTCGACCCAGTCCAATGGAGGGATGGTGTCGTCATCGGTGAACAGCACGAGTTCGTGGTCCATTTGTCGAAGGGCGAAGTTGCAAGCATCGGCACGGTTTCTTGAAGGATCTTCAATCCATGTGGCGCCATACTTTTCGCACACTTGCTTGGTGTGGTCTTTTGATTTGGAGTCGGCGATGATGACTTCAAAATCACTGTAGGTCTGCTTGGAAAGCCGTTCGAGCACGATGTCGAGTTCATCGGCGTTGTTGATGGTTGGAATCAACACTGCAATTTTGAACGGCGTTCCATCGTCTTTCAACAAAGGGTCAACCGAGCCAGTTGCGTCGCTCATGGTTCGGCGAAGGTCGCTTTCCATAAGAATGCAAGGGCTTTGCGTTGAGTGGAGTCGGTGCATGCGCGGTGAATATCGCATGCCATAATAACCGCGCCCGACGCCCCCTTTTTATTGAACAGAGATGTTAAGTTCATAAGCCGTCGAAGAAGCAAGCAAAATGGAGAGGGGTGTATCTCATATGTTGAACGTCACGGCCCGACAGGACTTGATGAGCAAAATTATCGAAACTTTAGGTGTGGTCGTCGAAGACGCACGCTTTGATTTCGGTGAAGGTGGTTTAGAGGTACGGGTTGTTGACCCGTCACACGTGGCCATGATTCAGATGAACATTGATGCAGCAGCATTTGACACCTGGGAAATCGATGAAAGCAAGCTCGGCTTGGAACTTCGAAAGATCAAGGAACTTGTCAGCCTCGGTGCTGCAACCGACATGATTGAAATGGCTTTCAATGCTGAATCGGGTGTCTTCACGCTCAACCTTGGCAAGATTGACAGAAATATTCGTCCGCTCGACGATTCCACAATGAACGTCCCAACCCTTCCAAACCTCGAACTACCATGCACGGTCAAACTCTCAGGTGCAGACCTCGGCCAAGCCCTTCGCGCTGCTCGCCAAGTGGGCGATCTCGTGAACTTGAGCATCGATGCGAACACCTTCACAGTTCACGTCCAAGGCTCGACAGATTCAGTGACGGTCGCCTTCCACAAGGATGAACTTCAATCTCTGGAATGTGCTAACCCGGCCCGCAGCCAATATTCCTTGACTTACCTCGTGCCAATGGCCAAGGTCTTCGGCCCATTGGAGACTGTGGAAGTTGGATTCGGTGAGAATTACCCGCTTTCGATGAAGTTCTCGTTCAACGATGGTGCTGCAAATGTGCAGTACTTCCTCGCCCCACGGGTCGAAAACGATTACTGATGGCCTCTTTGAAGGCTGTTAAGTTGAAAGGACTCACAGTTTTTCCCACACTTGCTGTGAGGGTTGTTCACTGGTCGTAGACTGCTCTGCAACTGGTGCGACTGGTTGTTGATTCATTGGTTGTCCAATCGGTGGTTGAATCATTTGTTGAGGCATTTGACCTGTTGGTGCTTGGTATGCAACGCCTGGCATGCCCCCGGTTGGCATGCCGCCCATCATGACAGGGGGTTGTTGATTGCCTCCCATGATGAGGCCTACGATGAGCAGGATGACTCCACAACAGATCCCAATGATGCCGAAGCAACTTCCGCCAAACAATTCGCCTAAGAAGTCGCCAAGTACTTCGAGGTTCTCAATGTAATACGCATCGGCGTCAAAGACCATCATGCTGCTTGTGCTCTGAACCGTGTAGACTGTGCCGATGGAACACGATTCAAGTTCTTCGAAACCTTGACCTGAATCGTCATAGGTGTCACAAATCTTAGCGACTGCAATCATTCCTCCATCTGGGAATTCCTCATCAAATTTTGCGACTA
The DNA here is from genome assembly GCA_965662715.1 of Candidatus Poseidoniaceae archaeon. Classification (GTDB taxonomy): domain Archaea; phylum Thermoplasmatota; class Poseidoniia; order Poseidoniales; family Poseidoniaceae; genus MGIIa-L1. The sequence goes on along the minus strand of CBFIIS010000006.1, from coordinate 6,823 downwards.
TATCACGCGCACAATCGACTTCAGAGGTTTCTTCTGTTACGTCATCGGAGCCGTCCATCACTGTGAACTCAAAGTCGACGCAAGCATCGACTAATCCGTCATCGTTTTCATCGGTTAGATCAGCACGAATCATGATCTGAAAACCAGAACTCCCCGCACCATCGTCATCGATATACTTGATTTGGTGGGAGGTCGATTCATCGGTCAAGTAATCGAATGCGGATATACTTTCAAAATCCTCATCAACACTACCGAGGGCAGCGCCTGCAACTGCAAGGGAACCAATGCTCAAGAGGAGAACGACTGCTGCAGCGATTAAAACGGGCTTATTGGCCATGTTTAGGGGATTCCGTGTTGGTACTTAATACCAAATACTCGCTTTATTGAGCAACTCAGTACTCACGCCAACCATGACTGCAGTCTTTGCAGGTGAGCATGCGGGTTTCTGGCTCGTCACTTGACCTGGTTTGCTCGAGATACGAAAACACTTCCATCGCATCACATTTTGGGCACATGTATGTTCCAGTGGTGAGGACACCCTGCAACTTATCTGAATCCTTGATCACTTCGTATTTACGAGACTTGGCCTCAGTGCTGGATTTGGCCTTTGATAGGTCGACATCCTTGCCATCTGTGCCCTTGATGACGAGGTTTGCGGGACCAACATAACCGCACTTGTAATTGGTGCATGAGATGTCTCCACTCGGACTAGGGAATGACAGTGTCCCACACTTTGGGCAAAACATACTAACAGCCCAGTCAATGCTCTACTTAGCCTTTTGGCTCGAACCAGCATCGAAATTCTATTCTCTTACTTCGATAAAAGACAGCAAAGACTCCCAACGGTAAATGAGGTGGGGAAGGGATGAAGATGCAAAAGCCCTACGGCCAACCATGTGGTTGTGGTATGATTGGCGCGCCGCTGCAGTCTCGGATGACACTGGTGCCATCCTTGATGTTGAGCAGTGGGACGGTTTTTACGACCAAAAAAACCTCGTTGCCCGACTTGAATGCATCGCTGCCCAAGGTTTGACACCTGAAGCGAGGATACTCTCCGAGCGCTTTCCCGACGCCAAGGTTCGAGTCCATGGCGAATTGGATTTGCCGGATGCTGACTGGCCACTTCCTGATGCTGAAGCGCAAGCTGCGGTCGATGAGGCCGCTTTGGCCATGGCCATGCATGGCGTTGCTCAAGCCGCAGGTGACCCTGATCGGCGCCTTGAACATCTCATGCGGGCGAGCGATGAACTTCGTAGCACCTTCATTACTATGGAAGCGAGATTGGTCGAATGGGTTGGCCTTTTCCTTCCTGAAGCGAGGTTTGGCAAGGACCGCTCTTCTCTTGGGCGAACTGTTGGTGATGCCGAATCACTGGAACACCTCTCGAAAACACTTGAAGTTGAATTGCCTTCTGTCGGTCCGAGTAAGCCCGAATGGAAGGCGTTGAAGGAATGGGGTGCAAGCGTTGCCGTCTTCCGTGGCCAACTTGATCGAATGGAAAATGGTATTCGGACCTTGGCTGAAGACCATCTTCCTTCACTTTCTGCTCTTCTTGGACCTCTGCTCGCAGCACGCTTGTGTGTCGAGGCTCACGGTCGGATGCGACTTGCACGGCTTCCAGCCGGCACCGTGCAGGTGCTTGGTGCTGAAAAGGCATTTTTCAATCACCTCAAAACAGGAGCACCTCCTCCTAAGCACGGTCATATTTTCATGCACCCGTGGATTTCTCGCTCCCCTCGATGGGTACGAGGGAAGATTGCTCGAACCATAGCAGCCCGAGCAAGCATTGCCGCCAAAGTTGATGCCTTCGAGGGTGAGCCTTGGGGCGAGGAAGAAATGCGAGCCTTGGAAGATAAGGTTGAGGCCATCAAAGCCGCACATCCACGCCCTCCCTCTCGACGCTAATAGGGTGATTCAATGGGCCGTGGAAACAACCGTCGACGCTCAGAAGCCTTGTCATGGGGTGTTTTGAGAGAAGGTCGAGCCATCTGGACCATCAACGCAGTTCCAGGTCATTCCGTCTATGGTGAATCACTGCGTCGTATCCAAAGCATGGAATGCAGACGTTGGGATCCCTCCCGTTCGAAACTAGGTGCTGGAATTTTGCGTTCGCGGAAGGATGCAGCACAACTGCTTCCAGAGGAAGGTACGACCGTGCTTTACCTTGGTGCTGGCCACGGCACATCAATCAGTCATCTTCACGACCACCTTTGCGGTCAAGGCAATGAACTGAACGGTCGCTTAGTCGCAGTTGATTTGGCACCGAGGTGCCTAAGGGAATTAACTCACATGGCAAAGTCCCGCCCCGGCCTTGTTCCTGTTCTTGGGGATGCAAGGAAGCATGCTGCTTGGGGTGTTCTGTTGCCACGGAAGGTCAACTGGCTCTTCCAAGACGTCGCCCAGGCAGGTCAAGTTGACATTTTCATCGCCGCCTGTCGCCGGTTCCTCAATCTCGGCGGCACTGGTCTTTTGTCGCTTAAAGCAGCAAGTGAACGCTGGACAGGAGAAGGTGAAGCGGCTTTGTTTGACAAGGTTGAACAGAAATTATTGGCATCAGGATTCGATGTTGAAGAATGCATTGAATTGACAGGCTATGAAGACAATCACGTGCTGTTTCACGTCATACGAAAGGAGTGAACTCCGTGCCGGAATTGCCTGAAGTTGAGACGGTCCGTACAGGATTGGAACAAGCATGGGTTGGCCGGCAAATCACACATGTGTTGCTGCGACGTTCAGATCTCCGGTTTCCATTTCCTGATGATATGGCCGAGCGGTTGAATGGAAAACGAGTGCTTGCAGTGCGTCGAAGGGCCAAGTATCTGCTGATCGATTTGGAAGATGGGACGGTTTTTCTTTCTCACCTTGGAATGAGTGGACGCTACACCATCATCACACCTGATGAAGTTGCTCGACTTGCTGCTGGTTCTTCACCCAAGGCGAATTCTCCGTTTGGTGAACTTACGGGCTTTGATGGACGCCACGATCACATGGAGTTTCGATTTGATGATGGCTCGGTTTCTGTGTACACAGATCCTCGCAGGTTCGGTATCGCTGATGTCTTTGATCGAGCTGAAGAGCCAATCCAGTCGCTTCTCGAACATCTTGGCCCAGAACCCTTCGAGGATTGGAATGCAACCATTGCTGCACAAAGGATCGGCCAAAAGCGCTCCGCTATCAAAACCACATTGCTCGACCAACGCTTTGTGGTCGGTGTCGGCAATATTTACGCATGTGAGGCACTTTATCGATCAGGCATTGCACCAACGACGCCCTCGAACGTTCTTGTTCGCAAGAACGGCGCCCCTACCAAACGCCTCGAACGTCTTGTGGATGAAGTCAAATCGGTGCTGAACGCAGCGATTGCCGTCGGTGGATCAACACTGAATGACTTCGCTGCAGTCGATGGGACTCTCGGTTATTTTGGTCATCATTTTCAAGTCTATGACCGCGAAGACGGTCCATGCCTCAAGGAAGGTTGCAATGGCACCATTGAACGGATTGTTCAGAGTAACCGCTCAACCTTCCTTTGTCCTCGGTGCCAGAAGTGATCACAGCAGGCCATAGGCCACTGAGGCTGCAAAAACCCAGAGCGCAATCGCAGTCGCTCGGTAGACCACACCACCATGTGTTCTCAACACTTCAAGGGCACGCGTTCCAGTGAGCAGCAAGGCCACGATGACGTACCATGCAGTATCGATGAACATGCCGAGACCTCCGATGGCGAGTTTTGTGTTCATGCCCATACCCGGTTCGAGCACTTGGGCTAAGACGGCAACGAGAAAGAGGGCAATCTTTGGGTTGAAGAAAGCGATTGCAAAACCTTCAGCGAACCCTTGGCGCTGTCGAAGATTGAGATTTTCTTCCACTTCTGGTCCCACCTCAACTGTTGTTGTCCACATTTTCCAACCGTACCACACAAGCAGTACGACACCAATGAGTTGGAGGATGAAAAACACATCTGGTGCTTGTTCCAGTAAGACGATGAGTCCAAACACTGCACTTCCAGCATAGAGGCCAAATCCAAGACCGTGGCCAACGGCGCAAGCGACACCTTGGCGGCGACCGCCAATCAATGTGTTTCGAAGCACGACCATCAGGCTCGGGCCAGGCGAAGTGGCTCCAAGAATGAAAAACGTCCCCGCAGTGAGGATCGCTTCCCAAGCTAAGGGTTCCATGACAGAGCGAGGTGCATCAGCAACATGAACGGTTCGGAACAGGCCGTCACCTCACCCGCCCTTTGGGAGGTAATGCATACAGGGCGGATGAGGGAGTGGGTGTGTTGGGTAAGTTGGATCAAAGTCCGTACATGAAGATTGAACTTGGCTGGCCTTCGAGCAGGCGAGCTTCGGTTTCAGCGGAAGCTTTCAGGAAATTCCGATGGGTGTTGCGTTGTTTGACTACCCGCATAACGGCTTCTCGAAGTGCGATGGTGGTAGCGTTTCGACCTTGGGCTGATGTCTGTGTGTCGGCCATGAAACAGATGAACAACGTGAACCCTCTTGAATGTTCGCTTTCATGCGTCAAACAAGCGTCAAATGTCGTAATTCAGTAAAAAGTCATAGTTATTGTGACTTTTAGGAAACAAATTTCACAAATCGGGCACATTCAGGTCGGAAACCTATTCTCACGGCATGCAGTGTGGAAACTACACTGAATCTGTGTTTGATCATGATGTTCCCATTTAGGACATGGCCGCTCAGGATTTCTGCGAGCGGCGAGGGCGCGCCCAAGGTGATGATGTATGATCGATCGAAGAACGAGCCTTAATTTTCATCTTCGTGCGATGGTAGACTCTGAATCCTGTAGGGCCTGGAAGGTGAGGTGGGCTTCTGTCAGCTTCTGTGCCGGGGCCTTTGCGAATTCGTTGGCCATTGTGCACCCAATCTGAGGCTTCCACTTCTTGGGTTAGGATTGCATCGTTATCGTTGCGGCTTCGAAGATGGAATGCTGTGTGTGGCACATCCTCTTGTTCAAGGACCACGCCTGCCATCCGTAGCCGTCGTTTTGCTTTCAACTCGGCAACGTGCTCCTTTCTGGTGGCCATTCGAAGGGCAGCTAATCCATAATGTTCGGCGATGAATGCTTCTCTTCGATTTCCTTCTTGCTTCCACCGTTGAGGTTTCTTCGTGTTTGACTTGACCGTGTTGCCATGCTCAAACCAACGTTCTGAACGGAGCGTCGTCTGTTTGATCACCCGCTGTGTCTTGATGTCCAAAGCAGCAATTCCGGGAGCGACATGGTTGTAAGCTCCGACATCCATGGCCACCCATGCAGGTCGTTCATCATCGAGTTTGAACGAAGAGAACGCCACTTCACCAGCACACTTGCCAACTTTGGTTGTGGTGGAGTGACCAAACACGACCATCCTTGCTGGGTCAACGGGTTTGTCGTGTTGGAACCAACGCTTTCGAATCCAAAGGAGTTCTTTTTCTCCCTGTGCATCCAATGGCATTCGAGGGTCATAACCAGCATGCACCAACCTCACACCATCAAGCACGATTTGCGTGGGAAGGTTGTCCATCCACATGGCGTCATTGAAGAAATTGGATTTTGCCTGCCAGAGGTCGCCTTGCGCCCGTACAATGTATGAACCCCAGGTGGATTTTCCTCCACGTTGAAGCCATGGCTGCCACAATTCGACTTTTCCTTCAGCAGTGATTGATTGAACCGCCATGTGTTCATGGTTGCCTTTGATGCAGACAATTCTTGGATCGCTGCGAACCAGTGAAATCAAACCTGCAGAATCTGGTCCACGGTCAATCAAATCCCCCAAACAAACCACACGGTCCTCTGGGTCAAGTTGCAATCTGTGCAATAACGCTCTGAATGTGGCAAGGTGGCCGTGGATGTCTCCAACCGCAATGATGCGATGGCCTGCATCAAGACGAGCCTGTAAATCAGCCTCGAGGCTTGGATCCCTGCACGATGGTCCTAATGGAAGGTCGAGTGAACAACTCATGATTTTCCCTGAAGAGTATTCCTCTCCGGTTCCACCATTCTCCTGTGGTTATATTGTCTTCGCCTCGATAGCAGGTCGAAGAGGTCGATTTGCCGACCTTTCATACAATTTCCGAGCCCGAAATTTTCATCCGAAAAGGACACTGCGCAAGCAAAAATAACGATTGTATTGAGGCCTATTGAGCATCGTTGCAAGCGCTATGCACGCTGTTCTCAGATCCGCCGGAATTGTTTGGCTCACCAACATTCCAATTAACGAACATCGATTGCAGGTCACGATGTTATCTGCGTGAAGCGGTAAATGATGGTCGTGCTTCAATCAGCTGCCACGGTTTGGTAAGAACGGAACGAGCTTAGCAGCGAGGCTGCCAACGTTTCGAGTTTGGATCCAAACATTGCCTTGTCCTGAGAAGTTCATGACCAATCCTTCACCGCCAACGAGGAACGACTTCATGCCGCCAACCTTGTTGATGGTGTATTGGACACCGCCGTCGAATGCAACGACGTGGCCGGTGTCGACAGTGATGGTTTGTCCTGGTTCCACTGGGATTTGCTTGATGGCGCCAAAGGAGTTGTACCACACACGGCCAGTGCCTTCGCTGCTTGTCGCTTGAACAAAGAACATTGATTCGCCGCTGAAGAAGCCCTTTGCACCTTGGAATTTGGTGTCGGTGACGACGTTGAGGGTCGAGGCAAGGTAGGAGCCACCTTGGATGTAGAGGACTTGACCTGGGACGAGGTTGAAGCCTTGGATGTCACCAGGGGATCCTGGAGCAACGCTCACCCAGCCACCAGCTGCGCCTGCAGTGAAGGTGTTGAGGAAGAAGGACTCTCCACCGAGGGCCATCTTCTTGAGGCTCTTGAA